>NZ_VOSW01000130.1 GCF_009690905.1 Paraburkholderia madseniana
GCAGAGCACCTTTTATTATGTTCAGCAATCGCAGGATATCGCGTGCCGAACAACGCTTGTCGACGCGGAACGCGCTGCATGTAACCTCTCCGGACCTTGCATAATTCCGTAGCGCGGATAAGAGCGCTTAGAGAAGCATTTCGATAAGCGCTCGAGCACGTTGTTGTCGATGGGAGCATGGCCATCCTCGACGTAGCGCCGCAAGTACTCCCATTGATTGCGCGTGTAGCTGATGGCCTTGCCGGTCAGGCTTTCGGGCAGCACCTGTGCCGCCTGCTCATCGAGCCAGATTTTGAACGCCTCCAGCAGTGGCAGGCTGTGCGTCTGGCGTAGCCGGTATGTATAGTCGGCACGGATTTGGCCCTCGGGTAACTTACCGCGTGCGAGGGTCTCGACCTGATACAGCGCCTTGAAGTATTCGAGTGCCTTGCGCGCGCGACCGTCGGGTTTCTTGAGCACCTTGTACGCCTCGTCAAACGCCCGGCGCGCATGGGCCAGGCATCCGAGATGCGTGACACCTTCGAGCGTGCGCCACGCACTGTAGCCATCGGTCATTAGCGTGCCGGCATAGCCTTTCAGGAAGGCCTGCGGATACTGTTGCCCACGCCCTGGCTGGTATTCAAACAGCACCACCGGCTCGGCACATGCTTCGGCGCTGCGGTAGACCCACATGTACGACTTGCTCTGCGCAGTCTTGCCGTCCTCCTTGAGCACCTGCACCGTCGTCTCGTCGCCATGGATCAGCGACTGCGCGAGCAGCGTGCCGCGCAATGCCTCGTACAGCCGGGACAGGTGCAGTTCGGCAGGCCGGATGATCCAGTGCGCCAGCGTGCCACGACTGACCGCGATGTTCGAGCGGCCCAACGCATCTTCCATGCGGTAGAGCGGCGTGCCATCCGCGTACTTGGCGGTCATCACCGTGGCGATCATCGCCGGACTTGGCGGTCATCACCGTGGCGATCATCGCCGGACTTGCGTTGCTGCCCGGCAGCGGCTGCGCCGGCATGGGCGCGATCACGATGGGCGTGTGCTCCGCGTGGCGTTCGCAATGGCGGCACGCGTACTTGAAGCGCACGTGTTGCAGCACTGACGCCTTAACCTCGATATGCAGCTGTTCGCAGGTCTGCTCACCCATCCGGTGCATCGCACCCTGGCAGCACGGACAGACCTTCTGATCTTCAGGCAGGTCGTACTCGATACGCGTACGCGGCAGATCAGCCGGCAGCGGCTTGCGCCCCCGTTTCTGGTGGCCTGAGCCGTCTACGGCTGGCAGGCCCGTGTCGGGCAGCGCAAAGACGCCGTCCGGATCGTCTTCAACGGGTTCAGCCAGGGCCACCTGCTCGGCTTCGTCGAACACTCGGTCTTTGAGTTTCTCGCTGCTCGGGGCGAAGCGCTTGAGTTGCGCGAGACGAAACAACTCCTCGAGCTGCTCGACGCGTTGAGTGAGTTGCTGGTTGCGGGCCTCAAGTTCGCGGATATAGGCGAGAACTTCGGACGGCAGACCGGCAGTGGGATCGTGTGCTGACATGACGCTCACGATAGCGAAACCGCAAGGCGAATGGGTTTACCGAATTTGTAACGCCGGTCCCGAATGTTGCATCACGACATCAGCCAGCGTGCCGATACTGCCGCGCAGGATGACGACGCACCGCATCGATGTCGATGCCCTCAAGTAACCAATGAAGCTGCTCGGTCGAGAGCTCCATCACCACCTGCTGCCGGCGCGGCCAGACGAAGCGGTCCTCTTCCAGGCGCTTCATCAGCAGCCAGAAGCCGTTGCCACCCCAGCCGAGTATCTTGATGCGATCCCGTCGCCGGTTGCTGAACGCGTAGAGCGCCGGCGCAAACGGGTCCAGCCCCATGGACTGCTCGACCAGAGCGGCCAGGCCGTTGATCGACTTCCTGAAGTCGACTGCCTCGCGATGAACGTACACCTTGAGTTTAGCGTCGAGCCTGAACATCGCAGCGCCCCAGTGTCTCGATCATCGCCGATACCAGCGGCGCATCCTGTCCGGTACAGTCCAGCCGAAGCGTCACGCCGTTGGGCATTTCCACCGTCAACTGCGAGCGCACGGGCGGGGGCGATGAGCGCGTGGGCTCGGAAGCCTTTACGGCGTCCTTGTGCTCAACCACCTCACGACGGCTGATCTCGACGACCGGCACGAACGCCGACGGCACGGCAAGCGGCGGCGCATTCTCGACAACTTCCGACGTCGCTGCCACGCCGTTGCGTTGTTGATGCAGCTTGATCCACCGGCGCAGCAAGTTAGCGTTCACGCCGGCCCTGAGCGCCAACCCGGCCACCGACACGCCCGGCTGCAGGCAGGCCTCAATAAGCCTGCGTTTGGATTGCGAGTCGTAGCGCCGCTTGCCGTCGCGACCTACGAGCGTAACGGCGAGAAGCGCCGCATCTGAATCGATCTGAGTCATGGGCTGTGTCCACTGTTAATCAGTGGACACAGCTTGCCTTGCTCTCAATTCGGGCGCTATGTGCTGATAAATTCGCGCTTACTTTTTAGCGACTCTGACGTTTGCGCCGATCTTGCAAAACCCAAAAGTCGATAGTTCGTCTTCGGTCCAGTAGCCGGGATTGAATGGATTTTCCATGATTGATGTACTCTGACTTGAATTTATCGTTGTGCGTGCGTGCTAACGGTGAGGTCGTTCATTAGCTACGCAGCCGGGCTCGAATTGATCGGGTTCTCCCCTGCTGCTCGATAAGCGCAGAGCGAAACATGGGCCCCCGAAGTGTCACCAGGCTAACTCCCTCAATCGATAACCTTTCTCGGCGGTCCGCTGTCTCGCTTAACCCATCCCGCAATGACGCGTAACTGCACGTCGCGGCACGTCTATGGCAGGCGCACACAGAAGAGACCGCTTCATTGCTTCGGGCGCACTCCTCATTTCTACAGGCGACCGGCTTCGACCACGGCAGCACCCATTTCACCTACCTCACCACCATTCCCGCCGTTTCAGAACGGCCTTCCGGTAATAATCGACGTTCGCACACTGCCTGAACATGACCGCCGATACGATCCAGAGGAAGTGGTCTACGGGAAAATTCAGCGCATCGCCGGCCATGTCGAGAATGACGTCTATCACCAGGACGACGAGCGTCAGTGTGATTGCCTTTCTCCACATGCCGAGATACAGGTAGTAGAGCGGCCCGAACACAAAGGCCCACAGATTCGAGGTAATCAGCCTTTTCTCTTTCGCGGTCAGCTGTTTCGCTTCTGGCCAGCCCCACCACCGGGTGCGCTCGCCGCCCGCCTTTTCGATGGCGCTGAAGCGTTGCCGCCACTTCTCCGACAGGTCGCGTGAATCATCAGCCATCGCCGTTGTCGAGGAATTGAACCCTGACCGCGATACATCCGCTGCCATTGCCAGCGACGCCGTGGTCTGGACTGCGATCGCGTTGCCACATCCAGCGCAGAAAAGCGCGCCGTCTCCCAGCTGTGTACCGCACTGCTTACAGAACGCCATGATGCTGATCCCCTGATCGGTGTCGATGCGCCACCGCATAGCGACGCTTCGTGCAAATCGAATTGTCGGAAGGCTTGTCGTTGCGGACGGTCAAGCGTGGCGAGGTGCCGGACAAACGATGTAAGCTGCCTACGCCAAAAACGATGTTTGCAAACACAAACCGCTCGCCCGGCCGCGCCCGATCACTCTTTCTTGATCGCCAGAAACCTGCTGCTGGCCAAGGTCAGTTTTCGACCAGCCACCTTGTAGACGAGCTGGGTCAGGTGGCTCGGGAAGTTTGGCGAATCCTCCGGCCCCACCTCGATACTCTTGACGACGATCTGGTCGCCGCTGAATTCGAGCGATTCGAGAGAATTCGGAGGCTGGTTGGCCTGGCTGGCGTTGCCATCGGCGAAGAACACCCATAGCCAGACACGCGCTGCCTGCCCTCCCGCGCAGCCATTGGATTGGGCCAACACGATAGTCACCGGGCCGACGCCAACGAGATTCCCCAAATACGCCGTCGTGCCTACACCGTCGCCGGTATCGCCATTGCATTCCTTCGTGGCGGCCTGCACGACACGTTTTTCGTCATGGGCGATTTCGGCCTTGTTAGCCGCATGGCTGGGGGTTGCTGCGAATGCCAGCGCCGAGGCAACAACGGCAAGCGTGAGTTTCGTCAGATTCATTTTTCGCGCCTCACCCGAGTTGCATGGCGTCATTGGTGTATTTCTTGATGCGGTCAGCACGTGCGGCAAAGTACGCGCGGGTGTCATCATCGTTGGCCGTGATCCCGTAACGGCGCAAGACGTCATTCATGCGGTTCGCTGCCGCCGCGTCCATAAAACGCGGATCGCGCGGGAAGCCCTCCGCGCTCGCCATTTCGGAATCGACGAAGATTCCGCTGATATCAAGCGCGACACAGAACTCGACGCTTCGACCAAGTGCCTTCTGACCTTGGCGAAGATGCGCGTAGCACTGACTGACGGCCGAGTAGATGCCCGTTACCCCGCCCTGCTTGTACGTCTTGACTGCCTTTTGCGCGGCAGCCATCAAGGTGATGTCCTGGTCAGAAAGATTCTGCGCACCGGCGATGGATGCTGACGCGGCCAGAACCACCGCGAGAAAGATTCGATTCATTGAAAATCCCCGTAAAGCTGAATTAACACTTTGGGTTTGGTTATCGCGCGTACTTTACCCCAAACCAAACTTAAAGTGTGTGGTTTTAAGGTTGCGACGCCGGAACACTTCCGGCATGCCCAACCCAACTCAAAAGTGTGATGCGCAGGTCCTGTTCGCAGCCAACATGCGCCGTATCCGAAAAGCGAAAGAGCTGACACAGGAAAAGGTTGCCGAGGCCGCGAACCTGCACCCGAACTACGTCAGTTCCGCCGAGCGCGGAGAGCGCAACATCTCGATCTGCAACATCGACCGCATTGCCAGGGCGCTCGGCGTCACGATGGCGGAGCTTGTCGCCGCGCCAGTACGCCACGAGGCAGCGGCGGAGCCTTCCGGCGGCGCACCACAGTGAACGGCGCTAGCCGACCTTCGCCTTCATGGCACGAACCTCAACGGACCAGTGGATGGGCGGCAGGCAGGTTCGCACGTAGTCTTTCGGCTCGATCCAGTACGCCGGATCGATCACGTACTCAACCTTGATGCCTGGGTCGGAGTTGGCGCGGGCACGGTGGAACAGCGCGTGCCGGCCGAGGTTTGTGTGGTCGTCATAGTCCACGACGACGATCGCCAGATCGGGTATGTCGCTGACCGACGCGGGCTCTTCATACATGCCTATGTCGTATCCGTAGTGTGCGAGCAACCGGGCGACAAAGTCGCCGGTTATCCAGTAAGGGCCCTGTGCCGGATGCCGGAACCGCTCGATTGCGACGTTGCGCACAGCTTCGAGGGTCGTGCCGCAGATCATGGCGATTACCGCGAACGAGCAATCGAAGTCCCCGCTTTGCTGTACGCGTCGGAACGCTGACACGAAGCCAGCTCCGATCATGGTGACGGTGGTCGGGATGGCCAGCACGGTCAATACTCCGATGGGGAAAGCAGGGTTGTCACGCTGCGGTCGGCTTCGGTGATGACCCATATTCGCTGCCCCTTCACCTCAAAGCTCGACAGGATGCGCGAACCGTGCCGTACAGCCAGCCGGTTCGACTTTGCATCTTCGAGCGGCACGTCACCCCAGTCACCGCTAACGTGCCGCCTGAGAAACGGGTCGGCCGCAACGCCGTGGTGTTCGAGATGGGCAAGTACGCCCCGTGTTGCAACAATCTGCCCGAGCTGAAACAGAGGCTGCGGCGGCTGGTTCTGGCTGTGCGACGCTAAACAGTTGCAGGACATAAGCTGCTCCATAGGGGAAAAGACCCGCCACCGGGATACACCGGCTCCGTAAACGCGAAAAGCCAGAGCTGCGAGGCTCTGGCTTTCGATGCAACCGGGACGGGAAAACGATGGTTGCTGGCAGGATTACTTGCCGACGCCGGCCTTTGTGTTCATGGCATGGATGCCGATCGCCCAGTGGCCAGCGATATTCTTGAAGCTGGTGCGAACGCGGTCGGCTGGCTTGCACCACGGCGCCGGATCAAGCGCGTACTCGATCATGGTGCCAGAGGCGTGGCTTGCCTTTGCCCGATGGAAGAGGACGTGTCGCCCGAGTTCCATCTCGGGGTTGTAGTCAACCATAATCAACGCCACGTCCGGGATATCCGCCACGCGGGAAAGCTCCTTGTACACGGTCGCGACGAACCCCAGTTGGGCAAGCAGCGCTGCAATCTGCGTCTCGCCAAGGTAGTACGGCCCACGCGCGGGATGCTTTGTCTTGGCGATAGCGATGTCCCGCACTTCTTCGATTTTCTTGCCGGATAGCATCGCGGCACACGCAAAGACGTCATCGAAATCGTTGGTCTGCGCTACGAACGGGAACGCCGGAGTGAAGGTTGTCGGGGTGCTCTCGATCGTGGTTGGAATGGTGATGGCAGGCATGGAAACTCCGTCAGAACGCAAAAAAGAAGCGCGCAGCAACGCCTGCCTGGCGGCATCAGACATTTTAGGTTGGTCAGGGAGAGAAACTCGAAGCGAAATCCGGTCAAATTCCAGCGGATTTGCTCAGGCGTGCGCTGCGGCGCGAGCGGCGAGCCGAAAAACGGTTTTTGGCCGGTTTTTCACTCGTATCGCCATTTTATCAGGGTCAAATCATGCTCTCAACGACCAAATAACTTTGGCCAGGCGCGCGAAAAATCCGCGGTTTCGCTTCCGGCACCGAACCACTCGTCTGAACTCCTCGCATAGACCGCTTTTGTTTCATCTGCCTGCCTCTCCCAAAGGTAACCTTGGTGCACCTGGCACAAAAAGTCATTGCCGTTCATTAACTCCTGCTCTTAATCTTTCTTCCGTGCAACACGGAAAACTGACAAAGCGGGGAACTCACATGGGACGCGGTCCAATCGACGAGGCGGGGAATAGATACGGGAAGCTTACCGTTATCGAACGTGCAGGCGACGGCAAGGGACGTCGATCATGGCGTGTGCGATGCGATTGCGGCCATGAGCCAGAAAAACCAGTCCCCGGTTACTTATTGCGTGGCCGTCAGTGCCTTCACTGTGGCAATTGCCCAGCGCCCATAGATGCTGCGACGAAAAGAACAGCGGCTTCGGTGTGGCCGGGAACATTCATCAGTTACGTCTCCGTTCCGGTAGGTCGCCACGACGAACAAAAAGTCGGCGGTTTTGGAATGATCTTCTGGGATAAGCGTGCAGTCGCAATGTCGAAATGGGTCGAGCTCCCTCCGAAGCGCGGCCATGTCTCACCTATTCTGACTCACTCGCTGCTCGATTTTGCGCAGATGGGCCTCATCATGGCGGAGCCGGTCACCAGTGAACTCGAACGATGGCGAAAAGAAAATAGCCAACGCATCCATCGTTTGCCGCTTCATACCGAGCGCGATGCTGCTCTTGCTTTACGCATATATGACCGCACGCGCTCGCAGGTCGACGCGGATCCCTTCATGCAGATCATGCGCGCCATAAATCCGTCGCGTCCGATCTAGATCGGCAAAATGAAACGCCGTACTGAGGGCGACACCGCCAGGACTGCCCTCACAAACGATGTCGCCTATTAGAAAGTGCCCAACCGAAGCGATTAGGTATTATGGAACCCACACGCATTAATACACTCTCTGTCCTTCTTGAACAAAACGTCCAGCCGGATCCAGAAGCTGGCATGGAGAGCGCGGCGGATGCCTGCCTAGTTCAGCGACAGTTCGACGATGCCCTGTTAGGGTATTACCAGCTCGACGTATCTACCCCACGGATCGCGACCAAGACTGCGTACTGTGAATGGATGGTCGGTCACTATGCTGAAGCGCGAAATCGTCTCTTCGCCGTTGAGGAAGAGCTTGAGGCTGATGGCATAGGCCTTCTGTGCGAGTTGATCCGGCGAGATTCGGACTATAAACGTCGTGCTGCCGACATGGAAGCTATTTGGCCACTTCTGCAGGCAGTCATCGCGTCCGAATCCGTTCCGTTGATTGCGGCCACGGCGCGAGCGAGAACATGGTGGCCTCCGGATACCGAAGACCGCGAACAACGGCACCGGGACTTGGAGCGGGTCCTCTCGCTACACCCCGAGAGCCAGCATTTGCGTCTGTCCCTTCTTGCCGCGAAGGAACATGCAGGCGCGTCGGCCGCAGAGCGGTACGCCTTGCTACATGCGTGGCAATATCCCTCGCCAATGCCGCGATATCTATGGGAGTCCGCGATCATCGCGTCAGAGGCTGATGAGTTTGGCGAAGCGCTCGAAAACCTGAACCAACTGGAGGAGTATGAACGCCGTAGCGAGAGCCCTTCTCGAAACCTGCTATTAAATATCGCCCTTGCTCGATGCGACATCGAAGTTGCGAGTAATGCCCCTGACGCGATCTGTGGTCTCGATCGCCTACTCTCCGATGAGTCGCTAAACTCCGACGACAGGGCGCGGGTCGCTCGCGTTGCACTCGCGGCGGCATGCAGCGTCGCGCCGGAACGCATATCGACAGTGGCGGATAGCTACCTCACTGCTCTGGAGGCGAGGGAAGATGGACTTAGTCTTAGTCGCGCGGACCTCACTGACGAACCCTTTCCGATTGACGGCGCAGGTTGGGACACTTACGGTGAGTCCTGGTCTTGTGGAGACCTGACGGCCTGGCAGGCTGTCCTCATCGAAACGCCTCGCAAACGAGCACAACTGTTTTTCTGCGCCGCTTTCTGTGTTGCCGAGATTGACGCGCGATACGATGAGGCTGACGATTCCTTCTCGCCTTCTACGGAGTGGTGGGATTCGCTCGCGGACCTTCTGGGCGATATCTCAGGCCATAAGGAAGAATTCGGAGGGAGGCTGCTGTCCCTTGATGCAGCCATTCGTGCTAACCGTCACCGTCCGAACTGGGCGAGGATTGGCCAAGACTGGGTGGAATCGGAATGGTTCGCGAGCAAGAACGAGCACTACTATACTCACGGCTGGCTAACACTACAGGCAATTAGTCGCAGCAAGAGTTCAGCACGGATCTTTGCAACTGGCGTCATCAAGCGGTTGCGTGATAACTTGCCTGCAGGTCCCCTCGCTTACGATTTAGTTCTCGATCTGATCCAGACTCTTGTTGACCTGGAAGTTCACCACGAACTGTACCTTCTGATGCAAAGCGTGGCCGAGGGCGATGAGCGGCCTGACGTCCAGTTCTATCGTGGCCTTGCTGCGAGTTCGACGAGTCGTGACGCTGAAGCACGCGCCGCCTACGAACAAGTGCTCGAGAAGCAACCGAATCACCACTCCGCGATTTTTAACTCGCTCCTACTATGCAAGACACACAGCGACTCGCCCTTCTTGGACCAACTCGAAACGTTAGTGGCTAAATATCCCGAGGAGAAGCTGGAAGACAAGCAGGAGCTTTTTGCAGCATTGGCGAACGCGCGGCAACGATGCGAAGACAAGGAGGCCGTGAAGAGAGAGCTAATACGTATAGAACTCTCGAAATATCCCCGGCTTGTAGAAAAGCAAGTCGAGCCAAAAGACATCTCACTACGTGCGGCCGTCGCACTACTTGCTCTCTTTCGTTGCGCGAAGGCAGAGCCGGGCGATGAAACGCTGCCGCCCTTCGAAGGATGCGACACTCCATTTTCTTCCGCTATCGGCGGCCGGCGCATACTGTTCGATTTGATACAAACTGGGCTGATCGCGGTCGATCCGCACACCAAACTCGATGCGTTCAGCGTCAAGGACGGCAAGGTCAGTGGCTGGTTTCTGGGAAGCATCAGGTGGTGTATTTCACCAGCAGTTAGATCATTGGTTGAGCGACTACGAGACTCCAATGGAGAAATCCCGGATTCGTGGCGCCGCGAAGTCGAATCATTTGCTCTCGAAATCGCACGCGGCGAAATTGTGGAATACCTCAACCATCTTGCGGACGAACGCGGATGGCCAGAGCCTGGGAACACGGAGGAAGTCTCCGACCTAACGCGCGCCTTGGTAAATGAAGTACCAGTAGCGCAAGCGTTCTATCTCGCCTATCTCGGTGCGATGTCGGCTAGTGATTACAAGCAAAAGTACCCGGTCAGTCGCCAGCAAGCAGCCGATATGCTGGTCAAGCGCACTGGGCAACGTCTGGAATCGCTGCGCGAAGGACGGTTAGCTCCAAAGGCCTATGATCGCCCGTGGAAATTGCCGCGTTCAGCGGTAAGCCTTGCGTTGTGGGGAACAATTCTTGACATGGGGGATCACGGGTTCCGTCAGCGAATCGCTGATGCGGTGGCAAGCCTATGATTCATGCAAGACTCGCAACATAACGACTGCCTGCAATGGTGCATCCATCACCGTCTACCAGCGCCTCGCTACAGATACCATCAAGTGACGGTATTTCTGACGGTATACAGGCGACGTATCACAGCCTTGCCTATAGAGGACAAGCGTTTCCGGCCAGACTCAACATAATTGCGCGGTATGTGGAGCGGATGCTCAGCACGTCTCAGGACGGCCATAACCCATTGAAGTAACTCGATTTTTCGCAAAACAACTGTCTACCGTCGTCTCGTCAAATCCAGCCAGATCTACAGCATTGTGACGGTACATCGGTCAACGATCCATTGGCGGCGTGTGGTTGTCTGCGCGCTGCGATTTGCCAGATTGCTGGTCTGAGGCCGGTGGAGTAGGCGCGACGGGCACGGGTGATCACGGAGTCCAACGATAAACAACGATGCTGGTGCCGTTGTAGTTGTCCTTCGTGACCACGTACTCCCCGCTCGATCGAAGGTACGATCTAAGACCGTACATCGAATCCATGTCATTGCCGACGTACACATTGCTGGGGTTGCTGTTGATGAACGTATTGTCCAAACTGCCCGTCGTCAGGTTGAAGGCATCGATGTTGGGCACGGTGTGGACGTAGCCAACGAACAGGTAGTTGCCAGCAGCAGTGACGGACTTCGGATTCGCGCTGGTGAGCGTGATAACCGGGTTCGGGTTGGTTGTGTTGCCGGCGAGCCACCCGTGGTAGACCTCTACGCGGGTTCCGATGCCGGTCCAGTCAGTGCTGCCCGTGATCCGCTGCCCGAGAATCATCGTGTCGCTTTCGGGCAGGTAGATGATGCGGCTCAGGTCACCGATCGATGCAGGAACCGGCACGGTTACGGGCGCTCCCCATGACGGCTTGCCGTTCGCATCGAACCCGGCCAGCGGCCAGTGCCAGATCCGGTTCGTCTTGTCGAGCCCGGCCCACACGTCGCCCCTGCTGTCGAGGCAGAAGCCGTTGCGAACTAGCGCAGTGGCATTGAATAGCGTGCCCGGCAATACCCCATCCGGGACGGCAGTGTAGCCCTGGGCAGGGTCAAAGTGAAAGAAGTAGAAGCCGTCGGGGTTCTGGTCAGTGGCGACCAGCACCCTGTTCGTTCCTGCGCTCGCAATCATGCCGAAGTGCAGGCCGCGACCCCGGTAAGTCACGTCGAGGCGGCGGTCGGACGGATACGTGAACGGGTCAACGGTGTTGGCGACAAACTTCCAGTCCGCACTACCTGTGCCTGAATAGATGTTCACGCCGGAATAGAACAGGGTTGCGTCAGTCGCCGGATCGGGGGCGGCTATCGCCTCGAAATTCAGTGCACGCAGGTTGTAGAGGAGCTTGCCTGTCGGGCTGTATGCGTAGAGGTCTGTGCCTCCTGTGCGGCCATGGTCCCATGAGCCTCCCCACGGCTGGGAAAGGATGTAGAGGTTGCCGGCCGAGTCTTTGCCGATGCCGTCGATGCGCGCGAAGCGCAGGCTCCCCACCTGCCCTTTTGTACCAGTCGTTGTATCCAGATAGCCACCCGTCACCCCGAACGTGCTTTTCAGTGTCCACGTGCGCGTGTCGTAGATCTTCGCATTCTGGTCCGGTCCTGCGTCGCCGATCCAAAGATACTGCGTGGTTGGGTCGAAGTAGAGCGCATGCGGGACTTCGCCGGTGGGCAGGGTGAGCGTATGCAGGATCGTGCCGGTCTGGCTGACCTGAAGGACGGTGCCCTCTGCCTCCTGGGCGACGAGGATGTTGCCATTGCCGTCGAACGCTAGTGCACCGGGGTCAGTCACGGCAATGTCACGCAGCCAGGTGCCATTGATGTCGTAAAGTCGCATGCGCGCGCACGGGTTGTCGCTCGCCATCCAGAAGTGGGACCAGGTGGCGATACCGGTGATCACATCGGCGCGCCGCTCGGTGGTGTCGCACGAGACCTGGATGCTCTGGTCAAACGCTCCCGTCACCCGGTCGTATCTGATCACGAGGCCGCTCGAGTAGACCCCGTTCACGCGTCCCCACTGGCGCGGTGCCCAGAGCTTGGTGGCATTGCCGGTGATGGCACTGCCTTGTGGTTCACCATGCGCGCCAAGGCTGCCGGCGTTCAAACCACTCTTGTAGATCGCAATGCCGCCCTCGTTCTCGTCCCACATGGAAGCGGTGTAAATGGTGCCTTCTGGCGCAACCCACATCGAACGCGCGGCGTTACCTACGTGAGTGGCGTTAGTCCCAAACGTATTCGCTATCCAGTCAGTCGTGTACTGGCCCTGACATTCTGACGCGATCGTAGCGCTCAGCATTGCCGCAAGGAATGCGGCACAGATTCGTTTCATGACGTACCCCCAATTTGCAACACGTGCAACGGCCGCCATCAGGAAACCGGATGGCTGCAATGAGGTGGCTGGCAAGTAAGGATGCGGTCCGGCGCAATCAAATCGGCGGGCCGTACAGGCCGGCACGTTCCGCGCCGGTTTTGTCAGTCGAGGGACGTGCTTCTGAAAAATAGTGCTCTGGGCGCGAAGCCCGAAGACCAAACCGAGCAGAAGTGTGCGATTGCGTACGTTGGCATTTTCATGGCACCGTCACATTGGCCGGCTGCCGCACCTGGCCATGCGGGTCAACGAACGACCGATCCATCTTTGGAGGCCGCCGTTGAGATCGGCTGGACTCACGGGCCGAAGTGGGTCGACGGCGGGCGGAGTGATAGTGGGTGCAGGCATAGCTCGGATGTAAAGTTGCTTTGGCGCACGAGTTTATCGGTGCGTTGCTTCATTGGTCGGCTCGATCTTCCGCTCGACCTTGACCTGCCTGTCGGCACAAGTTATCGGCAGGCAGCTCTGGCGCCAATATCACACATCCACCCCATGCGCTGCGACTGCTGCAATCACGTTTTGTGAGTTCGCAAGCCGGGGACAACTGTCGACACCTTATGGTTTAAGCAAAGGGGAAATTGCTGCGCCCATGGGTAGGTAGGTACCCCGCAGAGTTTGAATTCTCTATCTCCTGAACACTTACCTAAACAACCCATCGCCTTTGCGACGATGGTTGCTGCTATCAGAAGATCTGCGGCTCCCGATAGCGAGCAACAACGAAGTCGACAAAACTTCGCACGCGCTGCGTTATGTAACGACGCCCCGAATAGAGCATCCACATAGTGCGCTCGTCGCCTTCGAGATCGAAACAGTCAAGCAGCAGCTTGAGCGCGCCCGCACGCAGTTGCGACTCGATCAGCGGCCGCGGCAGGCGCGCAACGCCGAGACCCGCCAATGCTGCCCGTTTTACCGCCATCAGATTGGGCGAAGTGAAGATCGGATGCACGGCGACTCGACGGGGACCGTGAGCATCGCGGAATTCCCAGTGGCGAGTCGCTACGTTCGACGCGAGCAGAACGTTATGGTCGGGAAGGTTCTGCGGGACCTCTGGCGGACCGCGCCGCGCAAGGTACGTTGGCGACGCAACGATCACGTCGCGACACTGCGTGAGCGGGCGGCAGATCAGCGACGAATCTCGCAGCCGGCGTTCGGCACTGAACCACACGTCATGATCGTTGCCGTCAAGATCCTGCGTGCTTGCGAAGACCGTCATTTCGAATCTCACGCCCGGTTCTGCAGCGTGATATGCGGTCAGTAAATCGCTGAGGTAGGTGGCAGCAAAGAACTCCGAAGCCGCTATCTTCAGCGAGCCGACCGACTCCTGCGTCGCGGACGAGACGCTCGCATCCAACATGTTGAGTTGCGTTATCAGTTCCGTGCATCCTTGCAAGTAGGCTTGACCCGCCTCGGTAAGCGATATACGCCGCTTCGTCCGGTTGAGCAGGCGTGTGTTGAGGTGCGCCTCTAGCGTCGCAATGCCTCGTGTGACAACGGCACTGGATACGCCGAGTTGCTTCGCCGCAGCCGCAAAGCTCAGCGATTCGGCGACTTTTGCAAACATACGCATGGCGTCAAGCTGGTTCACGGCGACTACGCATAAGATAGGGGCTCACTTCACTAACTTACCTCCGACAAGCTGACGCAAAGCGAACCGTGCGATTACAGTTTTGATAACTCCGATGTAAAACTGACCCACTCTTCCTCCTGGCGTGAAGGAAAAGTGATTCAGCACACGCGCGCGAAGCAGTTGAAAGCCGGCACGTCCAGAAATCTGGCGCTTCAGAACTTTTCCGGCGATTGACGTGGCCTTCGACCATCCCATTGACGTAGGGCGTCTGCAGTGCAGCGCGAATGGCATCGTAGTCGTGGCCGATCCCTTCCGCGGATCTTCGCATCACGGGTACACCGCTCGCCAGCCTCTTTTTTGTCAATCCTTGATTGCGCCTTTTCGAATAAAGTCCGCTCGGCTTGAACCGATAAACATGCACCTAGATTCGTTTTCGGCTCAATGCCGGCATCCTGAGCCGACGTATGCATGAAGTTTACCTCGCATGCATAGCCGCCTTGGCGGCACAAGATCTCAGTTTCACGTCAAAGAATAAATGGCTAGTACTGGCTGCTTGCCGCAGCAGCGTCCAAGCCTCTATACGGGCGGCAATTTTGCCTGCTCGTGACATGTTCAACGCAAGGGTTGCATAGATATGAAACTGTCTTTTGTCCAGAAGCTTTGGCTGCCACTCATCCTGAGTTTGCTGTGTCTCGCTGGAATATCGATCTATAACGCTTACCAGACGAGAGAAATGCGGCTGGAGGAGCGGAAGGCCGACCTGATACACGCGTCGGAGATCGCCCTGAGTGTTGTCACGACCTCTGGCAAAGACGCGGCCGCTGGCGCCATGCCCGTGGCGGAAGCCCAGAAGCGGGCCATGGACCGCATCCGGAACATGCGGTACGGCGAGGACGGCTATTTCATGATCGTCAATTCGCAGCCGAGGGTCCTGATGCACCCGACGCGAGCGGAGATGAATGACAAGGACGTCGGCGACTACAAGGATCCGAACGGCGTTCACCAATACAGAGATATGGTCGCTGTCATCAAGCGCGACGGCAAGGGCTTTACCGCATATAGCGCTCCGAAGCCGGGAGCCACCGAGGCCTCTCCGAAAATTGCCTACAACGTGACCTACCAGCCGTGGGACTGGATTCTCACGACGGGTCTATATGTCGACGACATCGATGCGGCATTCCGCTCGTCGATGTATCAGAGCCTCGGGATTCTGGTGGTCCTTGCCGGGGCCTTGTCGGCTGTGGTGGTACTGCTCAACCGCGGCATCCTACGCTCACTGGGGGGCGAGCCGTCCTACGCCGCCGAAATTGCCGACCAGATCGCCAGGAGCGATCTGACTGCCGTGGTGAAGACGGCACCGGATGACCGCTCGAGCCTGCTGTTTTCGATGAAGCGCATGCAGGAGCAACTTACGCAAACGATCGGCACGATCAAGATTTCGGCCGACTCGATTGCCACCGCTACTCACCAGATTGCGGCGGGCAACCAGGACCTGTCGCAACGCACCGAAGAGCAGGCCGCCTCGCTCGAGGAAACGGCGTCCAGCATGGAGCAACTGACCTCGACCGTCACCCAGAATGCCGACAATGCCGGTCAGGCCAACCAGCTTGCTGCGCAGGCCGCCCAGGTGGCGGAACAGGGCGGCGCCGTGGTGTCGCGGGTGGTGGAAACCATGGAGGGCATCAACACCAGCTCGGACAAGATTGCCGACATTGTCGGCATCATCGAGGGTATCGCCTTCCAGACCAATATCCTTGCGCTGAATGCTGCTGTCGAAGCAGCGCGGGCGGGTGAGCAGGGACGGGGCTTTGCGGTGGTGGCCTCCGAAGTGCGGTCGCTGGCGCAGCGCTCCTCGGCGGCAGCCAAGGAAATCAAGGAGCTGATCCACGATTCCGTCGAACGGGTGCGGACAGGCGCCAGCCATGTACAGGAAGCCGGAACGAAGATGCACGAGATCACCCGCGAGATCAGGCGCGTGACCGACATCATGGGTGAAATCACCGCTGCATCACAGGAACAGAGCAAGGGCATTGGCCAGGTCAACCAGGCCGTCACGCAGATGGACGAAGTCACACAGCAGAACGCGGCCCTAGTCGAACAGGCGGCCGCCGCCGCCGGTGCGCTCGAGTCGCAGGCGAGCGATCTGAAAGCCGCTGTTTCGATGTTCAGGCTGGACGTTTCGCACGACCCCGGCAGGGGGGCTGGCGCGCAGATGCACACGGCGGCTCCGGCGCGCGCCAGAGCGCCGGCCAAGCCAGCCGTGAAGCGGTCCGCTCCGCAGCCCGTTCTGGTGGCGCAAACCGCCAAGGCTGACGAATGGAACAGTTTTTAGGCAGCCCCTATCACGGCTGACTGGCCGGCAAAGCAAACTGCATCCTTCGGTGCCGGCACCGAAGGATCGCACGCCCCTTTGTCCAACGTTGAAGCCAGAGACGACTCCAGTCATTAGCGCAAGGAACACCATGTTGCGACGGATACCCGAAGATGCGCCCTTCGCAGTGCACGCAACATGCTCGCTCGGCGAACTGGTCGATGTACCGGCTCGCAACCCACAGTGGCCGTGCTCGCTATCAACGAATTCTCCAATGGAAAGACCCTTCCGAGTCCGTAGATTCGCACGAGCGCTCGCCCACACGCTGGCGAAAAAAAGCCGACAGGTCGTGTCGGCTGAAGGATTCTGGCTGTTCCGAAGGCCATGCCAGAACCTGTGCAGCGCAGATTATTGCACTGTCTGGCTCCCATGCGGATGGCATGCTGACACAGGGTTTACCCCGGTCAAAATATAAGAATGGATGCCGTAATACACGTTGACTTCATTCAAACCCTTGCGGCGGGTCGAACATGGAACGGCAAACGTTTGCCCAAAAACTGTGGCTGCCATTGCTCCCAAACCTCGTCTGTTTGACCGCCATCAGGGGATTCGACGTATGGCTGTTGCACCAGGCGCATCGAACGAACAGAGCGTCGATACCCGGGCGCGATCACGCGTTTCAAAGCGGCCAAGACACACACTTCAAGATGCTTCGGGCTGACACCCTTATCTGCCCGCTGAGGAAAGTTCAACATGTTCGACGCCGAAATTGCCGCGACGCTCCTGAACCGATGGGACCGTAAACGCGCAAACCCAGGAGATCAGTCATCGCTGGACCTCTTGCAGGAAGGCAAGCTGCATTTCAGGCATGAAAGCGGCGATGTCCACGCACATGGTACTGACGCAGACCGGCGTCTTCGCGTTGAATGCCTGACGTTCACCGACGGCTCCCGCGCCTTGCGCGTCACCGGCGCAGATGGACAAAGCGGCTGGACGCGTTGGACTGCTGCTGAGCCGTTGTGAAAGCGCGAAATGAGCACACGTACTCACCACCCGGTATCGATGGAGAAAGCCGATGTCGACATGGCCTAATCGCACTCTGGGTTGGCTCTTCGTCCTCACCTACGTCCTGATGGTGATATGGCTGAATTACCTGTAGCGGATGTTGTGTCACATGTAGCGTGTGTCGCGTCCCGGCGGATGCCTGAGCGCCGTCGACGGTCGATCAGGATGATGGAAACAGCCACTGATCTCTTACGAATGAGGTGTCTGCTGCGACCCACGACAGCCCGTGTGACATTCCGGATTTCAGAAGATTGCGGAAGGAGATAAACGTGAACATGGTGAAGACCGAGATTGGACAACTGGAGAAGGCACTGAATGCCCTGGTTTGTCGCCCACGACTTATCCGTCGCGACTACTGGATATCGCAGATCGAGTGCCTGCTGGCACGCCCAGGACTGTCGGTGCAGGACCGGCAACGACTCCGCGCGCTGCTCAACCTGCTCGGCACGCCCGTCGCGGGCTGTAGTGTCTCACTACAGCAGTGACCGGCGTCGTCATGTACGGCGAACGCGTCTATTGAGCTTTCGGAAATCATCATGTTTAACGAGTCGAAATACGTATCGCTAATGTACGAACAGGGCCTGGACCAGTGGACGCGTGCCTGGTACGGCGAAGCCATTGAAGCGGGATTTATCCGCCCGCACTATCATCCCGACCCCGCGACCATGCGGCGTCTTCGCGGCTATTTCGGCGCGGGCCTGTCGCCCTTCGAAGCCGCCCAGGCGTGCTTTGGCCGCAAGCACTAACGTAAGCCGACTATTGCCCCCCATCCGGTAGCCACATCTGCACGAAAGGCAGAAAGCGACCTGAACAGTCCAGCGAATTTCTCATCCACAACACTTGTCACGCCCGCATGAGCGCCACCTCGAACGGCATCTCACAAACACCACTACCCAGTCCAGACTTACACCGGCTGGCTAACATCTCACATCCCGCCCGTTCCTCAAGAGGTTGCACGGCTTCGTCGACAACGGATTTCGCGGCCACACCTCTGGCGGACCTGTCGAGGACATGCCGATGACGCGCACGCAGCCGGGCTGCAGCGAAGGCTGCGTTGTGTTGCCACCAGAAGTCATCACGGCGCTCAAAAACCTCTACATTGTTTCGAGCGCGCTCGCGCAGCGCGGCACTCACGCTCAGGAAATCCGGGATTCCCAATGGCGGGCAATGTTTCAACGGGCTCACGAGGCGAAGACGGCGCTCGACCAGCACGGGGGGAGAACTGAAACGCATGCGATTGTGCTGCTTCGACAGATGACAAAGGCATGCCAGGGTCTCGTTGATCGGCACGCGGCCCGACAGGAGATTCCCTTCGCCGTGTGGCGCGAAGTGGGCAGGCTTGGGCACGATGCTTACGAGTGGGTCAACCTGAACGTACCCCGCCGCCGAGGCACCGACGCATGAATCCCGCACCGTTCAGGTCAGCGTACCGTGCCGGACTTAAAGCGGACCGGGTCACGTGAGGTGCAGAAGATCAGCATCGCGATGACGATGACCTCGGCCATCGTTCTGAAATGACGAGTGTCGATCGGTGAACGAATACGACCCTGCGCGGCAAACCGGACGGGGTCGTGTTCCTGCAGGGGTCGGCGCTCACTCAGTGCGAATTCGGCAAGCCGCTGTCCAACTGGCGCTGCAGTTCTCGCACTTCGCGCTGCTGGGCGCGTAGCTGGTCTTGTGCGGCCGCTTTCTGCTGCGCGAGCACGGTCGCCTCGGCGCGCGTCTGCTGCTGCTGACTGTTGACGATGCTCTGCTGCTGATGCGCCACATCGAGGTCGGCCTGCAGGCGGTTCGCCCGGTCTTGCGACAGCGCGATCATCCGCTCGGTGAACACCTTTTGCGCCTCGAGCCGCGTGCGGCGAATCTCGACATCCGATAGCTGCAACGTCTGGCGCACAAAATCCTTGTAGATCATGTCAGCACGCGTTGCGTCCTGCGTCTTGATGACACGCCAGAAATTCTTCTGCTGGAACAGCGCGACGTAGTACGTCATCTCCTTGCCGTAAAACAGCAGGCTCGCGCCATAGCCGCCGTTGTAGGTCGTGCGCAACTCGCTCAGGTCCGAACCACGGATCATCTGTTGCAGCTCGGCGACGTTGCCGGCGGCGGATTGCTTCGCCTCGTCGGCTGTCAACACACCGGCCTGCCCCTGCTGTTCCTGCGTCGTGGCCGGCAGTGCCGTCGCCGTGCCTGGTTGGGCAATGACGGCAGCGCGCGCGCCACTGTCCGGCAAAGTCTGCGCATCCACACCCTGCGCGGCCCCCACCGCGACGAGTGCGGTCATGGCGAGCTTCTGGGCAAAAGACAGTTTCATATGTTTGCCAACCTCTCATATCGATAGCAACGAGCAGGCAAAATCGCCAACCCCATCTGGTAAAGCGAACACCTGGTTACCTGTTAACGGCGATTGCTCGGGAACGTTGAGGTGACAAACGGGAGATTGACGGGAAAAACAGAAGTGTGTCGGGTTCGACTGGCGAGCGTTCGGGGAGCGTCAATCTCCCACAGTACTTCGCTATCACAACCCAGTTCGCGCCCGCCGTCGACGTCCTGGATGAACGCCTCCTCAAGAATGCGGCCCTCGGGCCGATAAGAACAAGGGAAGAGTCTCCTTTCGCAAGAGTGTTGAGTAAAAAGTTCCAATATGTATTGTTTGCGTGACCGTTCGTGCGTTGTCCTGCGTGTTCTGCACCTTGCGATGCTAGCCAGTGCCTGTGTGGCAGGATGGCCAGCCGACGCACGGCCTGCAACCGAACCCGTTCAGGATGGCAACCCTACGCAGCGTGCAGATGCGGATTTAGCAGCACTCCCGCTCGAAGACCTGATGCAGGTAACGGTCAGCACGGCCAGCCGGCTCGATCAGCCCATCTCCGATGCGCCTGCTGCTGTCGTCGTCTTGACGGCAAAGGACATCCGGGATTTTGGCTGGAGAACGCTCGCCGATGCCTTGGCCTCGCTGCCAGGGCTCTATGTCAGCTATGACCGCGACTACGCCTATCTCGGGGCACGCGGCTTCCAGCGCCCAGGCGACTACAACAGCCGGTTCCTGCTTCTGGTTGACGGCGTGCGGATAAACGACGCCGTGTACGACCAGGCCCCGATCGGTACGGATTTCCCGGTCGACATGGACATGGTCGAGCGTATTGAATACGTGCCAGGCCCGGGGTCAGCGGTATATGGTTCAAACGCGCTGTTTGGCATCGTCAACGTGATTACCAAAACTGGGAAGACCCTTCAGGGGCCTCAGGTGGCGGTTGCCGCAGGCAGCTTCGGCGAGAAACGGGCGCGGGCAAGCTATGGCTGGCATGGCAGTAACGACGCAGACGTTGTGCTTTCGGCGAGCTCCTACGTCCGGAGCGGACAGGACCTCTACTACCCGGAATTCGACACAGCAGATCAGAATCATGGTGTCGCGCAAGGTTTGGACTACGACCGGGCCCAGGACTTCCTTGCAAAGTTTGCGTACGGGGATTTCGGGTTGAGCATGGCCTACGGGAACCGGACGAAGGGCGTGCCGAACGCCCCGTACGGAGCGATTTTCGACACGCCTTATAGCACCACCGATACCCACAGCTTTATCAACGGCTCGTTCCACCACGCTGTGAACGATGGGTTACAGGTTGCGGCCGAAGTCTATTGGGGGCGTTACGACTACCGTAGCCCGAGCCTTTACGCACCCGGGCCGGTGGAGAACGTCGACGGTGATCACGCGATTTGGTACGGTGGCGACGTGCACGCGACCCTTACATCGATTCCGAAGTGAAGTTGACCCAGAAAAACGGACATCTATCCTTTGGAGAAGGAGGTGCCGATTATGGGCAAGCATCGTACCCCGTACCCGGCGGAATTCCGGGCGCAAATGGTCGAGCTGGTGAAGGCTGGACGCA
>NZ_VOSW01000131.1 GCF_009690905.1 Paraburkholderia madseniana
ACCGGCTCCCGTGTACTACGGCGGCCCGGCGATCGTGATCGGCTGGCACGGCGACCGCTACTGGGACGGCCGCCGCTACTGGGCGCGTGACGACTGGTATCGCCGTCATCCCCCTGGCCGCTACGATTACGGCCGTGACCACTACGACAATCGTCGTGGCTGGCACTAAGCCATCAAAAAGCCACAGTTGACGCAGTTGCCGCGTTGAAAAAACCGCCCCAAAAAGGGCGGTTTTGTTATTGCGCTCGCGAAACCTGCGGGCTGGGCTGAAAACGCCGAGTCAACAGAGCAAGCCGGTCAGCAGGATGCGTTTGCCAGCGAGGACGCCCATGAATTCTCCCAATGAGGTTTGCGCACCACGCGCGTGAATGTCTTGCAGATGAGATGTGCGGACTGCGCGGGTTTATTGGGTAGAATTCCCTCACGCCGCAATTGCCCACTGACCAACAAGGCCCCTATGACAACTGGCTCGCGATGGGTTCAAACGCCTCGTGCACTTTGGTGCAGCGTGATTCATAGGCTATCGCGTGTCGGTCTACCGGTTGTGCCGCGCTCCTCGCGCTCGGCGTGCGCTGTTGCGCTGTGCGGCGTGTCACTTCTCGCCGGTTTGCTCGCGGCGCCCGAGGCCCAGGCGGTCTATGCGATCGCGCAATACGGCGAGCCGAAATATCCCGCGGATTTCAAGCACTTCGACTACGTCAACCCGGATGCGCCGAAGGGTGGCACGCTGGTGCTGGCCAATCCGAGCCGGCTCACCAGCTTCGATAAATTCAATCCGTTCACACTGCGCGGTAACACCGCACCGGGCGTCGACCTGATGTTCGAGAGTCTGACCATCGGCAGCAGCGACGAAGTGGCGTCCGCCTATGGCCTGCTCGCGGACGACATCAAGATCGCGCCCGACGGCCTGTCGACCACTTTTCACATCAACCCGCGCGCGCGCTTTTCGAACGGCGATCCGGTTACTGCGGACGACGTCAAGTTTTCGCTCGACACGCTGAAAAGCCCGCAGGCCGCGCCGCAATTCGCGTCGTTTTTTGGCGAGATCACACGCGCAGTCGTTGTTGATCCGCATACGATCCGCTTCGAGTTTCATCAACGCAATCGCGAGTTGCCGCTGCTCGCGGGCGGCATGCCGGTGTTTTCGCGCAAGTGGGGGATGAAGCCGGACGGCAGCCGCATCGCGTTCGACCAGTTGGCGTTCGAGAAGCCGATCGCCAGCGGGCCTTATCTGATCGATCAGTATGAGAACGGTCGCACGATTGCCTATCGACGCGATCCGAATTATTGGGGTGCGACGTTGCCGGTGCGGGTCGGCATGAACAATTTCGATCGGATCGTCTACAAGCTGTATTCGGATAGCACAGCGCGGCTCGAGGCATTCAAGGCGGGCGAGTACGACGCACTGGTCGAATATATCGCGCGCAATTGGGTGCGGCGCGACGTCGGCAAGAAGTTCGATAGCGGTGAGTTGATCAAACGCGAATTCCCGCAACATAACGGCATTGGCATGCAAGGCTTCGTGCTCAATACACGGCGGCCATTGTTTCAGGACGTCCGCGTGCGCAAGGCGCTCGATCTCGCACTCGACTTTCAGTGGCTGAACCGGCAACTGTTCTTCAATCAGTACACGCGCATCGACAGTTTCTTCGCCAATACAGAATTGCAGGCGAAGGGTATGCCAACGCCTGGCGAGTTGGCGCTGCTCGACCCGTGGCGCGCCAAACTTGATCCGGCTTTGTTCGGTCTGCCGCCGAAGCAGCCCGACACCGATCCGCCAGGCTCGCTGCGCGCCAATCTGCTGCAAGCGCGCGCGTTGTTGCAGCAGGCGGGGTGGACCTATCGCGACAATGCACTGCGTAATGCCAAAGGTGAGCCATTCGAGTTCGAGATACTCGACGACTCCGGCTCGTCCGCGCAGTTTGAGCCGATCGTCGCGACCCTCGTCCGTAATCTGCAGAAGCTCGGCATCACCGCGAGGTTTCGAGCGTCCGACTTCGCGGTCTATCAGAAGCGACTCGACGCATTCGACTTCGATGCGACCACGATTCGTATGGGAGACGTGCAGGTGCCCGGTTCGGAGCAGATCGACCGTTTTGGTAGCAAGGCTGCGGACACCAACGGTTCGGACAATGTGATCGGGATAAAGTCGCCGGCCGTCGACGCGATCCTGAGCGCGCTCGTGCATGCGCAGACGCGCGCGCAGCTGATCGACGCTACGCACGCGCTCGACCGCGTGCTGATGCATGGCTACTATGTGATTCCGCAGTGGTACAGCGCTTCGCACCGGGTGGCGTTCAAGCGCGGTCTCGCCTGGCCGAAGACGCTGCCTCTGTACTATGGCGCGGAAGGCTGGATCACGTCGATGTGGTGGTATGCCCAGCCGCAACCGCCGCAACCGCCGCAAGCACCGTCGCACTGAACGCGTCCATTCATTCACCGCCTTCGCACCGGAAACGACGCCATGTGGAGCTACATCCTCAAACGCCTGCTGTTGATGATCCCGACCTTGCTCGGCGTGTTGACGCTGACCTTCGTCGTGATCCAGTTTGTTCCGGGCGGCCCGGTCGAGCAGATGCAGCACGAGCTGCGCAAAGGCGCGGAGAATGGCGCGCCGTTCGGCCTGCGCGCGCATACCGGTGTCGACGCGCAGCAGATCGCGCAACTGAAAGTGCTGTATGGCTTCGACAAACCGCCGCTCGAACGCTATGGCCTGATGCTCAAACGCTTCTCGACGTTCGACCTTGGTCAGAGCTATTTCCGCCACCAGAGCGTGTGGTCGCTGATCGTTTCGAAGTTGCCGGTGTCGATCAGCATCGGCTTATGGACGTTCTTTCTGACGTATCTGATATCGGTGCCCTTGGGCATCGCCAAAGCGGTGCGCAACGGTTCGCGCTTCGATATCGCGACGAGCCTCGTCGTGCTGGTCGGCTATGCGATTCCGGGCTTTGTATTGGGCGTGCTGTTGCTGGTGCTGTTTGGCGGCGGCAGTTTCCTGCAGTTGTTCCCGCTGCGCAATCTCACCTCAGACAACTGGGCGCAATTGAGTTTTGGCGGCAAGATCGTCGACTATCTGTGGCACATCACGTTGCCGATCACGGCCTCGGTGGTGGGCAGTTTCGCGGTCGTCACGATGCTGACGAAAAACGCCTTCCTCGACGAGATTCGCAAGCAATACGTGCTGACCGCGCGCGCCAAAGGTTTGTCGGAAAAGCGCGTGCTGTGGAAGCATGTGTTTCGTAACGCGTTGCTGCCGTTGATCGTCGGTTTCCCGGCGGCATTCATCGGTGCGTTTTTCACCGGCAGTCTGCTGATCGAGACACTGTTTTCGCTCGACGGACTCGGCCTGCTGTCGTACGAATCGGTGGTGCGGCGGGACTATCCGGTCGTGCTCGGCACGCTTTATCTGTTCACGCTGATCGGTCTTGCGACCAAGCTGATTTCCGATCTCTGCTATGTGTGGGTCGATCCCCGCATCCAATTCGAACAACTGGAGCGCTGATGAATCGAGCCCGTCTTTCAGCCGATGCGGCGGCGCGCACCGAACCGGCTCGCGCGTTCGTGTCACCCACGCCCGCGCGTCGCGTCTGGCAGCGTTTTCGCCAGCAGCGTCTTGGCTACTGGAGTCTGATCATCTTCGTCGTGGCTTTTGCAGCGAGCCTCGCCGGGCCGTTGTGGTCGAACGACAAGCCGCTTGTGGTGCGTTATGAAGGGCAGTTGTATTTTCCGATGTTCAAGACCTATGCGGAGACCACTTTCGGCGGCGACTTCCCGACGCCCGCCGACTATCTCGATCCGTATATCAAGCATCGTTTCGACACGCCGGGCAACTTCGCCGTGTATCCGCCGAACCGGTACTACTACGACACGCTGAATTACTTCTCGAAGGCACCGAACCCGGCGCCGCCGTCGCGCGATAACTGGTTCGGCACCGACGACCGTGGTCGCGATCTCTTCGCGCGTCTTCTGTACGGTTTTCGCGTGTCGGTGGAATTCGCGCTGGTGCTGACCTTGATCGGCACCGTGCTTGGGATTGCCGCGGGCGCCGTGCAGGGTTACTTCGGAGGACGTATCGACATCATCGGGCAGCGCCTGATCGAAATCTGGAGCGCCATGCCGGAGCTTTACCTGTTGATCATTTTCTCGTCGATCTTCGAGCCGGGGTTCATTCTGCTGATTGTGCTGCTGTCGCTGTTCGGCTGGATTGGCTTGTCCGATTACGTACGCGCGGAGTTTCTGCGCAACCGCCACCAGGATTATGTGCGTGCGGCACGAGCGATGGGCCTCTCGAACTGGCAGATCATGTGGCGGCACGTCTTGCCCAACAGTCTGACGCCGGTGATCACGTTTCTGCCGTTCCGCATGAGTGGCGCGATTCTCGCGCTCACCAGCCTCGACTTTCTCGGCCTCGGCGTGCCGTCGCCGACCCCAAGTCTCGGCGAACTGCTCGCGCAAGGCAAAGCGAATCTCGACGCATGGTGGATCTCGTTGTCCACATTCGGCGTGCTGGTTGCGATGCTGTTGCTGCTGACGTTCATGGGCGATGCCCTGCGCAACGCGCTGGACACCCGCATTTCCGATGCCATGCGTGCAGGAGGCAACCAGTGAGCGCCATGGTGGAGAACGACGCAAAACCGGCTATAACGCAGCCGCTGCTGGAACTCGATCGTCTGCACGTGACCTTCGGTGACACGGTCGCGGTGAGCGACGTGACGCTCGCGATTCAACGCGGCGAGCGGGTCGCGCTGGTCGGCGAATCGGGTTCGGGCAAGAGCGTGACCGCGCTCTCGATCCTGCGTCTGTTGAGCGACGCGCAGGTGAGCGGGGCGATTCGTTTCGATGGCCAGGACCTGCTTGCGAAAAGCGAGCGTGAGATGCGCGGCATGCGCGGCTCGGACATCGCGATGATCTTCCAGGAGCCGATGACGGCCCTTAATCCGCTCTATACGGTCGGTGACCAGATTGCGGAGACGATCGTCGTACACGACGGCGTCACGGCGAACGAGGCGCGTAAGCGCGCAGTGGCGTTGCTAGGGCGCACGGGCATTGCCGAGCCCGGCAAGCGTGTGAACAGCTATCCGCATCAGCTCTCGGGCGGTCAGCGGCAGCGCGCGATGATCGCGATGGCGCTCGCGTGCCGTCCACGCCTGTTGCTGGCTGATGAGCCGACGACGGCACTCGACGTGACGATCCGCGCGCAGATCGTCGAGCTGCTGTTGGAGCTGCAACGCGACGAAGCCGAGAAGCGCGGTATGGCCGTGCTGCTGATCACGCACGACCTGAATCTGGTGCGCCATTTCGCGCAACGCATCGCGGTGATGGAGCAGGGTGTACTCGTGGAAAGCGGGTCGGTCGAGCAGGTGTTCGAGTCGCCGCAGCATCCGTACACGCAACGTCTGCTGGCGAGCCGCCCGCAGCGCACGGTGGTCCCCGTGCTGCCGATCTCGCCCGTCCTGCTCGAAGCGCGCGACGTCTCGGTCGATTTCAAAACGAAACTTCCGGGCGTGAGCGGCTGGTTTCGCTCGGGACACTTCCACGCGGTTGCCGATGCGAACGTGTCGGTGCGCCAGGGCGAGACACTGGGGATCGTCGGCGAATCGGGTTCGGGTAAATCGACGTTGGCAATGGCCCTGCTCGGTCTGCAACGCACGGTGCACGGCGAGATCGAGTTTCAGGGCAGGGCGCTCGGCAGCTATCGCGGCGCCGAACAAACCGCCTTACGCTCGAATATGCAAGTTGTTTTTCAGGACCCGTTCAGCTCGCTTTCGCCGCGGCAAACCATCGAGCGGATCGTCGGCGAAGGACTTGCGCTGCACCGGCCGCAAATGAGCCAGGAGGCGCAGCGCGACAAGGTGGTGTCGGTCCTGCGCGAAGTCGGTTTGGACCGCACGGTGCTGTACCGCTATCCCCATGAATTTTCCGGCGGCCAGCGTCAGCGGATTGCGATCGCGCGCGCTCTGGTGCTGGAACCACGCATCCTGATACTCGACGAACCGACCAGCGCGCTCGACGTGTCGATCCAGCAGCAGGTGCTGAAACTGCTCGCCGGGTTGCAACAGAAGTACAACCTCGGCTTCGTTTTCATCAGTCATGATCTGGCCGTGATCGGGGCGATGGCGCATCGTGTCGCGGTCATGCAAAATGGATCGATCGTCGAAAGCGGCGACGTTGAGCAGATTTTTGCGACACCGGCGCACCCTTACACCCGAAAGCTGCTGAAAGCGGCGCTTGATCACTGATTTTGCACTCTTTCACCAATTGGGTGCGTGTCTCGATTGTATTTTTCTATTTGTTTTGACACGTGAATACTTACTGGCTAGTATCGACCAAACTTTTTTCCGTAGCCCACTGATTTTTAGGCAAAAAATACCGACCAATGCAGCACAGAAACCTAACCCAGGCTTGCACGCGCGTCGTCGCCGGGATGTTCATTGGCGTCTTGATGGCAGCAGCTCCCGGCGCGTTCGCCGACGAAGTAAGCAGTTTTAATCAGAATGCCTCATATTCGACCCCCAGCGGGTCGAATTCTTTGTCCCCCCTCAATTCGCAATCGGCCGCTCCTGACAGCGACGGCAGCGCCAAATCGTTCCTGTCCGGCATGGCCGGCAAAGCGGGCGACGTGGTGGTCGGCGCGCTGAACATGATCGGCGTTCGCTACCGTTGGGGTGGTAATACGCCCGATTCGGGGCTCGATTGCAGCGGCTTCGTTCGCTACGTGTTCCAGGACACGCTCGGTATGGCGCTGCCGCGTCGCGCCGAGGAAATGAGCCGCGTCGGCGAAAAGGTTCGCGTCAGCGACCTGAAGCCGGGCGATCTGGTGTTCTTCAATACGATGCGCCGCACGTTCTCGCACGTCGGCATCTACATCGGTGACAACAAGTTTGTGCATTCGCCTTCCACGGGCAGCACGATCCGCGTCGACGATATGGATAGCGGGTATTGGGAAAAGCGCTTTACTGGTGCACGCCGGATCGAGACGTCCTATCAGGAAGGCGAAGATCTGCGTAAGCGCGTGAATGCGTCGATCGGCGGCAACCAGTAACTGATTCAGCCCGCACCGGCGGTTTTGGTGCGACAAAAAAGCCTGCTTCGTTCGAAGCAGGCTTTTTGCGTTTGGGCGCTGACCGATATGGCACGGAATCTTCCGCGTGGCACGCCGGGTTGGGTAGGCGCTGCGTGCGTGACGACAACTGCAGCTCCCGCGCCCCGGCCGGTATAACCGGCTCGATCCTGCCGGGTTACACCGCGGCGCGGCTCGCGGCCATCTTGCGTTGCAACTCGGGCATCATCTTCGCCACGGCTTCCTCGCCGGCCAGGATCGCTGCGTTGCGCTGCGAGAAATCGCTGCCGCTCATCGCGGCCAGATTCGGCCTGATCACGACGTCGGCGTACTTGTCGAGCTCATAAGCCTTGATCGTCTGGCCCATGATCGTGAAAGTCTGCATCAGCACGTCGAACGAGCTGGCTGTGAGGCCGCTTTCCGGGCGCTGCGAGATGTCCACGGCGATCACAAAATCCGCGCCCATCTTGCGCGCGAATGAGGCGGGCACCGGACTCACCAGGCCGCCGTCCACATACTCGTGCCCACCGATCTTCACCGGCTCGAAAATCGACGGCACGCTGCATGACGCGCGCACCGCAATGCCGGTGTTGCCGCGCTGGAACAGGATCGGCTGGCCGGTCTTCAGATCGGTGGCGACCACGCCGAGCGGCTTGACCATCTTCTCGATCGGACGGTTGTTGAGCGTCGTATTCAGGTAGTTCTGCAGCGCGACGCCTTGCAGGAAGCCGCGCGTGCGAAACGGCATCGCCCAGTCGCTGATCGACGCTTCGTCCATGGTCAGCGCGAGCTTGTTCAGTGCAAAGCCGTTCATCCCCGAGGCGTATAGCGCACCCACCACCGAGCCCGCGCTGGTGCCGGCCACGAGATCGACCTGGATATTGCGCGCCTCGAGTGCCTTGATCACGCCGATGTGCGCGAAGCCGCGCGCGGCACCGCCGCCTAGTGCAAGGCCGACGCGGATCGGTCGCTGCGGTTTGTCGAGTGGTGGCGGGTTGGCGGTGGGCGTGGTGGTGACCGGCGTGCTATCGGTCTTGCTGCCGCCAGTCGTAGTGCAGGCAGCGAGCACCGCGGAGGCGCATGCCAACGAGAAGTTGCGACGGGCGAGGCGAGGGGATGACGGTTTCAACGGGTTCTCCAGCAACGGCAGAGTCGGCACGATCGGCGCAACCGGTGCCGCGATCAGGCGGATAGTCAAACGGACGGAATTGCCGCTGGCGATTCCATGCGCTGTGGTTCTATCCCCACCCGCAGCGCGCGCACATCATAAATCAAAGCTCCGGGCACGCGTCGGTCCGGTAATGAAGGAAACGCTCAGGCCTGCCGAGGCGCGCTTCCCGCGCGTCTTGTGCGCTGCCAATGGCCATTCGGACGAGGGCAGGCATCGCGTGTTCGGAAGGTATAATTCGGCTCTCGCATTTATTTCCTTCGTGTCTGTGCAAGGCAGCTTTCTGCTGCATGGACGCGGTCCGCTGCCGCGCTTCACTGGCAATGTTCGCCACGGCGCCGGCGCCTGTCTTCCGAGTAACCGCTAATGACCACCTCCGTCCGTACCCGTTTCGCACCGAGTCCCACCGGCTTCATCCACCTCGGCAACATTCGCTCCGCGCTTTATCCGTGGGCGTTCGCGCGCAAGATGAAAGGGACCTTCGTGCTGCGGATCGAGGACACTGACGTGGAGCGTTCCAGTACCGAAGCGGTCGACGCCATTCTCGAAGGTATGGAATGGCTCGGCCTCGATATCGACGAAGGCCCGTTCTACCAGATGCAGCGCATGGACCGTTATCGCGAAGTGCTCAAGCAGATGCAGGGCGAGGGGCTCGTGTACCCGTGCTACATGTCGACGGAAGAGCTGGACGCACTGCGCGAACGCCAACGCGAGGCCGGCGAAAAGCCGCGCTATGACGGCACGTGGCGCCCGGAACCCGGCAAGGTCTTGCCGGAGCCGCCGGCCGGCGTGCAGCCCGTGCTGCGCTTCCGCAATCCGCTCTCTGGTGTAGTCGCATGGGACGACGCAGTGAAAGGCCGCATCGAGATCTCGAATGAAGAACTCGACGACCTCGTGATCGCGCGCCCGGACGGCACGCCGACTTACAACTTCTGTGTGGTGGTGGACGATCTGGACATGCGCATCACGCACGTGATTCGCGGCGACGATCACGTGAACAACACGCCGCGTCAGATCAACATTCTGCGTGCGCTCGGCGCTGAGCCGCCGGTTTACGCGCACTTGCCGACCGTGCTGAACGAGCAGGGCGAGAAGATGAGCAAGCGTCACGGCGCAATGAGCGTGATGGGTTATCGCGACGCGGGCTTTCTGCCGGAAGCGGTGGTCAACTATCTGGCGCGTCTGGGCTGGTCGCATGGCGACGCGGAAATCTTTACGCGTGAGCAGTTCGTCGAATGGTTCGATCTGGAACATCTGGGCAAGTCGCCGGCTCAATACGACCACGACAAGCTGAACTGGCTCAACGCGCACTACATCAAGGAAGCGGACAACGCGCGCCTTGCAGAGCTCGCAAAGCCTTTCTTCGCCGGGTTGGATATCGACGAAGCCGCCATTGCGCAGGGCGCCGATCTGACGTCGGTGGTGGGCTTGCTGAAGGACCGTGCGTCGACGGTGAAGGAAATCGCCGAGAACGCGGCGATGTTCTATCGCACGCCGGCGCCTGAAGCCGAGGCGCTCGCGCAGCACGTCACGGATGTCGTGCGTCCGGCGCTTGCCGATCTGGCCGCTTCGCTCAAAACGGTGGAGTGGACCAAGGAAGCGATCGCTGCGGCGTTGAAGGCAACGCTTGGCGCGCACAAGCTGAAGATGCCGCAACTGGCCATGCCGGTTCGTCTGCTGGTGGCAGGTACCACGCATACGCCGTCGATCGACAGCGTGCTGATGCTGTTTGGCCGCGATGTTGTCGTGAGCCGTATCGAAAAAGCGTTGGCTTAAGCGCGTTCGCATTTGCATTGAGAGGGTTTGCATGCGACTTGCGAAAAAAGTCGCATGCAATTGCGCAAAGGGTATTTACAAAGCGCAAATTGGCCTCTAAAATCTCGTTTCTGTTCTGCAAGGGGGGTATAGCTCAGCTGGGAGAGCGCTTGCATGGCATGCAAGAGGTCAGCGGTTCGATCCCGCTTACCTCCACCATCAAATCACATTTGATGTGCCGCAGACAGCCACTGAAGTCCGAAAAGCCCTGAGAAATCAGGGTTTTGTCGTTTCTGGACGTCCATTCTTTTCCGCCCGCTTCCGGGCAGTTCCTGCATTTGCGTGTACCCGCCGGTGTACCCCAAAATGGGTTTGCCGACATTCTCGATTTCGGGGTACACCGTCATGGGCTTGCTTACCGATCGCCAAATCCAGTTTGCTTCTCATCGTCCCAACGAATATTTTCTATCTGACGGGGACGGGTTATACCTGCGCGTGCGCCCGACACGGAAGGTATGGGTGTATCGCTACAAGCAGGACGGCCGGGAGGTCAAGCTCGGCTTGGGCCGTTACCCGGTGGTTTCGCTCGCCGTTGCGCGCCAGAAGGCGCGATTACTGGCGGAGAAGAGAGCAAGCGGTATCGATCCAAAGCAGGATCGGCGGTCCATACAGGAGCGGGAGCGCGTCGAGCGGCTGAACACGTTCCAGTTGGTCGCGCTTGCTTGGCACGCGCAGGCAAAGAAGGACAGGGCGTGGTCTGACGACTATGCGGATAAGGTCCTGCGGGCGCTCGAATTGCACGTGTTTCCGTGGCTCGGGCGTCACCCCATGCCGTCAGTCGTGCAGACCGAGGTCGTGCGATGCCTGCATCGGATCAGGGATCGCGGCCATCTGGAGACCGCGCAGCGTATTAGGGGATATGTCCGGGAGGTATACCAGTACGCCGCGGATACCGGTGTGCTTGAGTCGGCGCAGAATTTCATGACGAGCAGCACGGGTGGCCTTCCTGCACCTCGTGAGCGCAGCTATGCGGCGATCACCGACCCGGAACGATTGGGTCAGCTGATACGCGATATTCGCGGATATAAGGGCAATATCATTACGCGTGCCGCGCTGCAACTTGCCCCGATCGTATTCCAGCGACCCGGTCAGCTACGTTTCGCTTATTGGGAGGACATGGCTCTCGATGCGGGTATCTGGACCTGTCCGCCCGAGAAAATGAAAATTCGCGAGTGGAGAAAGCAAGATAGTCGGACGCCACCGCACCTCGTGCCTTTGCCGCGTCAGGCAGTAGAAATTTTGCGAGATATCTTTCCGCTTACTGGGCCGATCGGACCGGTTTTTCGCAGCATGGCTAGGCGTTCGGAAGGCTCGCGATGCATGAGCGAGAATACAATCAACAGCGCACTACGCACGCTTGGTTACGACACCCGGGAGGACATCACGGGGCACGGATTCCGGGCGACAGCCCGGACCCTGATTCGTGAATATCTTGGTTGGGATCCGGACGTCATTGAGCGGCATCTTGCGCACGGTTCCGACGAGGAACTGGGAGACAGTTACGACAGGGCGACCCTTCTAGAGCAACGGCGCCATATGGTTCAGGCTTGGGCGGACCTGCTCGATGCTCTGGCCGGAGGGAAGGTTGCTGTGCCGGTCAGGAAGTTCGGCAAGATGCAGGCTGATTTCATCACGGAGTAGTGTCGTACTGTTCAGTTTTAGACACCGTGATCCCAGTACGATAAGGGTTATGAGGCTACGTCTTGATTGAGAGACCGTCCTAGCGGCATGTTTGGGGGGGGCACCTAGGGCATATCTTGGAACGAGCCGGGTTTATCGTATTGATCGCCTCCCGAGGCTGCAAGTTGTCGCATCATGGTGGGGCGCTATTTCCTGCATGGGGTGCAGGTGGTCGGAGGTTCAAATCCTCTCGCCCCGACCAATACAACGTCTTGATTACATTCGTTAATCAGCCAAATCAATGGCTTACTAAGTCGGTGTTGCCGGTGTAACATCCACGCACACTCTTCGTACAGCCGTGACCGTCTACCGGTCCAAGCACGACACCCGATGCTACTTCCGCCGCAAAATTCCTCTCGATCTGCAAGCCCACTTCGGTAGCAAGGAAGTCGTTAAGGCACTTGGCACGTCCGATCCAAGCAAGGCCGATGCTCTATGTCGTGAACATGCCGCTGTGTATGGCGCGATGTTTGCGGCCGCGCGTCAATCAGTTGATGCCGGCAAGGCGACAACGAGCGCAAATGCCCGTTGCGGCGGGGTAACTTGCGGGGGCGTTGCGGCCTTCTCGCCTCAATGGGCAGGGGTTTCGGGGATTTGTCAATCTAGTTGCCCTCGCAAGTAAATTGGAAAATTGTTCAGCTAGTTTTCAATTGCGCGCGCAATGCCCACGAGTTCGACAGGGCTGGAGGGAACCGCGACGTTCCAAATTTACTGATTTCAGGTCTAAACGCGCCTCGGGCCGCGAGAGCCCGCTGCGGGTCGAGGGGTTCGACCCGTGAGGCTAAACTAACTCATAGCATGTGGAGTTTTGGGAGTCGCCAAGAAGCTGATTTTGCCATCCGCAACGTCAGGTTCCGCTTTAGCTTTTCCAAGAAAGGCTTGGCTCTTAGTTCATTGCGGGTAGATGACATTTCGTCGGTCGCGGTAACAATGTTAATGGCAATTTCAGAATACAGATCCATCGCCCGCTTTGCATATTTTCCTACCGCCGCTCTGCATTCGGTCGAAGTCATTTTCTTTAGCGTTATCTTGCTCATATCCGAACCAGACTGCTGTATCAATACGCTTGCCACGTATATCCCCCACGGTGTACCGTGAATACCAAGTATGGCCTTCATCACCGAGTCCGCGCTTGCATCAGACGCCTCAAGCAGCGACTCTCTTTCTGACTCAATTTCTTGGGCCAGAAGCCACGCCAGCATAACCCTTTCCGGTTTCATTCCACGTGGAAATATACTCTTGTATGAGCGGTCAAAGAGTTCGGCCTTTTTTGCGACAGCTTCTAGTACCGTCTCCTCTGACATTGCCGCTAGGTATTGCGTGATTCTGTCCAGTTCGATCCTTTTGGGGCCCTTTGTTGTTTTGGCGCCTTCTTGCTTGGGCGCGTAAACATAACCAATACTTGAAAATTCGCTACGCAAACTCTCTTGTATAGGATCGAGCAGCCGAACAGCCGACAACTTAACAGGATTCTGTGTATTGTTATAACGGACAATATCCGTCAGCAATGCTCTTTTTGCGCCGACAACACGCACTAAAACTTGTGCTTTGCCTGCTTCTGCAGATTTTTCAACTGCGCGAGATAAACTTACAGTCGTCTGGCAACCATTCACGATTGAGAAGCGGCGCAGTTCGAATTTGCTTTCGGAGATCTGTACTAGACTGTCAGCTACAAGTGTGATGCCATTGTTGAGCGCCCAAAAGTCGCCAGGGCGCGAGTAGGCAGTTTCGACGATCTTTTCGTTAATCCCGCCTTTTCGCTCCCCAATAAATAAACGGACATTCCCTTCAAAGAGCTGATTCTTATACTCTGAGTGCAGGCGCGCAAGTTCCGAAGCCAGGACAGAACCGATTACCGCTTGACCAAACTCTCCCTTTACCTCGACCACGGGGCCATTAAAGCTCAGAGTGTCGACTGGCACGTTTCTGTCAGCCGCACGTGCTATCAAGAACTTGTCATATAGAGTTTCTTGATGTTCGTAAAAGAATGCGGCCTCTGGGCCGTATGTGCGCGAGCGTACGGTCGTTTCTCGTTGTCTCGCAATTTGATCTGACTTGGAAGCGAGTGTCACCAAGCCGAACACAAGCGAGTAGGTTGACAAATCAATTTCAGAAAGCAACTCATAAATATCGTGGCGACCGCCGTGCTTGAATGAAATTGGATCCTTGATATTTGCCACTGCTGCCGTCAAGGCATTCCATTTTTTGATGCCCGCACTTCTATCATTGCGATCTGAAACATAACCCTGAAGGACGTAAACGACCTCTTGGTCTTCGTCGATGTATATGAAATCGCAGCCGTTATCTTCCGGACCGTCTACAGACGCCGCGTCAATGGCTTCATCCTCGTCGATGCCAAGTAGGGCAGACGCGTACCACGCCGTAACCGCCTTGTCTCGGGAAATCCCGCCGCGCTTGGCTACGGCGTCGATCGCAATCAACAATTCCTTGCGAGCATCACTTTTATTCGGTTTGCTTGTCGTATTGCTATTGGCAGCTGAAGCCATACTTTGGTCTCCTCGGGCTAAACGCGGAACCAATCTTACTAGATAAATTTGCTCCACTTCACCGCCGACTTTTTGTCTCACTGATAATATAGGGGCAGGCCCATGCGCCATGCCGTTGGTCACTCGCGATAGCGCTCCACCGCGTCTCTAGCTTTGCCGCACGCTACGGCGCTGTCCACGGGGGCCAGCGCTCCTCCGGCATCGTTTTGACCTGAACACTCGTATTGCACGCGTTGCTGAAGTGTTTGGCAGCTTCGAATGCGTTCGTTATCCGAATCGCACCAATCCGGGCTCGCTGTGGAGAGGTGCCTCGGCCGCCAAGGCTTAGAGATTTTCCGCTTTGCCAAGCTGGGGATTGTCTCCCATCACTGTAGTCCTTGTACGCGCGCGAGCCGGGACTGCGTAGCAGTCGGGTGATCCTCTAAGAGGGGGCGTTTTGCGTGCTATAGCTTTGCTGCAGCAATGGAAGCAATCCATATCTGACAGGCCTTGCGCCGGTCATTCCACCCCCTGAACTATCGCCGCCCGGGAAGACCCGGCAAAGTGACATTGAACGGCCCAGTTCGACCCACTAGCGACACTCACGCCGCTGCATTAAGGTTACCGTCCGCGCACGCATCCACCGACTGGACCGTTGCGGGCCATCAAGGGGGCAACTTACTTGATAGGCGTTCGATTCGACGTTGTCCACGCTATTTGCACGGACGAGAACGGACAGTGCTAAGCTGAATTGATACTTGTCGCAAAGCGATTTGTTTCATAAAGCTTTCGAATATGTCAAACGTAATATCTGAACTGGGGTTTCTTTGCCCCAAGTGCAGCGTCCCAATGGAAGATGGTTGGGAAGTCCTTGCTGCAGGAGAGGTTCACCACCTCACCTGCCAGTGCTGCGGCACCGAGTTCGACGGTTTGATTGTCGAATGTCTCGCTTGTGGGTCCGAAGACTTCATCACGAGCGTCTCTGAAATCGATCCCGAGGAAATTACCTGCTCTTCGTGTGGCCATCGCAATCGTCTCAGCGGAGCCGACGATGAAGAGTCTTGTTTTTGAGCGTGGACTTAATATCGGCGGGGAACACATCGTGCTTACTCTGTTCAAGACGGCGCGCGGCTTTTCCCTCGAACGACGGGTTATTGAAAGGGATCAAACGGCGTCCATTCAAGTCCTCCCGATTACTGCGCTGCGGGATCTACACCGGTTCGCAAACGCGGACCCTTATTCGACAGAACTGGCTCCGCTGTATTACGAAGTTAGGCGGCACCTGGTAGAAAATCGCGTGGTCGAATAGTAGGCGAGCGCGTGAAGGGGTTCAGGAGGGTGAAGATATGGCTGCCCAACAGACGTCCCTTGACGTAAGCAGACTTTTCGAAAAAATCATGGTCGCCAAGGACGACTCTGAATTAGCCGATTACGTAAGATCGCTCGTCACAGCGCTTGGCGGGGAGTCATATGTGTTCGTTTCTCTCCATCCCGGTGCTACGACGGCTAGCCGCGCCACGCATCGTTTTCTCATTGGCTGCCGTCCCGAATGGTGCCAGATGTATAACGCCAATAAATGGTACATGACGGATCCATTTTTGGAGTATGCGCGAAGCAACACTGAACCGATCACTGGATCGGAGATCGTAGTCGAAACGCAGGGCCAACGCGAAATGCTGGCGGCGGCAAGCAAAAACGGCTTCAGAAGCGGGATCGTTGTGCCCGTCCATACCAGCACTACAGAACGCATGGGCGTTCTGTACATCGGATCCGACGATAGTCAGGCAGTAGGGGAAAAGAGGCTCACCGCGCAGCGCTTGTATTTCAGGGCGCTCGCCATGGAATTGCTTGATTGGTCCATCCGAACGGCGAAACGCGAGGTCCTTGAAGCGCACGGTATTACTGCGATGGATCTTCGCGTAGTGGGTTACCTTAAAAGTGGATTCACCGCTGAAGACATTGCTCGTGAGCTTGACGTCTCGGTCCAGACCGTCTATGGAAACTACAAAAAAATAAAGGATAAGTTTGGGGTTTCGCACATATCAGAAGCGGTTAAGTTCGCGGAAGTGAATGATCTTCTGGCGTAACTCGGGTGGAGCGTTTTGGCTCTCACTTACTTTGCCGATCGTCGCGGGCGTCTCGTTTTCTGTCGGACGCCCGTGGGTATTCGTCGCTGTGGTCCTTTTCGTTCTTCCTGCACTGGACGCGACGATAGGGCGAGGCACCCCGCGATCGAGGCAAACCACCGAGAAGACAGATGAAGATCAGGTGCCCTGCTGGTTCGCACTCACTTGGGCCTTAGCAGTGGCAATCGGTGCGTACCGTGCGTCAGCCGCGTCCTGGATAAATCTGATCGGGCTTGCTGTCGCGTGCGGAATGCTAAGCGCGACCGCGATGGCACACCTCCACGAGTTAACGCACCGACAAGCCAGGATATGGCAACAGGTTAGTGACGTAGCATTTGTCATCGTCGGCTATCCGCATTACCGGGTTGCACACCGATTGCACCATCAACACGTTGGAAATCCGCAGTTCGGCTCGACGGCGTCATTGGGAACGTCGGTCTGGCGTCATGTTGGACGCTCCTATGCAGCGGCCTTGATAGCAACGTTTTCTCGGCATTCCTACCCGTGCGGTAGGGTACCGCATAGTCTTTTTCGAAATGCACTTTTCTCAATTTCTTTGTTGGGGCTGGCCGCGTTCCTGCAATGGAGGATCGCGCTCTTCTACATCGGATACGCTATTGTCAGCGTGTTTGTCGTTGAGGCCGTTGGGTACATGCAGCATTACGGGTTCGAGCCAGACCTTTCGCGTACCGCGATAACTTCGTGGGACGTTGACTTCTGGTTGTCCAATTGCCTCTTGGTGAACAACGGATTTCACAACGCTCATCATCTGGACAGTGAAGTGTCCTTTCTGGGTCTTGCCGCGCAACGATTCACCTTACCCGGCGGCTACTTTCAGATGCTGTTGTTGACGCTTTTCCCGCCGTTTTGGTTTTCGACAATGGACCGGCGAGCAAAGGTCTTACTCAGGCGGTGGCGGCGCCGAAACGTCTGCCTCTGCAATCAAACCTCGCGCGATGTTTATGAGGTGCGCTGAGTCAAGCGTTTCGAGTCGGATCTTGACGGCATGCTTGGTATGCACATAATTTTTCTTCGTCGAACGAAAGTACGCGGGGTCGTAGTAGTCCAGCATGATGCTCTTAAAGAGAGCGTCGATATCTCGACGTTCAGCCATTGAAACCCATTTCTCCAACGTCACTCCGCTTACGAGTGCTTTCAGATGACCAAGTTGAGCGACCAGACCTACGGGGTCTCTCTCGAAGTGGGGATACTCGCGGCGCCACATGGCGATTCTTTCAGGCATTGGAGTCTCGACTGCGAATAGACGTCCGCCATGCATTCTGTGAAACAACGCTTCTGGTAATTGAACGCGCCCAATTCGCTTGCTTTCACTTTCAATCCATACCTGCCTTGCTACGTCGAGACGACCTATCTCGGCAAGCAGGAGGCTGTCGAACAATTTTTGACTTGGCTGCGCCCGACCCGGAATCGCTCCTATGATTGACCCGCGATGCGAGGCAAGAGCCTCCAGGTCGATGACCTGCGCACCAACCTCCCTTAACGCAAGTAGCAAGCGAGTTTTTCCGCAACCGGTGGGACCGGAGAGCACATTGAGTTGCAAGTGCGTAGGGACTTCGTCAAGGCTTTGACGCACCCAGTTTCGATATCCTTTCCAACCCGCCGGGAGCCGCTCGACCTTGTAGCCGATCGTTTCCAGCGTGTCTGTCCAAAGCTTGCTTCGCTTTCCACCACGAAAACAATAAACGAGAATTGAAATTCGCCGACTGGTCCGGAAAAACGGAAGCTCGAGGTGCCGAGCGATGTTTTTCAGGGAGTAAACGACACCTATCTGATACGCACGCATAGGGTCGGTGCGGTGCGTAGTGCCGACTTCCGCATACTCATCGTCGAAGACGACGGGAAGGTTTATGGCTCCCGGCAAATGGTCTTCGGCAAACTCGCGCGGGCTTCGCGCGTCGATGACCAGATCAAACTTTTTCAGAGCATCCAAATCATACATGTTGGGCTCCTCATATCACGATGCTGGCGGAAAGTCAATGCAAGATGGCGTTACCCCGATCCTGGAAATGCCGGACTAAACTTTCGCTTACTGGGCAGCCAATAGCCGCAACTTTCGGTTCGGGTTGGCAATAATTTTTGTACCGACGGAACGGCCGTTGCGGCTTCGCTCCCAGCGTACGGCATTGGACGTCGAGGCAATGGATATTCTGTTTGGAATATAGGTCCGTTTTGTGCCGACGGGATCGAATCTCTAGGAAGAAGTTAAACGTTGGGCGCGTTATCGCAGGATGCGATAGGCCGGTGCCCCGTCAATGCAGGCGCTAGCCGCTGCAATCATTCCGTGACGGGTTCGAAGAGCAACCGGGGGCAAAGAGTGATGCGGCGTAGCGCTGCATGAGGACGTGTCATGGATCACTCACATAACGCATGCCAGCCGCCAGGCGCTCGCGACGGAGCCACCTCAGCGTCTGACACCAACGCATTGCAGCGGCGTGTTGATCAGGCAGAGGCCGATGTTCGTCGGCTAACGGAGCGGTTAAGAGGAAAGGACCGACAGTTAGGCGAAATGGGGAAGGCGCTCTTGCGCACGGTGGCTTTGCATCATGCGATCGAGGAACGGCAGGAGGAGGAACTTGAGTCTTTGCGTGCGATGGTTCCGGCGTGGAAAATCTGCCCGTGCATAAGCGACGGGCCGTCGGAGCATTCCGACGGGATCACAGTTCACCTGCCCTTTATTACCGAAATTCTTTCGGGGATGTTCGATGTCATGCACACTTTCTGGTCCGGTTATGACGAGAACAATCCGCCCAAATCGTCTGTGGTCGCACAGGCGATCGACCAACGTTTAAACCTCAGAGCCCAGCCCGGTGGCGAAGCGTCGCGCAGCGGACAAACGTACGCGTCAGCGATTCGGCCAGACTGGCTCAAGGAAGCCGACAGTCGGCATCACGTGCGGTCGCGGACCTGACGGGTCACCCTGACGGTAAGACGGGTTTGCCCGTCGCTTGATTCCCTTGCTTGAATGAACCCTGTAGGCCGGTAACTCGTCGGCGACAACAACAGGGTTTGTCATGAGCGAAACAATACGTCATTCGCTTGCGATTTTGCGGCGCAAGCAGGTCGAACAGGAAGTGGGACTGTCGAGATCGACGATCTATCAACGCATCAAGGACGGAACATTTCCTCGGCCTATCCGGCTGGGTGCGCGCGCTGTGGGTTGGCGTGCGGGGGACATCGATGGCTTTTTGCGTGATCCCGCAGGCTACCGCTCGCCACTGGCATCTGACAACGGCGGAGGGGAGAAGACTCATGAGCGAGACTGACGGCGCACTCCGGCTCGACGAGCGTCTGCGCAACTGGGCCAATGCGGACAAGGTTTGGAGTGACGCCGCAGACGCTGCGCGCGTGGATGCGGCGTGGCGTCGGCTTGCAACACATCATCAAGAATTGTTGCGTATGGCGTACGTGTGGCGCGCTGGCCGTGGCGTTATTTGCAGGCGTTTGAAAATTCCCCAACGGCCTTGGTACCGATATGAACTCGAGGTCACGCAAGCAAAGGCCGCGCTCGCTCGATTGCTGCATGAATAACGAGTCTAAAAATATTTTGGAATGCTTCGGAATGGTATGGAGCAGGTTGGAATTAAGGAAAAAACTGACCGACCGAGAGGTCTTGCAACACGGACAAATTCATCCTAAAGTTGATCTCAACAATCTGTCCCGGTCAACGTGCATAGCACGACCGAGTACGCGTTAGCGGCCCCGAAGTACTGACCTAGCTGTCAATGGCGTGACTGCCTGAATATGGAAAGAGCCTGCATTCGCAGGCTTTTTTGCGTTCTACCGCAGCGCATCTCGAGATTCCCCTTTGAACCGCGGTTTGTCTCTCGGCACCGCGGGCTTCTTGTTCGTCGTCTCAGATACAGGTTGGTGGTTCGGCGCATCACCTGAGGCGAGTGACTGACCATGAAAACGCTTCTAATCGCCACCGAACAGGGTGGTGCCGGCAAGACGGCGATGCTGTGCCAGTTCGCCCATTACCTGCATCGGGTGCGGCGCCTGCGGGTGCTCGTTATCGACGCGGCCGAGCCGCCATGTAGCACCGCCTCGCTGGTGCGGGGGTGTAGAGCAGTCGTGCTGCGAGGAGAAAAGTCGATCACACAATCCGAACGGGGCGATGTAGAGGCGCCGGGATTCTGGGTGTTGCCGACGGGTACCGTGCCGTCGTTGACGCTGGGGCTTGGCGATGACGGGGCTCGATACTACGCCAATGTCCGGCATCTGCTTTTCGTTGTGGCGAAGCTGGCGGATGTCTGCCTGATCGACAGTCCGCCCCTTCCTGATCTGCGTGCACTTTGTATCGAATCGACAGTCGACGCAATGTTGAGTCCAGTGCAACTCAATCGGGAGTCGCTTGACAGCCTCGCGGACCTGATCAATGGCCCGCATGGTGTGCGGCAGATACGTGCAAAGCTGAACCCCGCACTGCAGTTCGTCGGCCTACTACCGAACATGGTGGAAGCAACATCGCTAGGACGCGAGAACGCCCGCGCCATCGAGACCCAGTTCGGCCCCTGGCTAATTGCTGATCCGGGGAGACCGGGCGGGTATCTGCACATTCCACGCTTCGTCGCAGTCCAGAGGGCACAAGGGGAGGGGGTGCCAGTGGGGGA
>NZ_VOSW01000132.1 GCF_009690905.1 Paraburkholderia madseniana
TCTTACCCACGACCGCCCAGAAAAGCCAAACCCCATCTCCATCTCGCGTACAAGGTCGCTTGATGGAATGGGGCTTAAGTTGAGAGCATTGCCCCGCACAGGGGCAACGCTAATAGACCACTAACAAAACAAGGAAAGGCCAACGCCCTAAGAACACAGACAACAAGCGCAGAGCAAGCAAAAAAATCAAGTCGCCGCAGGCGCATTAGGCGCCCGTGAATTCCGCAAATACATCATCGTCGACAACACGACCGCCATCGCGGAAGCGACCGCCGCAAACAAAAACACCTGCGCATAACCAAACTCCCCAGCGATATACCCGGCCAACGGCCCCGTAATCCCCAGAGAAAGATCAAGAAACACAGAATAAGCCGACAAAGCCGCCCCACGGCTAGCAGGCGGCACAAGCCCAACCGCCTCAACGCCAAGAGCAGGAAACACCAAAGCAAACCCAAACCCGGTCAACGCCGCCCCCGCGAGGGCAATATGCGGCTCCGGCGCCAACCACAACATCAACAACCCAGCACATTCAAACGAAAACGAAGCAATCGCGACCCGGAACCCACCGTAAGCCTTGATCGTATTAGCGAACAACAAGCGCGCACCGATAAACAGCGTGCCGAAAACAGTCAACGACAAAGCCGCATTAGGCCAATGCCGAGCGGCATAAAACAGCGTGATAAACGTCGCAATCGACCCAAAGCCGGCCGAGCCCAGCGCCAACCCAATCCCATGTGGCAGCACCCGCGTGAACACACTCCGATACGACATCCGCTCACCATGCACGATCGGCACCGGCGCGATAGGCCGCGCCAGATAAAACCCGAGCGCCGCCAGCAAAATCACCAGAATGCCCAACGCGGCAAACCCGATCGTGTGCGCGATCGCGACGCCAAGTGGCGCGCCAATCGCGAGCGCGCCATAAGTCGCGATGCCGTTCCACGAAATCACCCGCGCATTGTTGCTCGTGCCCACCCGGCCGATGCCCCACAAAATCGCGCCGGTGCCGCACAGGCTCTCGCCGAAGCCGAGTACGAGACGGCTGCACACCAGCAGCCCCAGGCTCACCGCGGGCCAGCGCCCGCACAACACGGCCAGCAGCAACAAGATCCCGCTCGCGCCGCAACCCAGCAGGCCGATTGTGACCGTCCGCTTCGGCCCTAACGTGTCGGCCGAGCGGCCGGCGAGCGGCCGCGATGCCAGCGTCGCCAGGTACTGAACGCTGATCGCCGCGCCGGCCAGAATCGCGCTGTAACCCAGATCGTCGTGGACGTAGCCAGGCAGCACCGCGAGCGGAATTCCGATCGTCAGGTAGCAAAGAAATGTGAAAAAGACGACCGGAATGATCTGCATGGTCGTCGCAAATTCGCTGCGCGGTGTCGCTGAGTCGGTGGACATGGGGAAAACGAGACTTGAAAACGGCGGGAAGGCGTGATTTTCCCATGGAACCGATTCCCTTGCAGGGGTTGCTTAATAATTTCGGTGCCTAAATAACGGTGCCGGATCGATATAGTGGTCCGTTTTCACTCTGCACGAGAGGTCTTCCGATGCCAACCGGATGAATGCGCCCTGGTCGTCCATGGCTGTAAAGCTACAATTTATCTAGAAATGCGGCAAAACAGCCAAATCAACATAAGCCAACCGAACCCCAAACCCATCTCTATATCGTTTCACGAATATGTCCCGCATGCGATCCCCGCTATGGGTTGTATTTATTGATGGTGATAGTTTTCGAACCATCATCGCAGCACGTCCCAACGGACACAGAACATTGAGAGTAACGAGACATGACTGAGCCGATTCGCTTCTACCACCGCAACGCGATCCGTGAGATCAAGGATGCGCCCGTCACCCGCACCGTCCTGCAGTATTTGCGCGAAGACGTGCATTGCACCGGCACCAAGGAAGGCTGCGCCGAAGGCGACTGCGGCGCGTGCACGGTCGTGATCGGCGAGCGCAACGAGGCGGGCGGCGTCGACTTCAAGGCGGTCAACGCCTGCATCCAGTTCGTGCCGACGCTGGACGGCAAAGCGCTTTTCACCGTCGAGGACCTGCGCCAGCCGGACGGCTCGCTGCATCCGGTGCAGGAAGCGATGGTCGAGTGCCACGGTTCGCAATGCGGTTTCTGCACGCCGGGTTTCGTCATGTCGATGTGGTCGCTGTACGAAAAGCACGGTCACGAACATAGCTGCGCGAACAAAACTGTGCCGTCGCGCGACGCGATCAGCAACGCGCTGACCGGCAATCTGTGCCGCTGCACCGGCTATCGTCCGATCGTCGACGCGGCCGTGCGCATGTTCGAAGCGCCCGCGCCGAAAGCGCCGGTCAATGTCGAAGCGCTGTCGAACGCGCTCGCCGCGCTCGAGCGCAAGGACACGTTCCATTACCAGCACGCCGGCCAGCAGTTTGACGCGCCGCGTACGGTCGACGCGCTCGCAAAAATCAAGGAAGCCGAACCGGCCACCCGCATCCTCGCCGGCAGCACCGACATCGGCTTGTGGGTGACGAAGCAGATGCGTGAACTGGGCAACATCGTCTACGTCGGTCAGATTGCGGAGCTGCAAGAGCTCGAAACCAACGACGACTGGATCGAGATCGGCGCAGGCGTCAGCGTCGAAAAGGCCTACGCGGAAATCGCGAAGCAGTATCCGGAACTCACCGAAATGTGGCAACGCTTCGCGTCGCTGCCGATCCGCAATGCCGGCACGCTCGGCGGCAATATCGCCAACGGCTCGCCGATCGGCGATTCGATGCCTGGCCTGATCGCGCTCGGCGCGCATGTGATCGTGCGCGGCGGCGAGATCGAACGCGAAATGCCGCTCGAGGATCTGTACCTCGCGTATCAGAAGAAGGACATGGCGGAGCACGAGTTCGTCGTTGGACTCAAGGTGCCGACCCGCACCGGCGCGCGCCAGAACCTGCAGTTCCGCACCTACAAATTGTCGAAGCGTTTCGACTCGGACATCTCGGCCGTGTGCGCCGCGTTCTCCTTCATCGCCGACGGCAACGTGATCCGCGAGCCGCGCATAGCGTTCGGCGGCATGGCCGCCACCTCGAAGCGCGCGACGCACGCTGAAGCCGTGCTGCGCGACGCCGAATGGCACGAAGCCACCGCGCAAGCCGCGATGCTCGCGCTCGGCAACGACTACGCGCCGCTTAGCGACATGCGCGCGACCAGCAACTACCGCCTCGAAGCGGCGAAGAACACCTTGTATCGCTTCTGGCTCGAAACGCGTCCGAACAATCCGCTGCCCAAGAGTTCGCTGGATGTTCGAGCAGTTGCCGCTGCTTGCGCCCCGGCCGGCGCGAGCGCCTGACGCCACAAGGATACGGAGAACACAAGAATGAATCAGCATGCCGAACCGTTCCTGAAAGACCTTCAGGATCTCGACGACTTTACCCAGGTCCACATCTCGCGCCCGCACGAGTCCGCGCATCTGCACGTAAGCGGCCGCGCCACCTACACCGACGACATCCCGACGCTCGCCGGCACGCTGCACGCCGCGCTCGGCCTGTCGCCGAAAGCGCACGCGAAGATCGTCTCGATGGCGCTCGACAAAGTGCGCGCCACGCCTGGCGTGGTCGCGATTTTCACCGCGGGTGATATCCCCGGCGTCAACGACGTGGGTCCGATCATCCATGGCGACGATCCGATTCTCGCGGATGGTGTCGTGCAATACGTCGGCCAGCCGATGTTCATCGTGGTCGCGACCTCGCATGAAATCGCGCGCCTCGCTGCGCGCCGCGCCGAAGTCGTGTACGAAGAATTGCCGGCCATCCTCACCGCGCAACAGGCCCGCGCCGCAAACCAGCACGTCTTGCCGCCGATGAAACTCGCGCGCGGCGAAGCCGATACGAAGATCGCCCGCGCCGCTCGTCGCGAAGCCGGCGAGATGCTGCTCGGCGGCCAGGAGCAGTTCTATCTGGAAGGCCAGATTTCGTACGCGGTGCCGAAAGACGACGACGGCATGCACGTCTACTGTTCGACGCAGCACCCGACCGAAATGCAGCACATGGTCGCGCACGCGTTGGGCGTGGCGTCGCACAACGTGCTGATCGAATGCCGCCGGATGGGCGGCGGTTTCGGCGGCAAGGAATCGCAATCGGGTCTGTTCGCGTGCTGCGCGGCGCTCGCAGCATGGAAGCTGCTGTGCCCGGTCAAGCTGCGTCCGGACCGCGACGACGACATGATGGTCACCGGCAAGCGCCACGATTTCCACTATACGTATGAAGTGGGCTACGACGACAAGGGTGTGATCGACGGCGTGACGGTCGACATGACCTCGCGTTGCGGCTTCTCCGCCGACCTGTCTGGTCCGGTGATGACGCGCGCGCTGTGCCACTTCGACAACGCGTACTGGTTGTCCGACGTAACGATCGACGGCTTCTGCGGCAAGACCAACACGCAGTCGAATACCGCGTTCCGCGGCTTCGGCGGTCCGCAAGGCGCGTTCGCGATCGAGTACATCATGGACAACGTCGCGCGGTCGGTGGGCGAAGATTCGCTCGACGTGCGCCGCCGCAATCTGTACGGCAAGACCGAGCGCAACCAGACGCCGTATGGTCAGGTGGTCGAAGACAACGTCATTCACGAACTGATCGACGAACTCGAAGCGACCAGCGAATACCGCGCGCGCCGTGCGGCGATCAACGAGTTCAACGCGAACAACGAAGTGCTGAAGAAGGGCCTGGCGCTCACGCCGGTCAAGTTCGGCATCGCGTTCAACGTGACCCACTTCAACCAGGCCGGCGCGCTGGTGCACATCTACACCGACGGTTCGGTGCTGGTGAACCACGGCGGCACCGAAATGGGCCAGGGTTTGAACACCAAAGTCGCGCAGGTTGTCGCGCATGAGCTGGGTATCGGCTTTAACCGCATCCGCGTCACGGCGACCGATACAAGCAAGATCGCCAATACCTCGGCGACCGCTGCGTCGACCGGTTCGGACCTGAACGGCAAGGCTGCACAGGATGCCGCGCGCCAGTTGCGCGAACGTCTGTCGGCCTTCGCCGCCGAGCGTTTCGGCGCAGGGCAGGTAGCCGCGTCGGAAGTGCGTTTCGTACACGATCGCGTGGTGGTCGGCGAGATGATCGTGCCGTTCGAAGAAGTGATCGCGAAGGCCTATGTCGCGCGTGTCCAGCTCTGGTCGGACGGCTTCTACGCAACGCCGAAGCTCTACTGGGATCAATCGAAGCTGCAAGGCCGGCCGTTCTACTACTACTCGTACGGCGCGGCCGTGTCGGAAGTGGTGATCGACACGCTGACCGGCGAAATGCGCGTGCTGCGCGCGGACGCTTTGCATGACGTGGGCGCATCGCTGAACCCGGCGCTCGACGTCGGCCAGGTGGAAGGCGCATTCATTCAGGGCATGGGCTGGCTCACGACCGAAGAACTGTGGTGGAACACGGGCGGCAAGCTGATGACGCACGCCCCGTCGACCTACAAGATTCCGACCGTCAACGATACGCCGCCGGACTTCCGTGTGCGTCTGTTCAAGAATCGCAATGCGGAGGACAGCATCCACCGTTCGAAGGCGACCGGCGAGCCGCCGCTGCTGCTGCCGTTCTCGGTGTTCTTCGCCGTGCGCGATGCGGTGTCGGCCGTGGGCGACCACAAGGTCAATCCGCCGCTGAATGCGCCCGCAACCAGCGAGGAAATCTTGAAGGCAGTCGGCGCTGTGCGGGCAGCAACCGCGGCGGCGCGGCAGTAAAGCGCATGGCTACTGGTCGGACCCGGACGTGACCTCCGGGCACGTCACGAACCGCCGGGAGCTGGCCAGCTAAGGACAATCGTGCAAATATCGAAACTCACTGGAATGATCACCATGAACGACTTTTCTTCCGTTCAGATCGGCCGGCGCAGCGCCGTGCAAGCGCCGCGTCCGGCGCCGATGCACATCGTGCTGTTCGGCGCGGGGCACGTCGGCCATGCGCTCGTCACGCTGCTCGGTAGCTTGCCGTGCGTCGTCCAGTGGGTCGATGAACGCGACGAACTGTTCCCCGACGAAACGCCAGCCAACGTGCAGATCGAAGCGACCGACACGCCCGATGCGATCGTCGACACGGCGCCGCCCGGCGCGTATTTCCTCGTGATGACGCATAACCACGCGCTCGATTTTTCGCTCGCCGCGCGCATCATGCGGCGGCGCGATTTCACCTATTTCGGCATGATCGGGTCGAAGACAAAGCGCGTGAAATTCGAGCGTCGTTTGCTGGATCGAGGCGTGGATCTGGATCGGTTGGTGGAGATGACCTGCCCGATCGGCGTGACCGGCATTGTGGATAAAGCGCCTGCGGCGATCGCGGTCGCGGTGTGTGCCGAGTTGCTGCAGATCCGTTCACGTCAAGCCGCGGCTCAGGCGGCAATGCAGAAGCTTTGCTCGAGCGTTTGAGTAGATAGAGCGAGGCGCCTGGCGTAAGGCGTTCAACGCCAGGCTCGTAACCTGAACTCCCCAGACTTCAAACCACAGCGTCAGCCCTGCGCGGCTGACGTTTCTTTTTTCGCCGGCCGTTTCGCGCGCCGCACCTTCTGCGCGATCAATTCATCCGACACTTGCGACATCAACGTACGCAGCCAGCCGACATCGCTCGGCCGATCAGGCTGCGGATGCCACAGTTGATAGCACTTGATGCGTGGAAACGGAATCGGCACTTCGACCACGGCGAGCGGCAGGATGCTCGCATAGTGCGTCGCGAAACGGCGCGTGGTCGTGAAGATCAGATCCGATTGCAACAGCGTTTGCGGCACGAGGCCGAAGTAGGGCAGCGTGGCGACGATGCGCCGCTCGGCGCGGGCCCTTGCGAAGCCGATGTCGACTGCGCCGCCGCTTGCGCCGCTATAAGGCGTCGGTGCGAGATGCGGCGCGGCGAGATACGCTTCGCGCGTCATCGGCGCGCGCGCGAGCGGATGATCGGCGCGCATCAGGCACACCACCGTATCGGAGAACAGGTCACTGCGCTCGAAACGCGGATCCGGCTTCGGCCAGTTGCCGATCACCAGATCGAGTTCACCGGCATCGAGCGCGGCCGAATGGTCGAGCATCGGGCTTAGCGAATCGATCTCCAGACGCGCATGCGGCGCCGCTTCGCGAAACTGCGCGATCACGGTGGGCATGAAGAAGTCGTTCAGATAATCCGGCGCGGCTACGCGGAAGGTCCGGCGCGAGCGGCCGGCATCAAAGTCGCCATGCGGCGTCGCAACGAAATCGACTTCGCGCAGCACACGTTGCGCCGAGGCCAGCAACGATTCGCCGTATTCGGTTGGCACCATGCCCGACTTGCCGCGCACGAGGATCGGATCGTTCAGCGTCTCGCGCAGTTTGCGCAGCGCGGTGCTGATGGCGGGCTGGGTCTGATTCAGACGCAGCGCGGTTTGTGTGACGCTGCGCTCGACGATCAGCGTGCGCAGCACGCGCACGAGCCAGATATCGAGGGAAGCGGCGGAATCGTCCATGGTTTAGGCGAGGCGGTGCAAGCAGGTCGGGCCCGGATGAAGCGTCGTACGGAGCCGCCCGCGAGCCAGATCGCGAGAGCGAGGCGCAAAGGTTATAACCTTAGGCTCGTTTGCGCTGTGGCGGCATAGCAGGCACGGTATGGCCGGCATCAGGACGGCCTTTTTGACGCCATCACGTCAAAAAAGGCATGCACGGATACGAGCGCGGCATGCCTGTCTGCACGAATATTACGTCTTCCTTTCGCTTAGTCGTCCGCGAAGCCTGAAGGCAGCGAACTGACCCGCTTCACTTCCTGCGAGTCGAGCCAGTTCGGCGTGCGTGCGCAATACAGCACCATAGGCAACGCGTCTTCGCCCCAGAACAATTGGTCGTTCAGAAAGAAGGTCGGCACGCCGTAGACGCCCAGACCGATTGCGTCCGTGGTGTTGCGCTGCAATTGCGCCTTCACTTCTTCATTCTTGATCAGTGCCGGGCCGTCCGGCATGCCGACGCGTTCGCACAGTTCGGCGAATGCTGCATCGCTCGACGGATCGCGGCCTTCACGCCAGATAAAACGGAAAATCTCGCGAACGAAGCTGATGTCGCCCTTCGCCGCGGTGGCGAGCAGGAGCAGCTTCATCGAGTCGAACGGATGGGCCGGCGGCATCTTGAACGGAATGCCGAGTTGCTCCGCACGAAACAGCGCGTGACGGTACATGAAGGTGCGTTTGGCGGGCACGCTATAAGCGGGCCGCTGGCCCCAGTGGCGATACAGATCGTTCAGCACGACCGGCGTGAACGCGAAGTCGAAGCCCGGCCACTTGTCGTGTTGCTCTAGCAACAGGTAGGTGAACGGCGAGACAAAATCGTAAAACCACAGCGGTTGCCTGGCGTCGATGCCTACGGTCATAAGTGTCTCCCGGATTGCCCTTTCCGAACGGTGTCGTCTGCTGGACCGTCGGAATTGTAATGATCTTACGCGGTGCAGCCGCCGCTTGCATCGGTCAATGTGGTTTTGGATCGGGATGGCCGATACGGGGGACGCCAAATTCGACCACGTGGGTCGAGACGGGTCCTTAGGCGTGGCGACCGGCCGAAGGCTTGTCGGCCTCGTCGGCTCCCCGCGCTTCAGGTGATTCCGTTGCGTCATCGGCGTCTGCTGCATGCGCCGAAGCAGATGGTTGTGGCTCGTCGTCCGAGTCCCCCGCTGCCTCGCGCTGAGCCTCGCGGCTATGCGTGAGCCGCTCGCGCACGAAGCCGATATGCTCGCGCAGCACGTAGAACTGATCCGCATAGGCGAGCGGCATTTTTAGCCCGTTCACCGATTCTTCGATCGCGTCGAGCCGCTCGATCAGCGTGGCGCGTTCTTCGGCCGAGTACTCGCTGAGCGCGCTGCGCTCGATCGCGATCAGCGCGCCGTACCAGCGGTAGATGCGCGATTTCACCCGCCACGTGTACAGCGACGGCACGACGCGCAGCGCCGGAATCAGCAGCACGATCAGCGGCACCACGACCACCAGCAGCCGGTCCGCGAGACTCGCCAGCCAGAACGGCAGGATCCGGTAGAGGAAGCCCTTGCCTGACTTGTAGTAGCGGGCAGCGTCGTCGCTGATCGGGAAATCGTGGGCGAGCGGCGCGGGGAATTCGCCGGCGCGCTGCATGATGTTTGCTTTGCCGTGGACCTCGCGTGCCGCTTCGATCAGCAGATCGGAGAGCGCAGGATGCAGCGAATCGCGCGCCACCAGTTCGGCGGTCGGCGCCACCATATGAATCGGCGTGGACGGCAGATTCTTGCCGAGGTCGAACGCGCCCATCGGCATCTGGAGCTGCGTCAGATACGGAAAACGGCGGGTGTAGGCGTCGGCCTGGGTGAAATCGTAGAACTGCACATTCGGCGTGCGATAGAGCTTGCCCATCACTGCCGGTTGCGCCGAATCGCCGGCCAGAAACGCCGCGTCGACTTTGCCGGTGACGAGTGCCTGGGCGGCGTCGTCGCCCGAGAGCGGCAGCAGTTTGGTCGGGCCGCCCGGCACGATGCCGTTGGCCTTGAGCAGGGCGAGCGCCAGTTCGCGCGTGCCGCTGCCTTCGGCGCCGACCGCGAGGCGCAAGCCCTTGAATTCGGAGAGCCGCGCGATTGTCGGCCCGTGATAGAAGATCGCCAGCGGGACATAGGCCACGCTGCCGAGCGACATCAGGCCCTCGCTCGCCGGGCCGGGCGCGACCCCGTCCTGCACGAAGCCGACGTCGACGTTCGACTTCGGGTCTGAGAGCCGTTTGAGATTCTGCAGCGAGCCTTCCGAGGGCAAGACGTTCAGGGTGATACGGTTGCGCGCCAGAATTTCCTTGTACTTCTGGGCCGCATTCCAGAAGGTGCTGCCTTCGGGGCCGGCGCTGATCGTCAGCGTGCTGGGCGGGGCGGGCTGGATCAGGCGCACGGCGACCCAGATCGCCGCGACGGCGATCAGCAGGAGCGGTCCGAACGAGACCGCCAGATCGCGCCAGGAGATCGCCACGAAACGGGCGACGAGACGGGGAGGGCGTTTGCGGCCGGTGGCTGGCTTCATCGGGTGACGTGACGGCTACGGTCGAAAGTGAACAGGATGACGGCGTTCTGCGGCGCGCGAACTGCGGCAAAGCGTTCGCGCCATGCCGGGCTGGCTGCCGTGCAAGGCACACAAGCCGCACAAACCGCGCGGCAGCGCGTCGCGCCGATGGTACCTGAGATTCGCGCGGCGGCGCAGCGTCCGGCCGGCGCGGGCGCCGTCAAACCCGTAACAAATCGTGAACGGCGCGTGAACGGTACATGAACGGCCGATGAACGTCCCATGAACGGCACATGACCGGCCGGCCAGGCGCGCACCGAACCAGAATATGAACGGCGCATGAACAAAACACGCCCGATGCCCCCTATGACAACCGGAATGCACCGCAACGTACGACTAAACCCTTTGCGCTTCTGGCGCGGCTAGATTAAATTGTCGTTCGCTGCCGCGAACAGATGTTTGCACAGCGTGACCCGGCACGACAGACAAGAACCGGGCGCGCTGGCGGACCTCGCGGCTTGCCGGCTCCCGTACCGCATTGCATGCGTGGCATCGCATGCGACTAACGGCGGCCGGCCTCTCTCGCCTCTCGCACACCGTGTCGCAGCCATAGTCGGCCGTCGCTGAGCCGCGCGTTGTCGCGTCCCGAATGGCCGCCGGTAGTCGTAACGAAGCCGCTTGTACATGCGGTCCAATGTGTAGCTAAGGAGAATAGAAACTATGAAATCGGTCGGTTTTCTGAAAACGCTGGGCTCGGTTGTGGCAATGGTGGTGGCGTGCAATGTGTACGCTCAGGCAAGCGATGCAACGGCTACGGGCACGACCGCAGCGCCGGCTGCAAGCGCCAAGGCCGGCAAGAAGGCTAATAGCCAACTGGGTCGCAAGGTGCGCGGCGCGCTTGCCAAGGCGCAAGGCATCGACGTCTCGAACATCGCCGTGCGTGCTCGTGGCGGTGCAGTGACTCTGACGGGTTCGGTGCCTGACCAAGGCCAGATCGACGCTGCCGGTGAAGCGGCCAAGGGCGTTGCCGGCGTGACGTCGGTGACGAACAAGCTGACCGTTGTGCAGCAGTAAGACGGTTGCAATGAGCAGGCCGCGATAAGCGGCCTGGCATAAGCGGCTTGCAACATGAGCACGAAGCGCCGGCAGGCGCGAAAGGCGGCAACAGGAGGTGCATGCGATTCGCTATCGCGCCATGCGCCATCGTGATGCATGCCAGTGCGGGGGCTCCGGCGAATAACCGGAGCCTTTTTTTCGCTTTATTTTTCGTAGCGGTGATTTTTGAAACGGTGATGATGAGTTGGCCAGTGCCGGGCTGAACGCCGGTGCCGCAACAGCCCGTCTGTGTGCTGTGACACACTATCGACGCGGAGCGAAGCGTACTGTGATGCAAGCGGAACCGGAGTCAACGCCATGGAAACCACGCATTTGCGGTATACCGATCTGCCGATCAGCGATCGGGCGGCTTTCGAACTGGTATGTGCGCGGCACGGTTTTGCGCCGGCGCATTTCGACATCAGCGCCTGCCCGGACCCGGGCGATGCCGCACACGAGCGCCTTGTCACGGTTCGGCGCGGCGGCTGGGCGCAGTCATATCACGACCATCAGGGTCAATGGGTCAGGCAGTTCGAGACCGATCTCACCTGCCGGTTTTTCAAGTAGCGCGGCTACTTTATGACAGCACGAGGCGCACGCCGACCAGCGTGAGCGTGGCCGCGAGCACGTTGCGCAGTAGCGCGTCCGGTGCGCGCGACGACAGGTAACTGCCGATCGCGATGCCCGGCAATGATCCCACCAGCAGTGACAGCAGCATCGACCAGTCGACCGAGCCCAGCAGCCAGTGACCGGCGCCCGCCAGCAGCGTGAGCGGCACTGCGTGCGCGATATCGGAGCCGACGATGCGCGTGGTCGGCAGCAACGGATACAGCAGCAACAACACCGTCACGCCAATGGCGCCCGCACCCACCGACGTCAGCGACACCAGCACGCCCAGTATCGCGCCGGTCAGCATGGTGAGCGCGAGCGTACGCCCTTGCCTCGGCGCACGCTGACGGCGCGCGCCGAGCGCCGCGAGTTGCGGCCGGAATACCAGCGCCACGGCCGTGACCAGCAAAGCGGCGCCGAGCACGATCTGGATCAGCCGGCTCGCGCCCGGCGTGTCCATGCCGTACCGATGCAGCAGGATCAAGGTGATGGTTGCCGCCGGTACGCTGCCGGCCGCGAGACGCAGGGTGATCTGCCAGTCGACGGAGCCTTTCAGGCCGTGCACCAGCGTGCCGGTCGCCTTGGTGGCGGCCGCGTACAGCAGATCGGTGCCGACCGCGGTGGCCGGATGTACGTTGAACAGCAGGACCAGGATCGGCGTCATCAGCGAGCCGCCGCCGACACCCGTCAGTCCGACCAGAAAGCCGACGAACAGGCCGGAGACGGAGTACAGCAGATCGATGTGGGGAAGAGCCATTGAGCAGACCGCTGACGGTCGGGTGGGTTGAACAGGTTAGACGGCAAGGCCGGCGCACACTCGCCTTCGAGCGCCGGCGCATCTCGGCGACAGGCGCACGACGGCGCGGCGAAAGCCGCTATTGTCGCAAAACTGCCGCGCTTGCGTACGAAGTTGCTACGACACGCCCTGCTGGGCCGCCTGCATCCGGTCGATCAGCGCCAGCACTTCGGGCCGGCTCTCGCCCTTTGCATGCACGAAGTAATAAGTCAGTGGCGAGGCGACTTCGTGGCGGCTCACCCGCACGAGGCCGCTTTTGCGCAGATACGCATCGGCGAACGGCACGCGTGCCAGCGCAACGCCGAGTCCCGCTTCGGCGGCGGCCAGCACCAGCGTGTAGTCTTCGAAGCGCCGGTCCTGGGCGCGCGGTTTCAGCGGAATAGCGAGTGCGCCGAACCACGCGCGCCAGCCGGTCACATCCGAGTCGTGCAGCAGCGGCACATCGAGCAGCGCGGCGTCGCCATGTTTATGCCGCTGCTTCGCGAGGCGTGCGGCGAGCGCGGGATGCGCGACCGGATAGAGCGTCTCCGGCAGGAAAGGTTTGACCTCGAGCTGACGCCAACTGCCGCGCCCGTAGCGAATCGCCAGATCTGCTTCGCCGCCGGCGATGTCCACGTTGCGATGATCGATATCGAGCTGTATGCGCAGCGCCGGGGCGGCGCTCTCGAATGCCGCCTGGCGCTCGAAGAACCACAGTTTGGCGAACGCCGGCACCACGCTCAGCTTGACCAGTTGCGGGCTGCGCGGCAAGCGCCATTGAACCGCGGCGCTGTCGATGATGCCGAACGCCTGCTCGATACGCCCGACGAAACGCTGCCCGTCCGGCGTCAGCCGCACGCCGCGCGCATGGCGTTCGAACAAGGTCATGCCGAGCCAGTTTTCGACCGCGGCCACCCGCCGGCTGATCGCGCCGTGCGTCAATCCGGCAACCTCGGCAGCGGCGAGAAACGAGCCTTCGCGGGCGACGGCGCAGACGGTTTCGAGGCTTGCGAGCGGCGGCCGCGCCAACGAGGTCGGTGAGGAGGTGTGAGCCATTTTCACATCACGATGTTCATTTGTGCGCTAGCTTAGCAGCTCGCGGCGCGGCACCATCTGCGCATGAACACACTCACTTCGTCTCCATCGCCCCGTTCCGAGCGGCAGCCGCTGCTGGCGGCAGGCGCCGTCGCCTTCACCATTGTGTCCTGGGCGTCGGCCTTTCCCTTCATTCGCATCGGCTTGCAGGGTTTGGCGCCTTTGCCTTTGGCGGCGGCGCGTTTCGCCACCGCGGCGCTGCTGGTGATCGCATGGCTTGCCTATCGGCGCCCGCCGTTGCCGGCATGGCGCGACGGTCTGCGTTTCGTGCTGTGCGGTTTTCTCGGCATCGCGCTTTACAACGCGCTGCTCAACACCGGCGAGAAAACGGTGGCGCCAGGCGCGGCGAGTTTCATCGTCAATACGCTGCCGATTTTCACGGCGCTGCTGGCGGCCGTGTTCCTCGGCGAGCGATTCAATCGTTGGGGATGGCTCGGTTCGTTAGTCAGTCTCGCCGGCATCGCGGTCATTGCGCGGGGTCAGCCCGGCGGCCTGACGCTCGGCGCGGGCAGTACGCTGATTCTCGGCGCGGCGCTGTGTTCGGCGAGCTATTTCGTGCTGCAGCGGCGCCTGATTCCGGTCTACGGGGCACTGACGTGCACCGCCTACACGTTGCTGGCAGGGGCGGTGTTGCTGGCGCCGTGGCTGCCGGGCGCGTTGAGTTCGCTTGGCAGTGCGCCGCACGGCACGTTGCAGGCGGTGCTGGTGCTCGGCGTATTTCCGGCCGCGCTCGGTTATGCAACTTGGACGTTCGCGCTGGGCTACTTCGGCGCGGCGCGTGCGGCCAATTTTCTGTATCTGACGCCTGCGGTGGCGACGGCGTTGTCCGCCGTGCTGACCGGCGAGCGTCTAGGTCTCGCGACGCTATGCGGTGGTTTGATGGCGATTGCCGGTGTGGTGTTCGTGGCGTTGCGGGGTCGCTCGTGAGTCACAAGGCGCATCGTTGAGGGCCCTTGTGCGGTCCTGCTAACCCTCTTCAAAGCGCGCGGCGAATCTCGACGATACCGAACGCCGCCAGCGTGAATCCGACGATCCGGTCGATCGCCACGCGCAGCTTGCTGCCGATCGCATGGCGCGCGAGCGACACCACGGTCACGAGAAAACACCACCACGCGATCGACCCGCAAAACACGCCGCCTACAGTGGTCAACGCGATGCTCGATGAAAACGCGCCACGCGGTGCGAGCGTCGTAAACAGCGCGGCAAACATGATGACGGTTTGCGGATTGGTCAGCGTGAGCAGCAATGAACTCGCATACGCGCGCAGTGCGCCGGCGCGGCCCACCTGTGCGAGCTTGCCGTTGCCATTGCCATTGGCCGCATCGGCGGGCGCTTTTTGCAGCAGCGTACGCACGCCGAGATAAAGCAGAAACAGACCGGCGAGCAGATGCAAGGGCCGATCGTAGGCGAGCATGAACTGAGAAATCCCGACCAGGCCGAGTGCCGCGATCAGACCGTAAACCGCATCGCCGGTCGCAATGCCGAAGCCGATTGCGAGCCCAGCGCGCGGACCGCCTGTCAGCGTGCGGCGGATGCATAGCATGCCCATCGGGCCGACCGGTGCGGCAATCGCGAGGCCGACGCCCGCAGAGGTGACGAAGAGACTGGCGGTGGACATGGGAAAGCCTTGGTCGGTTGTTCTGATTGCGCAGTTTGACACACGATTAGCGGTTACAACCTGGCTCGCGATCGACGACGCAAACCAGCATGCCGGCCGTGGATACCCTGGGATGGACTTGGCCGTCGCCTTCCTCGGGCATAATTTTCCTACCTCAAACACCCAGGGCGCGCCCGTTCATGTGGCAAATCGATCAGGTGACGTTGCGCTTGTTCATCGCCGTCTGCGAGGAAGGCACGATCGCGCGGGCGGCCGAACGCGAGTTCATCGCGCCGTCCGCGGTCAGCAAGCGGCTCGCCGATCTCGAAGCGCTGGTCGACGTCGCGCTGCTCTCGCGCAGCCAGCGCGGCGTGCGCGCGACCGCCGCCGGCGAGGCGCTGCTCAGGCACGCGCGGCTCATCATGCGCGGCCATGAACGTTTGCAGGCCGAGCTCAGCGAGTACGCGGCCGGCGCGCGCGGTCATGTGCGGGTGCTGGCGAATGTGTCGTCGATGGTCGAGTTTCTGCCCGAGGCGCTGTCGGTGTTTCTGAAGGCCAATCCGCAGGTTCGTGTCGATGTCGAAGAGCGTGTCAGCGCCGAGATCGTGCGCGGTCTGGAAGAGGGCGTGGCCGATCTCGGCATCTGCCGCGACGTGGTGCCGATGGGCAGTCTCGATGTGCTGCCGTATCGCTCCGATCATCTCGCGCTGATCGTGCCGCGCGATCATCCGCTGGCCGGTGAGATTGCGGTTGGCTTTGAGCAGACCCTGGCGTTCGATCATCTCGGGCTCGCATCGAATGCATCGGTGAATGCGCTGATGCAACGCATTGCTGTTGAAAAAGGCAGCGAGCTCAACTATCGAACCTATGTATCGACCTTCGACGCCGCCTATCGTTTTATCCAGGCAGGCCTTGCCGTCGCGATCCTGCCGAGCGAGGCGCTGCCCAAACATGCCGCTGACGAATACGGCATCGTCGCCGTGCCCTTGCGCGAAGCATGGGCGGAGCGGCGCTTCGTGATCTGTATGCGCGACCGCAAGGCGCTGACGCTGACGGCGGCGTATTTACTCGACCATCTGCTGCGCCTAGGTTGAGCGCAGGCTCCTGGCTGCCTCTGAGCTCCCTCTGAAAAGCCCTTAAGGGTTTCCCCTTTGCGACGGCGCACGCCCGTCCCGCATGCCACTGCGGCCATCGCGAGCGGCGATGGAGTGCGTCGTCAACGCAGACTTTGCCGTGCAGCCGCGCGCGGGCACGCTGTCACTCAGTTGCTTCTTTCCCTGCACTCCACGCAGACTCAAGACCGGGATTCAAGACCATGAGTGACACCCAGGAGCGCGTCGTCGTGACCGAAGTCGGCATGCGCGACGGCCTGCAAAGCATCGCACGCACGATGCCCACCGAGTTCAAGCGACGCTGGATCGACGCTGCATATGCCGCCGGCGTGCGGCATATGGAAGTCGCGTCGTTCGTGCCGGCGAAGCTCTTGCCGCAAATGGCCGACGCCGACGAAGTGATCGCCCACGCGCTCACCTACGACGATCTGATCGTGACGGCATTGGTGCCGAACCTGAAGGGCGCGCAACGTGCGCTCGAGTCCGGCGTGCATCGGATCGTCGCGCCGATTTCGGTGAGCACGGCGCATAGCCTCGCCAATGTTCGCAAGACGCCTGTCGAGATGATCGAGTCATTTGCCGCGATGCGCGAACTGATCGATAGCGCGGCCAGTGCGAACGTGCGACGCGTCGAATTGATCGCAGGATTGTCGACGGTGTTCGGCTGCACGCTGCAAGGCGCGGTGCCTTACGCCGATATCGTTGCGATTGCACGCGCCGCGTTGCAGGCGGGCGCCGATGTCATCGCGCTTGGCGACACTACCGGCGAAGCGACGCCGCGCCAGGTTGGCGAAATCATCGAACTGGTGCGAGAAGTCGCGGGGAACAAGTTGCGCTCGCTGCATTTCCACGACACGCGCGGCCTTGGTCTCGCCAATACGCTGATCGCGCTGCAGCACGGCATCCGTGAATTCGACGCGTCGCTGGCTGGCCTTGGCGGCTGTCCGCATGCGCCGGGTGCGACCGGCAACGTGAACACCGAAGACCTCGTGTTCATGCTCGACAGCATGGGTTACGACACTGGCATCGACCTCACCCGACTCATCGCGTCGCGCGACGTCCTCGCCGACGCGCTCCCCGGCGAACCGCTGTACGGCTATCTGGCGCGGGCCGGTTTGCCGAAGCAGTTCAGTGCTGTTGCTCAACGTCTTGAACCTTCCGAATCACGGGTGTTGCAATGAATCCGCTTTCTTCCACGTCTGCTTCTTCCGCTTCTTCTGCATCTGCTTCCGCTACATCCGCGTCTTCAGCAGAGCAACAGGGCGCGTTGCCGCTTGCGGGCATCCGCGTGATCGAGTTATCGCATATGGTGATGGGGCCGACCTGCGGGATGATTCTTGGCGACCTCGGTGCTGAAGTTATCAAGGTCGAGCCGCCGCGTGGCGACGGCACGCGCCGTTTGCTCGGCACCGGTGCGGGTTTTTTTCGTACCTTCAATCGCAACAAGAAGAGTGTTGCGCTCGATCTCGATAGCGAAGCCGGACTGGCCGCGCTGCACAAGCTCGTCGATACCGCGGATGTATTTGTCGAGAACTTCAAGCCGGGCCGCATGGCGAAGCTGGGTCTCGATTACGCGTCGCTTCGTGAGCGCAATCCCAGGTTGATCTATGTCTCGCACAAAGGCTTTCTTAACGGTCCATACGAGCACCGTCTCGCTCTGGACGAAGTCGTGCAGATGATGGCCGGCCTCGCCTACATGACGGGACCGGTAGGCCGGCCGTTGCGCGCGGGCAGTTCGGTCAACGACATCATGGGTGGCATGTTCGGTGCGATCGGCGTGCTTGCCGCACTGCACGAACGGCATACGAGCGGACGCGGCAAGGAAGTACAGAGCGCGCTGTTCGAAAACTGTGTGCTGCTTTCCGCGCAACACATGCAGCAGTTCGCCGCGACCGGCGTGCCCGCTGCGCCGATGCCCGAGCGCATCAGCGCGTGGGCCGTCTACGACGTGTTCAGGCTTGCCAACGACGAGCAGATGTTTATCGCCGCGACCGGCGACGGTCAGTGGCGCGCGCTGTGCGCGATTCTCGATCGCGCCGACCTATTGGCTGATCCGCGCCTCACGACTAACAACGACCGCGTGCTGGCCCGCGAGTGGTTGTTGCAGACGCTCGGTGAAACCTTGAGTCGTTTCGAAGGCGCGGCGCTCGTGCCGCAGTTCGAACGTGACCACATTCCTTTCGCATCGATCACGAAACCCGAGGACCTGTTCGACGATCCGCATCTGAACGAGAGCGGCGGCCTCGCGCGATTGACGCTCGATGACGGAAGCGAAACCGCGATGACCTTGCTGCCGATTTCGATGGATGGCGCTCGTCTGCAACCGCGCTCGCCGATCGCAAAGATCGGTGAGCACACCGCCGACGTGCTGCGCGGTTTGGGCTACGACGAAGCGCAGATTACGGCGTTGGGCGGCGGCGTAGCGCAGACGCCGCGAGAAGCTGCGTGAGGGTAGCAGTGCGCTCGATGCGTCAAACGTAGTCAATCAATCTCATCCGGCATCAGACCGGAAATCATGGAGACGGACGATGAAATCGTCGAATCATGCGGTGTATGCGACAGTGGTCGGCGATGCCGGCACGCTGGGTGGTTTGCCCTCAGGCGCCGGTGCATCGGCAGGTGGCCGCGCTGAAGAGATCGCGCTGAATGGCGCGCGCATTTCCGCGCGGCTCGATCGCTTGCCCGCGACGCGTTCGATCTGGCAACTGGTGATGCTGCTGAGCCTCGGACTCTTCTTCGAACTCTACGACCTGATGTTCTCCGGCTACATCGCGCCGGGCCTCGTGCGCAGCGGCATTCTCACCGCGACGACCCACGGTCTGTTCGGCACCAGCGGCGTGGCGAGCTTTATCGCGGCGTTATTCGCGGGCCTGTTTATCGGCACGGCGGCATGCGGGTTTCTCGCCGACCGTTTCGGGCGGCGTGCGATCTTCACATGGTCGCTGCTGTGGTACACGGCGGCCAACATCATCATGGCGTTCCAGGACACGGCGCTTGGGCTCAACCTCTGGCGCTTCATCGCGGGGATCGGTATCGGCGTGGAGATCGTGACGATCGGTACGTACATTTCCGAACTCGTGCCGAAACATGTGCGAGGACGTGCGTCGGCCTTTTCACAGGCAGTTGGTTTTTGCGCGGTGCCGATCGTCGCGTTTCTATCGTATTTGCTGGTGCCGCACCGTTACTTTGGCCTCGACGGCTGGCGCCTGGTCGTGCTGACCGGCGTAGTGGGTGCGATCGTGGTGTGGTGGATCCGTTTGCGTTTGCCGGAGAGCCCACGCTGGCTCGCACAGAAGGGCCGCATCGAGGAAGCCGACGCCGTGATGAAGCGACTCGAAGCACGCGTGGAACGAGAATATGGACGGCCTTTGCCGGAGCCGGCATTGCCTGAACCGGTGCGCGTGCGTGCGGCGTTTCGCGATCTGCTGGTGCCGCCGTATCGAAAGCGCACGCTAATGCTGATCATTTTCCACGTGTTCCAGACGATGGGTTATTACGGCTTCGCGAACTGGATTCCGACGTTGCTGATCAAGCAGGGCATTACCGTCACGACGAGTTTGATGTACGCGAGCATCATTGCGATCGCGGCGCCGCTTGGACCGTTGCTGGGGATGCTGATTGCCGACCGCTTCGAGCGTAAGACGGTGATTATCTGCATGGCGGCGGTGAACGTCGTGTGCGGGTTGCTGTTTAGCCAGGCACGGGAGACGGTATTGCTCGTGAGTTTGGGCGTGTGCCTTGTGCTGGCGGGCAACATTATTTCTTATAGCTATCACGCATATCAGGCCGAGCTGTTTCCGACCAGTATTCGAGCGAGGGCAGTGGGGTTTGTTTATTCGTGGAGCCGGATTTCGGCGATGTTTTCCGCGTTTGTGATTGCGGGATGCCTGAACCGCTTTGGTGTGAACGGGGTGTTTGTGTTTATTTCGGGGGCGATGATGATCGTCATGCTGGCCATCGGGACGCTTGGGCCGAAGACGCGGGATGTCGCGTTGGAGGATATTTCGAGGTAGTGCGGGTGGTTGAGTTGAGGCCCGCCTGGCGGGGCGGGCTTGCTGCTTGGTTGGTGCTGCCTTAGTGTTTCTTTGGCGTTGCCGAAACGGTCGGCGCCACGCGGATCGGCGGCGCGCCCGATGGCGTCGTGGCCGGTGTGGGTTTTTTGGCCTGCTTCGGTTTCTTTACTTCGCGGTTACTGCGCATTTGACCTTTTGCCATGATGGGCTCCCCAGTAGGCTTTTATCGCTCCGCGAGGGAGCAGTTGGATAGTGTGCGCTGAATTTTGGGTTTATGGGAGGGATTTGGGGTTTTTTTGCCTGTGCGGCGCTTTTTGTCAGTGTTCTTGGGGCGTTGGCCTTTCCTTGAATTGTTAGTGGTCTATTAGCGTTGCCCCTGTGCGGGGCGGCACCTACTTCTCTTTGCCGGCTGCAAAGAGAAGTAGGCAAGAGAAAGCAGCT
>NZ_VOSW01000133.1 GCF_009690905.1 Paraburkholderia madseniana
TCTTGATTCAGGCTCCTGGATTCACCGGGTGACACCGGTGGTTCTCTCCTTCTATGCGGCGAGAAGTGAGAACAACTTCTATAAGCGACCTCGTGTCGCACCTCCACGATGTTGTTCAAATACTTGATCTGACGAACCTTGATGGGCATCTCGCGCTCGACGTTCACCGCGCTAAGCGCGGCCAGATTGGCACCGCTTTTGTCGATGGTTACGGTCTCGGGCGAGCCGTTCTGACCAATTGCCTTTTCGAAGAAGCGCCGCGCAGCAGCCTTGTCCCGCTTGGCTCTGAACAGAAAATCGATGGTATTGCCCGCCTTATCCACTGCCCGGTAAAGATACTTCCACGAGCCCTTGACCTTGATATAGGTTTGGTCAACATGCCAGCTCTTGCCGACCGGCCGCTTGTGCTTACGAAATGTCTTTTCGAACAGTGGCACCACCTTGATGACCCAGCGATGCACCGTCGAATGATCACAAATGTCGCGCTCGGCCATCATTTCCTCGAGATTGCGAAAACTCAGCGAGTAGGCAACGTACCATCGCACACACAGCAGGATCACTTCAAGCGGATAGTGCAGCCGCTTCAGAACCTTAGCGATGTCTGGAGCAAGCGTCGTTCGTGGCGTCATTGTCTTCTTCATCGTGTGGCCAGAGCGTTTTCGTCCGCCTCGAATTTTACCTCGCCTGCGTTAATGCGACAGAGCCTCTTCGCCAGTATCACGGATGCCTCGTTTTGTCTCCCACTTAACGACTGCGGCGGCGAGAGGCATTGCTGGCCAATCCCCGAGCTTGATTTGTCGCATGTGACCGTCGAGAGGCGATCGGTATCGGTACGTCCAAGTGCGTCGAGTCGCCGTAGCTTCAAGTCGTAAGCCAGGGAAGTCGTCGAACGCTATATGTTGTTGCGGCTGAAGGAGCTTGGCTCGTCTGGCGTCGAACTTCATCTTGGGTCTGATGTCGGTTTCCGGACTACTTTGGTTGCAAAAAAACCTACGCTAAATGTTACGCTGGCCGCGAAGTTTTGCAACGCGATAGCGCACGTCGCCATTACGTCGATTGATCCGATTGTTGTCTTAAGTGATTGTTTTTAAAATTGTTTTTTTGGTGCCTGTGTGTTTCGATGTATATCTGCAATCGCATCCTTAAACCGGTTTGACAATTCTTAAACGATTTATTTTGAGACTGTTCCTATACTGACTCGCAAATTGTCAAATCGCTGTTTCCTGAGCGCCGGGGGGCACAGCCCGATAGGACAAAAGGCAGACGGGGCCAACCATTGTGCGAGCGAGACCAGCCGACTCGAATAACGACCCATTGAGGTCGATTTCAATAACAGGCAGAACCTGAGAGACGTTGGGGAAAATCCCATAGAACGGCCCGCAGTGGCCGAGCCGGGCCGGATAGCTGCATAAGTGCATCCGGGAAAAAGAACGGCCGTTTTCGATTATGATGATCTGCCCCCTCGGTAATCAGCGCGTTAAAGCCAAAAATGCGCGCTAATTTCGAGACAGTGGGGCGGCAGAACTGAACAGGGCGCGAGGCAAAGGACCGTTAATCGAAAAACAGTGCGGCCGAAGATGAAAACAGGAAGCTGGATCGTCGGTGTTCGCACCGCCATCCCGGCCATCTGCCGGCTCACCGGCCAACAGTTACGAAGGACGATGTCGCGTTGCGGGGTTTTATGAGAATTGCAGTCCTGGATGACGATTCGGCTCAAGCCGACCTTGTTTGCCAAACGCTGTCGGCGGCCGGCCACGTTTGTCATGCTTACGGCGCGGGCCGTGAACTGGTGCGGCAATTGCGGCGCCAGACCTTCGATCTGCTCGTGCTCGACTGGAACGTGCCCGACATGTCGGGCGAAGAGGTGCTGCGCTGGGTGCGCGAAAGCCTCTCCGAACGCTTGCCGGTCCTGTTCATGACGAGCCGCGGTCGCGAAACCGATATTACTTCGATCCTCAACACCGGCGCGGACGATTACGTCGTCAAGCCGGTCTCCGCGGCGGTCCTGCTGGCGCGTGTCGGCTCGTTGCTGCGCCGGGCGTACCACCTGAAGCCGTCTGCGGCGAAAGAAGTTTTCGGCGAATTCGAATTCGATCTGAGCGCGAAGCACGTGGTGGTGCGCGGCGCGACCGTCGCCGTGACGCAGAAGGAGTTCGAACTCGCGCTGCTGCTGTTCCAGCATCTGAGCCGGCCGTTGTCGCGCGCGCACATTCTCGACGTGATCTGGAAGCAGGCGACGGATATTCCTTCGCGCACGATGGACACGCACGTGTCGATGCTGCGCAGCAAGCTCGGCTTGCGCCCGGAATATGGCTATCGTCTGACGCCGATCTACGGCTATGGGTACCGGCTCGAGCGGATCGAATCCGGCTCGCCGTCCGTGGCCGCCGAAGAACGCCCCGAAGCGGGGGATGCGTGACGGTTGCTTTCGATGCGGTAGCGCCCGGCCGCGCAGGTTCGCCGGGCTGGCGCGCCGGCGCGATGCTGGCCGCCGGCCTGATTGCAATGACGTGCTTCGTACCGGTGTCGGCGGATGCGCAATCGTCGCGCGCGCCGAAGCCACGTAGCAAAACGGCGGCGCCAGTCTATGTGTCCTACGTGACCCACGACGGCGACACGTTGTACGAAATCGCCGGCCGCTATCTGCGCGACTCCGGCGATTGGGCCATGTTGAGCCGCCTGAATCATGTGCCCGCGCCACGCCGCTTGCCGGCCGGAATCACGCTGCGTCTGCCGGCCGACAGGCTCAGACAGGACCCCGAGTCGGCGCGCGTGATCGCAACGAGCGGTCCGGCGGAGCACGCCTTCGGCAAGAATCCTTTTACGCCGCTCACGGCGGGCACGACGCTCGGCGAAGGCGACCGCATTCGCACCGGCCATAACGGCTTTGTCACGCTGGAGTTGTCGGACGGCTCCTACATCACGGTGTCGCAGAATGGTGTGCTCGATATCGGCACGCTGCGGCGCACCGTGCTGACCGGCGCGGGCGATCGCGTACTCGATCTGAAGCATGGCGAAGTCGAGAGCCAGGTCACGCATGCCACCAAAAAGGACGACCGCTTCCAGATCCGCTCGCCATCGGTTGTGGCGGGCGGGCGCGGGGCGCGCTTCAAAGGCGCCCACGACGGGGACGCCCAAACCACCGCCGGGGGGAGGGCGGGCGGGGCGGGCGGCGGCGGCCCCGGCGGGTACGCGCTTCAAGGTCGCCTACGACGGCGACGCACAAACCACGGCAGTGGAAGTGCTGGACGGCGCGGTCGGCGTCGACCCGGCCGCCGTCGATGGCCGGATCTCCGCGCCGCCACCCGGCGTGCCGCTGCAGGCGTCGGCTCAACTCGTCAAGGCGCGCTTTGGCAGTATCACGCGGGCCGGCGGCGCGATCGGCGGTCCGGTGGAATTGCTGGCCGCGCCGTCGCTTACCGATCCGGCAAAAGTGCAGAACGGCAAAACGGTCGCTTTCGACCTCGTCCCCGCCGAGCGCGCCGTGGCCTATCGCGTACAGATTGCGCGCGATGCCGATCAGCTCGACCTGATTCGCGATCTGCGCGTGAGTGCGCCGCATGCGGACTTCGGCGATCTGGCCGACGGTACGTATTTCGTCCGTATCGCCGCGATCGACGCGAACGGACTCGAAGGCCTGCCGCAGGTTTACGGTTTCGAGCGGCGCCAACTGGGTCTGGATGCGTCGGCAGGCCCGCGCGCCGGCAGCCGCGACTACGAATTCCGCTGGTTCGTCAGCCGTTCCACGGTCGAGACGCGCTTTCGCTTTGTGCTGGCCACGACCGCCGACCTGCGCCATCCGCTCGTCGATAGGACCGATCTGACGGGCGGCCAGATTGTGGTGAGCGACCTGCCGGGCGGCGTCTACTACTGGACGATCGTCGCCGAGCAGTTCGAAAACGGCCGCTTCTACGAGAAGAGCAGCGCGGTCCGCTCGTTTACGCTTGCACGCTGACGCTGGTAGATTCACGGGGCCGGGTCGACAATCGACCCGTTCCTTAGTTCTCAACCACGCCACGCTTTGCCGACCACACACACGCGCCTGAGCCTCGACCCGCGCGCCCGCCTCGGACGGCGTGCCGGCCGCCGCTTCCTGCTCGAATGGGTGGCGATCGGCTGCCTGGGCATTGTGGTGATTCTGCTCAGTTCGCTCGGCCGGCTGACCGCCGGCGTCGATCATCTGGTCTACGACCGGTTTCTGAGTCTGCGCGCGCAACCGTTGCTGCGCGATATCGTGGTGCTCGAAATCGACAACGCCAGCATTGCGCAGCTTGGCCGCTGGCCATGGCCGCGCAGCACCCACGCCAGGCTGCTCGAACAGATTGCGAAGGCGAAGCCCGCCGCGGTGATCTACGACGTGCTGTTTACCGAAGCCAATCCGGAAGACACCGAACTCGCCCGCGCGGTCGCCCTGAGCCCCACCTATCTGCCGATGCTGCTGACCCCGCCGGACGGCGCCGGCCAGCGCGTCGCGGTCGAGCCGGTGGCGCCGCTCGTGCATGCCGCAGCCGGGCTTGGGCATATCAACCTTGAAGTCGATAGCGACGGCATCGTGCGCAGCGTCGCGCGGTTCGAGGGCGACGCGAATTCGCGCTGGCCGCAACTGATGGTGCCGGTCGCCCAGGCCGTCGAGCATGGCGCGCTGCAACTGAACGAGCGGCCGCACCGGCCGTCGTCCGGCGAGGCGGCGGCCCAATCCGATGACCATAATGAAGGCGAGGGCCGCTTCCTGATCCCTTTCGGTCCGAACGCGCAGAACTACGCGAAGCTGAGTTTTGCGGATGTGCTCGCCGGCAATGTCCCCGCGGACAAGCTGCACGGACGCATCGTGCTGATCGGCGTGACCGCGTCCGGCTTGTACGACCGCTTTGCCACACCGGTGTCCGGTGAGCTGGGGCCGCTGCCCGGTGTCTATATCCACGCGAACGTGCTCGATACGCTGCTGACCGGTCGCGAGCTCGAGCCCGCCGAGCCCTGGGTGCTGTTCGCGGTGTCGCTGGCGCCGCTCGCCGCGCTGCTCGCCGGCTTTCTGGTGCTGTCGCCGCGACGTTCGTTGCTGCTGACCGTCGCGTTGGGCGCGCTTGCCACCGTCGGCAGCGCGGCGCTGCTATACGGCGCGCGGCTGTGGATGTCGCCGGTGCCGGCGATCGCCGGTTTGATCGTGGTGTATCCGATCTGGAACTGGCGGCGCCTCGAAATGACGATGGCTTATCTGCGCGAAGAGTTGCAACGCCTCGCCGACGAGCCGCACCTCCTGCCGGAAACACCACAGCGCCGCCGCGAGTTCGGCGGTGACGTGCTGGAGCAGCATATGGCGCTGATGGCGCAGGCGGCGCAGCGCGTGCAGGACATGAAACGCTTCGTGTGGGACAGCCTCGACAGCATGCCCGAGCCGATCCTGGTGAGCGACGTGGAAGGCATCGTGCTGATTGCGAACCATGCCGCCAAGGCGCATTTCGCGCGTCTTGACGCACCGCTGCCGGAGGGCCGGCCGATGCGGGCCGTGTTGGGCGGCCTGACGCTGGTCAAGACCATCGATAGTGGCGCAGCGTCGGACGCCGAGAACAATCTCCTCGCGCATGCTCAGTGGCCGGCGCTGCTCGATCCCGCGCGCGGCGAGTTCGCCGAGCTGATGGCGCAAGGCGTCGAGGTGCGCGACGCCCACGAGCGCGACCATCTGTTGCGCTACGCGAATTGCACGAACGAGCAAGGTGAGACGACGGGCTGGATAGCGGGCCTGGTCGACGTATCGGCCTTGCACGCGGCCGAGCGCCAACGGGAAGACGCGTTGCGGCTGCTGTCGCACGATATGCGCTCGCCGCAGGCTTCGATTCTGGCGCTGGTGGAGATCGAGCGGGCGCGCAGCGAGCCGGTGCTCGCGCGTGGCCTGCTGGAACGCATCGAGCGTTATGCGCAACGTGCGCTGACGCTCGCCGACGATTTCGTGCAACTCGCGCGCGCCGAATCGCAAACCTATGTGCTCGAACCGGTGAGCATGACCGAGCTGTTGATCGACGCCAGCGACGAAGTCTGGCCGCAGGCCCACGCCAAGCGCATCACGCTGCAAACCGATACGGCCGGCGGGACCGATGCCGACGACGGCCACTGGATCTGCGCCGACCGCTCGCTGATGACGCGTGCACTCGTCAACATCCTGAACAATGCAGTCAAGTACAGTCCGCCGGATACGCGGATCACGTGCAGCCTGAAGAGCGTCGGCTGTCTCAGCGCACCACGCGGCCTGACGCAGATGGCCGCGCCCGCTGCGGCAAAACGTGTATCGTGCACGATTCGCGACGAAGGCTATGGGATTCCCGAGGAGCAGCAGGCGGGCCTGTTCGAGCGCTTCCGGCGCTTTCACGAGACGGAGCGGCCGGAAGTGGGCGGTGCCGGATTGGGCATGGCATTCGTCAAGACCGTCGTGACGCGTCATGGCGGCGATGTCGAGGTGGTCAGCGCGCCGGGCAAGGGGACCGCATTTACGATTTCCCTGCCGGCACTCGACGAAGCGCAAGCCGACGTGTCCACAATGCCACGCTCATGACTATGAACACTCATCTTATCGAAGCGAGAAGCCGGTGAAAGCGATATTGATCTGTGCTGCGCTGGCCGCGGCGAGTCTGACTGGATGCGCCGGTTTGAACGCCGACGTGCACACGGCGAATCCCTCGGCCGTGCTGCAGGGCGAGCGCACCTATACGATTGCGCGCATGCCGTCGCAGGATGTCAGCGCGGATCATCCGCAATTTGAAACGATGCTGCGCGATGAGCTGGCGAAGAACGGCTTCACCGATTCGGCGGGCAAGTCCGCGCACTATTTGCTGTCGATCGCGTATGACACGCGGCCGGCCGCAATCGGCGTGGGCGCGAAGGACTGCGCGCCAGGCGTGTGCGAACGCTCGCCCGAACCGCCGTTTTCGCTATTCGGCGGACGCGCTTATCAGCACGCGCTGACGCTGCGGTTTTTCGAGCAGTCGAGCGGACAGGAAGTCTACAAGGTGAGCGCGGCCAGCAGCGATCGCGATGCCGACCCGCTGCATGCGATGCCGGTGCTGGTGAAAAGCGCGCTGGCAAAATTTCCGTTCGATGCGCCGCCCGACTGGCGCGTGAAACTGCGAACCGATCAGGCGGGCGGCGTGCCGGATGTGGTTTCGGTCAAGCCTGTTCAGCCGTAGCAGTCAGAGGTCTGCGCCCCCGTTATTCCGGCGCTTTGTCGTCTGCCGGCCAGCGATTTTCGAACACGCAATCGGCGAGCGGCATGCGGCTCGCCCAGCGTTCGGTTTCCAGCATCGGCTCGCTATAGAACTGATCGACGTGGCCGAGACACAGGATCGCCACCGGCCGTGCGCCCTCGGGCATATGCAGCAGCGTACGCACCGTGTCGACGTCGAATAGCGACACCCAGCCCATTCCCAGACCTTCCGCCCGTGCGGCCAGCCACATGTTCTGGATCGCGCACGCCACGGAAGCCAGGTCCATTTCCGGCAAGGTGCGGCGTCCGAAGATGTGACGCTCGCGGCCGTCCATCAGCGCCATCACCAGCAGTTCGCCGCATTCCAGCATGCCTTCCACTTTCAGCTTCATGAACTCTTCGCGACGCTTGCCGAGTGCGTCGGCGGTGGCGAGGCGTTCGCTTTCGACGCTCGCGTGCAGCGCCGTGCGCAAAGCCGGGTCGGTAATGCGCGCGATGCGCCATGGCTGCATGAAGCCGACGCTCGGCGCATGATGCGCCGCATCGAGCAGGCGTTGCAGCACGGCAGGGTCAACCGGGTCGCGCACGAAATGGCGCATGTCGCGCCGCTCGTAAATCGCGCGGTAGACGGCTTCGCGTTCGGAATCGTTAAAAGGCTTCGCCATGGAACAGGGCGGCCGTGAAGGCCGGGTTGGAGGGCCAATAAGCATGCATATAGGTTGCCACGATCGAGCCGGCGCGGAATACGGCCTCGCCGGGGGCATCGTTATTTGGCCGGGTGGCTGAACGCAGCGGCGTGAGCGGCGTCGTCAGCTTTGAGTAGTGAAATGTGTGGCCGGTCATTGAACCGTGCAGGCTGTCGATCTGTTGCATGCCGAGCGCGGTGAAGCGCGTTTGCATTGTTGCATGGCCGGGCAGCAGGCCGAGCATCGGCGTTGTGGTGCCGCCCGTGTCGGTCAACTGTTCAAGCAGGTAGAGCATACCGCCGCATTCGGCGACGACCGGTTTGCCTGCTGCAGCATGCGCGAGAATCGTTGCGGCACTGCGCAGATTGCGGGCGAGCAATTCCGCATGCAGTTCGGGATAGCCGCCTGGCAGGTACAGGGCGTCGGCATGCTCCGGCAGCGCTTCATCGGCGAGCGGTGAGAAATAATCGATGTGCGCGCCGAGTGTCGCCAACAGCGTGACGTTGGCCGGATAGATGAACGAGAATGCGGCATCGCGCGCAATGGCGATGCGCTTGCCTTCCAGAAGACGCGGCGGTGCTTCTTCTATAGGCGTGCCGAATTCGACCGGCGGCGGCAATTTGGCCAGCGCGGTTTGCGCGAGCGCATCGGCGGCGCGATCCAGACGTGTGTCAAGATCGTCGATCTCCGCCGCCTGATGCAAGCCGAGATGGCGGTCGGGCAGCTCGATCTCGTCGTTGCCGCTGATGTGCCCGCACCAGCGCAGGTCCGGCGGCAAAGTCTCTTCAAGCATTTGCGCGTGCCTTGGCGAACCGACGCGATTGGCGAGCACGCCGTAAAACGGTACCTCCGTCCTGAATTGCGCAAGGCCGAAAGCGACCGCGCCGAAGGTCTGCGCCATGGCTTTCGCCGAAATCACCGCGAGTACCGGCACGCCGAATGTGGTTGCCAGATCTGCGCTGCTCGGCGTGCCGTCGAACAGACCCATCACGCCTTCGATCAGAATCAGATCCGCTTCGGCGGCCGCCTGCGCGAGCAGATTGCGACAGGCCGACTCACCCACCATCCACAGATCGAGCGACAGGACTGGCGCCCCGCTGGCACGCGCCAGGATCATCGGGTCGAGAAAGTCGGGGCCGGTCTTGAATACGCGCACGCGTCGCCCCTGTCGCCGATGGTAGCGAGCCAGACCCGCGGTAATCGTGGTCTTGCCTTGGCCCGACGCGGGCGCGCTAATGAACAGGGCGGGGCACGCGGACATCGCTCAGAACTCCACGCCACGCTGCGCTTTCACGCCTTGCTCGCGATACGGGTGCTTGACGATGCGCATTTCGGTGACGAGGTCGGCGGCTTCGATCAGCGCGTCCGGCGCGTGACGGCCGGTCACCACCACGTGCAGCATCGCCGCGCGCGCGTTCAGTACCGACAGTACTTCGTCGAGCGGCAGGTATTCGTATTTCAGCACGGTGTTCAGTTCGTCGAGGATCACCATCTGATAGTCGCCGCTTTCGATCATGCGACGTGCTTCGTTCCACCCTTTGCGCGCGGTGGCGATGTCGGCGTCGCGATTCTGCGTGTTCCAGGTGTAGCCGTCGCCCATCGTGACGAAGTCGCAATTGGCGATTGCGCCGAGGAAGTCGCGCTCCGACGTATGCAGCGCGCCCTTGATGAATTGCACGACGCCGAGGCGCATGCCGTGCCCGAGCACGCGCACGGCCATGCCGAACGCTGCGGTGGTTTTGCCTTTGCCGGTGCCGGTATTGACGATCAGCAGACCTTTTTCGACGGTGGCGCTGGCCTGCTTTTTCTCATGGCCCTCGCGCCGGCGTTCGGTCATGCGCTGATGGGATTCGGGATCGGTCTTCATGGGAGGTCCTGTTCTTGAGCGTCGGTGTTTGTGTGTTCGCGGGCGGGGCGGGCGGTGGTCGATGCTATCGCGACTGTGACGCCGGCGTGTACGGTTTTGCGCACGAGTAGCCGTGCGTTGGGGGTGTCGGCTGCAGACGAGGCAACTGGGGTAATTGATCCAACCGATGCATGGGCCGCACCAGGTACGCTGGCTGCACCAGATTCGGCCGCCGCAGCGAGCAAGGCGCACGGCTCACAGACGCCGTCTATGCCGAGATGCTCGCGTGCGGCCGCCGACGGATCGTCCACGGAGATCGCCGCAATTTGCTCGCGGCTGAACAGCTTCAGCGGCAGCGCATGACGTGCGCAGAATTCGAGTAAGCCGGCTTCCTGGGCTTTGACGTCGACCGAGGCGATCGTGCTGATTTCGTCGAATGGATGCGAGCCGAGCGTGGCACGTACAGCCGTTTCGATTTCCTCGGCGGAGCTGTGCAAACGACAACCGATACCGACCGTTAGCGTTTTCATTGCGTGTCCGCGGGGTTCGCTGCCAACATTCACCGCATGCCGCGCCAACGCCAGCGACGCCACACCGCCGATCACCACGATCGCCGGCGAGCCGAGCCCGGCGCGCGAGACCGTATCCGCGAACTCGCCGAGCCGCGCGAGCGCATGCCGTTGCTCGGGGCGCGTAGCCGATTCGATCGCCGCGCACGGCGTATCGGCGCTCATCCCGGCCGCGAGCAACGCGTCGACGATTTCGTTCAGCCGCCGCATGCCCATGTAAATCACCAGCGTCATCCGCGTGGCGACGAGCGCGGCCCAGTCCGGCTCGCCGCTGCCGGCGCCGTGTCCGGTGACGAACACCACACCTTGCGCGTGATCGCGATGCGTCACAGGAATGCCGATTGCCGCGGGCGCCGCAATCCCGGCGGTGATGCCGTTGATCACGTCCACGCGGATGCCCGCGGCATGTAGCGCTTGCTGTTCTTCGCCGCCACGGCCGAACACGAACGGATCGCCGCCTTTCAAACGGGCGACGCTGCGTCCCGCCTGCAGATGTTCGAGCATTTGCGCGACGATGCCGGCCTGCGGCGTCGACGGATGCCCGCCACGTTTGCCGACGTACACGACCAGCGCGTCGGCGCGCGCGAACTGCAGCACGTCGGGGTTCACCAGATCGTCGACCAGGACCACATCGGCTTGCGCCAACGCGCGCGTTGCCTTGAGCGTCATCAGTTCGACATCGCCGGGGCCGGCGCCGATCAGCCAGGCGCGGCTCATTGCGGCGTGCATGGCGTGCGCCATGTCGTGATAAACGGAAACGGATGAGGCTCGATGAGGCCGGAGGCGACGGAAATTGAGGTCATGCGGTGCTACGGATTACGCGCGACGAATAACGCTGCTCGCCGCGTTTCTCACAGGGAAACGCCAACGGCCGCGCGACGTCGTGCTTCAGCGCCTTCACATCCGTCCCTCGCGGATTCCGGCGGCCGGCAGCGTGACGTTCGCTGCCTCCGCGTCTGGCCGGTATCCGGGCTGGCGGCCTCATGCGTTTTGCCTTCCCGTCCGGATTCGTCGGACAGTGGCATCAAAAACGCATGCGCGATGCGAAAGCACCGCAGGTCGCTTACCGTTGCGGGGACAGCACAGGTTGAGCGCAGCGAGCGCGGCCTGTTTCCCGTTTAACTGCACATGCGAACGCATATGCGGGCACCAAACGCGCGCATACGATAGCACACGGCGGGCCGCGCCGGCACTGTGGAAAGGCCTTGCCGCAGCCCGCGGTTCCTTGACGGCACGGGGCGCTCGGCCTACACTCGCACGCACTTTGGTGCTCGCGTGCGCGCTCGTGCGCATGCAGTTAAACGGGAAACAGGGTGCCCACCTGCAATGGACCGGGTCAACCTGTGCTGCCCCCGCAACGGTAAGCGAAAAGCGGTGCGTTCAAGAGCGCCGCGGAGCCGGCTTCGATGTCCACGCGCAAGGCCGCGTCGGCATATAACCACTGGGCGAGAAACCACTCGTCCGGGAAGGGGAAGCGGCGCTTTCGCCAGCCCGGATACCGGCCAGACTACGAAGAACGACCATCGCGGGGATGCGGTGGCGCGTTCATGACCTCATTCTCGTTTTCTGTTTTTCGGTTGCCTCGGCAACGCCGTTGTTCGTCCCCGTGTCTGGTTAATGTCGTGGTTTGGGGCATGTGCCCCGTTTGCCCAACCTGTACACAATGCGCCGGCGTGCACGAGCAGCTCCTACGGATGGACCTCACGATGCAAACTCAAATGCGCAAGATCCCCGTCACCATCGTCACGGGCTTTCTCGGCAGCGGCAAGACCACGCTGCTGCGGCACATTCTTCAGCATGCGGGCGGCAAGCGCATCGCGGTGATCGTCAACGAGTTCGGCGAACTCGGCATCGACGGGGAAATCCTCAAGGGTTGCGGCATCGGCTGCGATGAAAACGGCGTCGAAACCGAAGGGCAACTGTATGAACTCGCGAACGGCTGCCTGTGCTGCACCGTGCAGGAAGAGTTTTTCCCGGTGATGGAAAAGCTGGTGGAGCGCCGCGAGCAGATCGATCATGTATTGATCGAGACGTCCGGCCTCGCATTGCCGAAGCCGCTGGTCCAGGCGTTCAACTGGCCGCAGATCAAGAATAGCTTTACCGTCGACGCGGTCGTTACCGTGGTTGACGGCCCGGCCGCGGCGAGCGGCCAGTTCGCCGACAACCCGGTCGCCGTGGATGCGCAACGCAAGGCCGATCCGAATCTCGATCACGAATCGCCGTTGCACGAATTGTTCGAAGACCAATTGTCGGCGGCCGATCTGGTGATTCTGAACAAAACGGATCTGCTCGACGACGCGCAGCAGGCTTCTGTCGAGGCCACCATCCGCGAAGAAATTCCGCCGCAAGTGAAGATCGTGCGCGCGCAGATGGGTCAACTCGACCTGCATACGCTGCTGGGCCTTGAAGCGGCGTCGGAAGAAACGATTCATCTGCGCCACGACCATCACGGTTCGGCCGAAGACGCCGATCACCATCACGACGAGTTCGATTCGGTGGTGGTGCACGCGAATGTTTCGTCGCGCGAAGCCGTGATCGCCGCGTTGCAGGGCCTCGTCGAAACCAACACGATTTACCGCGTGAAAGGGTTCGCGGCGTTGCCGGGTGCGGCGATGCGCTTGGTGATCCAGGGCGTGGGCCGTCGTTTCGATAGTTATTTCGACCGGCGCTGGCAAGCGGGTGAAACGGGCGCAGAGCAACAAAGCCGCTTCGTGCTGATCGGCGAAGACCTCGACCAGGCCGCGCTGCAACAGGCATTCGACGCTGCGTTGGGCGCCGTCGCGAACAGCGCCCAGCCGCAACAGGCGTAACCTGTCATGCATCTGCTGCGCACTACGCCGGGCGGTTTTGTCGACGATACACAGGGCGTGATCCGGATCGATCAACGGCCCGCCGATATCGTGGTGCTCAGCTCCGCGGATACCACGCTGTCGTTGCTCGCGAGCGTGTTTCCTCGTCTGGGCGCGGGTTTTCCGAGCGTGCGGCTTGCGAACGTCACGTATTTGCGGCAACCGGCTTCGGTCGATTTCTATGTCGAAGACGTGTTGCAGCATGCGCGTGTCGTGGTGGTCGATCATCTCGGCGGCGAGGCGTACTGGCCGTACGGCATCGAACAGGTGGTCGCGCTCGCCGAGCGCAAGCAGCAGACGCTCGCGATGTTCTCCGGCGATCTGCAGGAAGACCCGAATCTGCTCGCGCGCAGCACCGCCGACGCCGATCTGTGTCATCAGCTATGGCGCTATCTGCGTGAAGGCGGCCCGCAGAATGCCGAGGCGTTCCTGCGCTTTCTCGCGTACCGCGCGCTTGGCTGGGGGCGCGAGCCTGCGCTGCCGCGCGCGTTGCCTGCCGCGACGCTCTACCATCCCGAACGCGACACGCCGACCATTGCCGACTGGCAGGCGCGCTGGCGGGAGGGCGCGCCGGTCGCTGCGATTCTGTTCTACAAGGCGCATCTGCAAGCGGCCAACACGGCCGTGTTCGACGCCCTGATCGATGCGCTCGAAGCGCAAGGCCTGAATCCGCTGCCGATCGCGATTACCTCGCTTAAAGACGCGATGAGCCGCGACGTCGTACAGCAGTTGTGCGCGCAACATGATGTCGCGCTGGTGCTGAATACAACCGCATTCGCCGCGTCCGCTATCGATGACCCCGAGCCGCTTGCGCTCGCCGGCGACGCGCCGGTGATGCAGGTGATCCTGAGCGGCGGCAATCGCGAGGATTGGGTCAAGGACAATCAGGGCCTCAACTCGCGCGATATCGCCATGCATATTGCGCTGCCGGAAGTGGACGGCCGCATCATCACGCGGGCGATCAGCTTCAAGGGCCTCGCCTATCGTTGTCCGCATACCGAAGTCGACGTGGTCCGCTACCAACCGGACCTCGAACGCGTCGGCTTTCTGGCCGAATTGAGCCGCCGCTGGTGCCGTCTGCGCACGCTCGATAACGCGGACAAGAAACTTGCGCTGATCCTCGCCAACTATCCGATGAGCGAAGGGCGCATCGGCAATGGCGTAGGGCTCGACACCCCGGCCTCGGTGGTCGGCATTCTGTCCATGTTGCGCGATGAGGGATATCGCGTGGCCGAGCTGCTCGCCGACGGTGACGCGCTGTTGAAGAAGCTGACCGAAGGCGTGACCAACGATCCGGTCGTGCGTGACTTGCGGCCTGCGTTGCAAAGCCTCGCGCTCGACGACTATCTTGTGTACTTCAATGCGTTGCCCGCCGAAGCTCGCAATGCGCTGAACGCGCGTTGGGGCTCACCCGAGCAGGATCCGACACTGCGGCGCGGCCGTTTCATGATCGCGGGCTGGCGTTGCGGGCAGGTGTTCGTTGGGATTCAGCCGTCGCGTTCGCGCGAGCAGGGCGATTACGCGAGCTATCACGACGCTGAACTCGTGCCGCCGCATGCGTATCTGGCGTTCTATTTCTGGCTGCGTCATCAGTTCGGCATCGACGCGGTCGTGCATGTCGGCAAGCACGGCAATCTCGAATGGCTGCCCGGCAAGAGCGTCGCGTTGAGCGATGCCTGCTGGCCCGATCTGATTCTCGGCCCGATGCCGCATCTGTATCCGTTCATCGTCAACGATCCGGGCGAGGGCAGTCAGGCGAAGCGTCGCGCGCAGGCCGTCATCATCGATCACCTGATGCCGCCGCTCACGCGCGCCGAAAGTTACGGGCCGTTGCAGGACCTCGAGCGCCAGGTCGACGAATACTATGAAGCACTGATGGTCGACCCGCGCCGCTCGAAGCTGTTGAGGCGCACCATTCTCGCGACCATCGTCGAGCATAAGCTGCATGACGAGTTGAGTCTTGCGGAGCCGAACGGTCAGGACGATGAAGATGCGCTGCTGACGCGCGTCGATGCGTGGCTGTGCGAGTTGAAGGAGGCGCAGATTCGCGACGGCTTGCATACGTTCGGGCAGTCGCCTGAGGGTGTGCAGCGGCGCGATACGTTGCTGGCGCTGGGGCGCTTTCCGGTCGGCGATGGCCAGGGCGGCAAGGCTGGTTTGATCGACGCGTTGGCGCGCGATCTGCTGATGGATCATCTGTTCGATCCGTTGTCGGTGGACTGGGCTGCGGCGTGGGACGGTCCACGTCCTGAGGTATTGCAGCGGGTGAGCGATGCGCCCTGGCGGCATTGTGGCGATACACGCGAGCGTCTGGAACTGCTGGCGGCTGAGATGTTGCGTGAAGTGTGCGGCCATGAAACGTCCGATGCGGCGCCCGCAAGCGGAACTTTGCCGCAAGCCGAACGCGTGATCGAACGTCTGCGCAACGACGTATTGCCGCGGCTCGACGCCTGCGGTCCGCAGGAAATGCTGAACCTGAAGCGCGGCCTTGAGGGGCGTTTCGTGCCGCCGGGGCCGAGCGGTTCGCCGTCGCGCGGACGGCCCGACGTGCTGCCTACCGGCCGCAATTTCTATTCGGTCGATACGCGCGCAGTGCCGACGCAAGCGGCATGGTCGCTCGGTTTGAAATCCGCGCAGCAGTTGATTGAACGGCATTTGCAGGAGAAGGGCGACTATCCGCGCGCGATCGGCCTCTCGGTATGGGGCACCGCGACCATGCGCACCGGTGGCGACGATATCGCCCAGGCACTCGCTTTACTCGGCGTGCGGCCGAAGTGGGCTCCAGGCAGTCATCGCGTGACCGATTTCGAAATCATGCCGATCGAGGCCTTCGACCGGCCGCGTATCGACGTCACGTTGCGCGTATCCGGCTTTTTCCGCGATGCCTTCGCGAACGTGATGCATCTGTTCGACGCCGCCGTGCAGGCCGTGGCCGAACTCGACGAGCCCGAAGAACTGAACCCGATCCGCGCGCGTGTGCTGCGCGAACGCGACGTGCTGATTGCGCGCGGCATGGACGCCGCCGAGGCGCGCAAGCGTGCCGGCTGGCGCGTGTTCAGCGCGCGGCCTGGCGCTTATGGCGCGGGTCTGCAGGACATGATCGACTCGCAGCAATGGCAAACCGACGCCGATCTCGCGAACGCCTATCAGGCCTGGGGCGGTTACGCCTACACTCAGAAAAGCGCCGGCGAAGAAGCGCGCCAGGCATTCGGCACACGTCTCGCCGCAATGGACGTCGTGCTGCAGAACCAGGACAACCGCGAGCACGACCTGCTCGATTCGAACGATTACTACCAGTTCCAGGGTGGCATGGTCGCGGCTGTGCGGCACCTGACTGGCACTCAACCACAGATCTATCACGCGGATCACAGCAATCCGGCCGCGCCACGCGTGCGCACGCTGCATGAAGAGATCGCGCGGGTGGTCCGCTCGCGCGTGGTCAATCCGAAATGGCTCGATGGCGTGAAACGCCATGGCTACAAGGGTGCCGCCGAAATCGCGGCGACGGTCGACTATCTCTACGGCTACGACGCAACCGCGCGCGTGATCGCCGATCATCAATATGCGCTCGTCACCGACGCTTATCTGAACGACGCCGACACGCGCGAGTTCTTGCAACGGCACAATCCGCACGCCATGCATTCGATCTGCGAGCGTCTGCTCGAAGCGATGCAGCGCGGCTTGTGGCAGGCGCCCGGCGACTATCGCGCGCAAGTCGAACAGCATCTGCTCGCGAGCGAGCAGCAGATCGAAGGAATGCAAACATGAATGCTGCGACCCAACGGCTCGCTTTCCCCTTTGCCGCGCTGATTGGCCAGACGCCATTGCAGCAGGCGCTCCTGCTCGCTGCGATCGATCCTGGTCTGGGTGGCGTGCTGGTGAGCGGGCCCCGCGGCACGGCGAAGTCGACCGCGGCGCGCGCGCTCGCGGAGCTGTTACCCGAAGGGCAATTGGTGAATTTGCCGCTGGGCGCGAGTGAAGACCGCCTGATCGGCACGCTCGATATCGAAACCGTGCTGCGCGATGGCTCGGTGCGTTTTTCGCCTGGCTTACTCGCGAAAGCGCATCGCGGCGTACTGTATGTCGACGAGGTGAATCTGCTGCCCGATGCGCTCGTCGATGCGTTACTCGATGCGGCTGCCAGTGGAGTGAATACCATCGAACGCGATGGCGTCTCGCATAGTCACGATGCGAGCTTCGTGCTGATCGGCACGATGAATCCGGAAGAAGGCGAGTTGCGGCCGCAACTGATCGATCGATTTGGTTTGATGGTCGGGTTGCAGAACTGTTTTGAGCCACAGGTGCGTCAGCAGATCGTCAAGGCACGTCTGGCGTTCGATCTCGATCCGCAGGGTTTTCGTGCCGGCTATACGCAGCAACAGGAAACGTATGTTCAGCGGATTCATGCGGCACGTGAAGTGCTGCCGCAACTTGACTTCGACGACGCCGTGCATGCGCATGTGAGTGCGCTGTGCATCGACGCGGCGGTCGATGGGTTGCGTGCCGATCTCGTGATGTTGCGCGCGGCGCGGGCATTGGCGGCGCTGGAGCAGGCGGCTGCGGTGACGACGGAGCATGTCGAACGGGTCGCTGAGTCGGTGCTGATGCATCGGCGCCACGATCGCGAGACGCGTGCAGGTGGCGACGCACGTGAGAGTGAAGCGCCGCGGCAGGTTGTCGACGATGCGGATGCTGCGTCCTCGCCATCTTCACTAGATTCAACGTCAAGCGCCGCCGCTGCCGGCGATAGCGATTGGGGTTACTTGTCACCGCAGCCCGCAGGCGTCGCGCAGGTGAAAGGCGTCATTCCGCTCAACGCAAAAAAACGCTGAGCCATCGGAAGGGTGCCGCCGCTGACTCGCGCAGCGGTTTTCGATGGCGGCAAGGTGCCGGCGCAGGTCCGCGTAGCCGCTTGCAAGGTGCGCCGGGCAAGCGCATTGCATGGCTGCCGACGCTCATCGCAATGCGTCAGGACACGTTGCGCACCGAGCATCTGCGTTTCGCGCGAGAGGCGCCGCGGGGCGGGGTGCTGCATTGCTTTGTGCTCGATTGCTCCGGTTCCATGCTTGGCGGCCAACGCCTCGCGCTCGCCAAGGGTCTGCTGATCGCGTTGTTCGATCGCGCCAGTGCCGCTCGCGCCGAGGCGGCGCTGGTGTGTTTTGGCGGGGCTGGTGCCGATCTGCGCTTCGGTCCGGCTGTGCCGCGCTGGTGGAACGAGCGGTGGCTAAGACCGGTGGGCGGGGGCGGTGGGACGCCGTTAGCGTCCGGCGTACGTCATGCCGCGCAGGTGCTGGAGCGCAGCGTCCGACGCAAGCCCGCGCAGCAGCGCTGGCTGTGGATTCTGACCGATGGGCGCAGTGGCGATCAACCGACGCGGCCGCGACACGCGGATGAGGTGGTATTCGTCGACTTCGAGCGAGCGGCGATACGGTTGGGCCGTTGCCAGGCACTTGCCGATGCATGGGGCGCGGCGCTGTTTACGCCGGACGAACTGATCGCCTGAGTCTGAGCGACACGCGCGACGGCCGGCACGTTTTCGCGCGCTTATTTCAAACCGTTGGACCAGTACTGCACGTCGTCCTGGCGGTCGAATACGAAGACTTTCATCGCCATCTGCTGCGCGGCGTCGAGTTGATCGAGTTCGAGGCCGTGGGTCGACGGCTCGCCCGGCGCACTGCCTTTCTGCACGTTGCGGATGACTGCGGTGGTTTCGATCTCCGTTTGCATCTCCGCCGATTTGAGGCAGAAGGCGATGCGCAGTCGTTCGCCGACTGCACCCAGCGTCCACGAAGTGGCCAGCGACATGCCGAGTGCGCTGATGCTTTTGGCGAGGCCCAGACCGTCGTATGAGTCGCCGGTTTCGCCGATGCCGAAGCGCACCGCGAGGTGCGCGTGGACGCGGATCGACTTGCGTTCGCGCAGGCGGCGGATCACACCGGGCTTCGATAGCACTACGTAGTCGAATGGGGCGCAGCACACGGCCTCGACTGTGCAGACGAAACGAAACACGGCATGGCTTGCTATGGCGACGATCTCGATGTTTTCACCGAGGCGCAGCGGGAGGATGCGGCCGTCTTGCAGTGGCGGCGTGACGAAGAGCGCATGGTTGGGCGCGAAACCGATGATGCGGCATGGATGCATCGGGGCACCGCTGCCGAGCTGCGACCGTACGCCGATTAATGCACCTATCGTCAGGTGCATGTCTTTTAGTGTGAGGTTGCCGGCGGTGTCGGCGGGGTGGTCGGTTTGGGACTCCGGTTGTGGGGCCTTTGCCAGCAGGTCGCCGCGGTGCGGGTGGAAGTTGTCGAAGAGGAATTTGCGCTCGTCCGTGGTCGCCAGGATGGTGCCGTCGGCGAAGAGGAGCGTGCCGTCGGAGTCTGCGATTGGCCAGTCGAGAGGGGTGCCTACTGGTACGGCTTCCAGAGTCAACGACGGTGTTGGGGCCGCGGCTTGAGCTTCGGCTTGGGCTTCTGTCTGGTTTTCCATGGTCGGCGGCTAAATATGTGGCGGGATTACTTGTTTACGGCTGTGCTGGGCGGGAGCTTTAGGGGTTGTTTGTCTAGGGGCTGTGGTTTTCCTTGATTTGTTAGTGGTCTATTGGCGTTGCCCCTGTGCGGGGCGGCACCTACTTTTCTTTGCCGGCTGCAAAGAAAAGTAGGCAAAAGAAAGCAGCTCAAACCGCTCATGCTAAGTGGGCACCGTGGCCTGCAACGGGTAGTGGTGCATCTGGAATCTGGGTTCGTGCACCTGCATACGCCAGTGACAAGGGCGTCATTCTTCCGGCGGCGCTGCGCGCGCCGAAGAGTACTTCATAACGCCACTCCCCTCGGTTGCGCTTCCTGTTTGTCTTTGCCTTCCAGTTTTACTGTGCCCCTTCGTTCACTCATTCCCTCGGCCTCCTGTGTTCCCCCCCCAGCATCCTCCGTCTCCTCCGCTTCTTGCGGCGTGAGTTCGCTCGTTAGTATTGGCGCCTCTCGCTTGCAAAAAATCACGATCGCTGTTATTGGCCGATAATTAACTTGGATACCTAAGTATTTTTCTGGCGCCGTGAAGTGGACTGCTTCGGCGTCTCTCAACTTTTTGAAAATAATTGCACTGAGGGGATTGACGATGTGCCGACCGTTCTCCATAATCTCGTTTCTCTGCTGCTGATGCAGCGACGCAGAACGAAGCGGTGCCGGGTGGTTGTGATGTTGACGACGCGCGGCGCTGTTCCGGTAGTGAGTGCGTAATCGATCTTTAAAAATTAACAGCCGATAAGTGTGGGCGCTTGATGCGCGACGCGCCGGTGGATCCTTCGGGGTTTGCCGGAAGCGAAAGTATCAAGTCTCACACGAGTATTAAAGGAAGGTTTTCCTGTCGGGGTGGATTCACGCCGGCAGGTTAATCATTCGTCAGTACGTTGAGTGAGCGACCGGTTCTTAACTGAACC
>NZ_VOSW01000134.1 GCF_009690905.1 Paraburkholderia madseniana
GACGGTTGCGGCGTCCCCCGAGGCTTCGGCGTCGGCCAGCGTCTGTTGCTCCGCCTCACGCAAACGCTCGAAGTGCCCCTTGAGCAAGCCGGGCACGGCGGCCAGCAGACTCCGCTCACGCTCGCTGAGCGCTCGCTCCATCACGGCGTCCACCACCGCGAGCCGGGCCATGGCGGGCGTTCTGGCGGCCAGCATGGCCCGCAGTCGGGCGCGCAGGGTGCCGATGCCCGTCTCCATCGACTGCTGCATGGAGAGGTAGCGCTGACGAAAAACCGCGTAATCGACTGGCGCATCCGCCGGGGCGCCTTGCGGGAGCGCCTGCGCCGCCGACCCGCGACGCCTCGCGACGGCAAACACGCTATCGCCGACGATGGCATCCGCCAACGACGCGCGCACGCGGGCGCACTCGCTCTCTTCAGCGTCGCTGAAGGCGCGTGCGCCGACGGCGACGGCGGGCGGAGCGTTGCTCAGCGCCGAGGACAACGCGATCGCGTCGGTCCAGCCGAGCCATTGGCTTAGCTGGTCCGAAAGCGACTGGCTGGATTCGGGAACGTCGACGTCCGTCAGGCGAGCAAGTAAACGAATGAGCGCCGGGCCACTGAAAGCTGTGCGCTGTGGGGCTTGCACCATACCACCAGAGTCAAAAAAGTCAGCAGTTTACACGGCGGCAGGGTGAGGGATGCAGCCCCTTAATGAGTGGGCGGGGTAAGCGAGGGGTTTCAGCGCGGCCAACGGGCCGATTGTGATGCAGTAATTTGGGCCGCCATGAGGGTTTTTACGAGGTTAATTGGGCGGCTTCTACACCGTCTATCGACTGAATGATCACGGCGGTCGGGCGGCGTGATGCACCGCGCCGACGCGGTGTAGTCTCTCCCGAAAGAGGCGGCACGGCACCGCCCACGTCCAGCCGTTTCATCTGCATGTCATAGCTTCGCGACTAGGATGCCCTGTCACTTCTGTCGCACCTTGGTCCGACACGGCACGCGCGGCTCACATAACACCGTGCGTTCGCCGTCCGCGTTGCCGACCTTCCACCCCCCTACAAAAACACCCGACATGACAAACAAGAAAATCGACAAGGATTTGCCGACCGATCAGGGCGCTACCATCGTCTCGCGCCGTGGCTTTCTGAAGTTTGCGGGCGCATCGAGCCTCGCGACGGCCGCGGGCGCGCTCGCGTCGGCGGCGCGGGCCGCGAACGGCACGCCCGACGGTACGCCGGAGCAGATCCACCTGACATGGGGCAACGATCCGACGAGCGAAGTGACCGTGTCGTGGGCATCGCCGGCACCGGCGGTCAATCCGCAAGTGCGGTTAAGCGGCGGGGGCGGGGCGAGAGTAACGGTGCACGGCGTGCAAAGCACCTATACCGATGGCCTCAACGGCGAAGTCGTGTTCACCTATCACGCGCGTCTGCGTGGCCTGAAGGCCGACACGAGCTACGAGTACGAGGTGAGCGCCGACAACGACAGCAACGCGGCCCAGCCCTTCACCGCGAGCTTCCGCACTGCGCCCCGCGGCCGCGCGTCGTTTCGCTGGACGAGCTACGGCGATCTCGCCACGCCCAACACCGGCTGGGTCCTGTCGTCGCCGCAAAGCCGTTTCGCGGTTCAGGCCGTCGAGCGATTTCAGCCGCTGTTCCACCTGCTCAACGGCGATCTCTGCTACGCCAACCTGAACCCGATGCACCAGCCCGACGTGTGGCGCGATTTCGGCAACAACTGCCAGACCTCGGCGTCGAACCGGCCGTGGATGCCCTGTCCGGGCAATCACGAGCTCGAATTCCACAACGGCGAACAGGGCCTCGCCTCGTATCTCTCGCGCTACACGCTGCCGGAGAATCACACGCGCTTCCAGGGACGCTGGTACAGCTTCCGCGTGAGTTCGGTGCTCTTCATCTCGCTCGATGCTGATGACGTGGTCTATCAGGATGCGGCTGCGTTCGTGGCCGGCCCGAATCCTCTCGTGCCGGTGGCGAGTACCGGCAATCCGCCGATTCAACCAGGCACGTCGCTCTATGTGCGTGGCTATAGCGAGGGCGAGCAGACCCGCTGGCTCGAGAAGACATTGCACCGGGCGGCGGAAGACGACGAAGTCGACTGGATCGTCGTGCAGATGCATCAGGACGCGCTGAGTTCATCGAAGACCGGCAACGGTTCCGACAAGGGCATCCGCGAAGCCTGGCTGCCGCTGTTCGACCGCTACGGCGTCGATCTGGTGCTGTGCGGGCATGACCATGATTACGAGCGCAGCTATCCCGTGCGCGGCTGCAATCACAACAAGGGCACCGATATCGCCACAGGACGCGTGGTCGATACATTGCAGCCGCGGCCGGTGATGTCGGCCGTGTCGTCGGGGGCATCGACGTTCGATACGAGTCACGGCACGATTCACCTGATTCTCGGCGGTGGCGGGACGAGTGCGCCGCTCGATGTGTACGGGGTGGATATCGGCACCGGCTTGCCGCAGGCGCGTATTTTTACGCGGCCGAATCGTCCGGTTGCCGGGACGACCGCGAGTACGTTTGTGCGTGCCAGCGCGGATGCCGTTGAAGATGCAGTGTGGTCGGCGCAACGGGATACGGGCACGGGCTACGGTATCGCGGTGTTCGATCATGATCCGGGCCATCCGGGTGGCGAGACCACGATCACGATGAACTACTACCACGCGCCGGGTGCGGATCAAACACCGACGCAGAACTATGAGTTATTCGAAACGATCGAGTTGAAGAAGAAGCGACACGGATAAGTTGCTCTTCGCTGCGGTTCGACGCTCCAGCGACTTACTTTTCGGGGCGTCGAACGGTTTCTTTGCCGGCGACTATCTCGACGCTATTTCGCGCGGCGGGACTTGAAACCCGGCAGTGTCCGGGCGTCGGGGCTCCACGCAAGGTGGACTGCCTGCTCCACTGCTGCCTTGAACTGCGACTCGCTCGTCCAGACCGGCATACGTGTGCGATAAAAGTCCGCCCACTGAAATTCGGCGAAGGGTTCCGGTGTCTTCAGATAGCCGCCCGCGTCGCGCACGAATGCGGCGAGGCTGCGGTACGGATCGTCCGTGAGGGCGGAAACCTCATCGGGGATCGAGGAAATGGCTCGCAGGATGCCGCGTTCATCGTAGGGATGCACCCAGCGCCTTTCAATCACGGTGTCCCAGAACTTCGCGTCCGGCAGCCGCGACAGGTCCGCTACGACCTCGGCGAACGCTTTCGCGATACCGCCATCCCACAGCGCACGCGCGAGATGGTGGTGGTCGATGACATAGTGCCTGTCATGCTTGCCGATGACGGTGGGAATCGGTGCGCTTTTCAGAAAGTCTTTCAAAGACTTTGCATCCATGGCCAGCAGGCGCTTTCGTTTTGCATCGACTTCCAGCATGCCGACCGTTGCCTGCAGCGGCCGCAGTTGTTCAATGCCGACACTCGTTATTCTTGCCATGGCGTGCCCCTCCGTATCCGGAGCATTCTACTGCTCTGCTCAAGCTGGACTCCCTTAAATAGAAACGGTAGGCTGTCAGTGCTGGTGACTCTGTTTGGCTATGCTGGTCTTGAACGACAACGTGGAGCCTGCACATGGACGTGAGCACTGAAACGCTGGTGGAACTGCTGCGGGAAGTAGAAGCCGACGACCCGATCGACTACGCGGACCTTCCATTTGGAGAACAGGAACTCAGGCGGCTCGTCATGAGTTCACTTGTCGAGCGTCACCACCAGGTCGAAGCAGGCAACATGTCGATCTCCGATATCCACGCGCTGTATCTGCTGAGCACCGCTAAGCTCGTTCTTGAGAACACGGTGCTTCACGCGAGGCTGCTTCTGCTTCAGGGGCAGCAGGTCGACGTGCGGTCACTGCTTGCGCCGTTCACCCTCAAAGGCAAACCTTAAAGGCCGGTAGTCGGCACTGTCACCGGCAGCGCATTGCGCATCACCGGATCAGTGCCGCACGCGCATCACTTCTCAAGTTCCGCAAACAGCCAATCCTGGAAGCTATGCAGCTTCGGCAATTCGGCGCGAGACTTCAGCAGGTTCAGCGTATAGCCATGTACTGGAAGTCCTTCCAGGCCGAACGGCGCCACCAGTCGCCCCGTTTCCAGTTCACGCTGCGCCAGAAGCAGGCTTTCGAGGCAGACGCCCAAGCCGTCCACTGCCGCGCTGATCGCCATGAACGATCGATCGAAACGCGGACCGCGTCCAATATCGAGCCGCGTCTTGCGATAAAGACGCATCCAGTCTCGCCATCCGACCAGACACCCCTCGCTATGAATCAGCGCATGGTGCGGTAAATCCGCGACGCTGCGCAGCGGATGCTCTCCAGCCATCAGCGCGGGCGAGCACAACGGCACGATCGTCTCGGGTGGCAATTCGAGCACCATTGTGCCGGCCGGCTGCAACTTTCTCGGACCGTAGCGGATGTCGATATCCACCGCTTCCGAGATCAGATCCACCGCCTCTGACGAGGCATTCAACCGTACGTCGATATCCGGATGCGCCGCACTGAAACGCGCGATGCGCGGCATCAGCCATTGAGTCGCAAAACTGGGCGTGCAATGGATCGTGAGGATGTCGCTCTTGGCGGCGCGCCCGATCTCGCGGGTGGCTGAGTCGATCCGCGCGAACGCCGCGGTGATTTCCTCAGCGTATTGCCGCCCATAGTCCGTCAGGATCACCGTACGGTGCAGCCGATGGAACAGACGAATGCTCAATTGCTCTTCCAGCAGCTTGATCTGATGGCTGACGGCTGAGGGCGTGACAAACAGTTCGTCTGCTGCGAGCGCAAACGACGAGAGCCGCGCGGCGGCCTCGAATGCCTGTATCGACTTGAAGGTGACGCGATTGTGCATGGCAGCATCAAGGTGAATTGAATTCATCCATTGGCCCATCTTAATTCGTTTGAGCGCGTGTGAGCGCGAGATTACGCTTGAGTCACTGGGATCGGCATCACAGCGGCCCCTGCAAAGCGATCCATAAGGAGACAAACAGTGACCACTAGCGAAACCGCGCCGTACGCCCAACTCGCGGAGCACGCCTATCAGATTCGCCGCAACGCGCTGCGCATGGGCGAAGTGCAGGGGCAGGGTTATATCGGCCAGGCGCTCGATATCGCCGATGTCCTCGCCGTCGCCTATTTCCGCGCCATGCGCTATCGCGCCGACGACCCCGAATGGGAAGGCCGCGACCGCTTTTTGCTATCGAACGGTCACTACGCCATCGCGCTGTACGCCGCGCTGATCGAGGCCCGCATCATCGCCGACGAAGAACTGGAAACCTACGGCAGCGACGACAGCCGTCTGCCGATGTCCGGCATGGCGAGCTATACGCCCGGCATGGAGATGTCCGGCGGCTCGCTCGGACAGGGGCTGACGATCGCGGTGGGCCGCTGCCTGGGTCTGAAGCGCAAAGGCTCGAATGCCCGCGTCTACACGCTGTTCTCCGACGGCGAACTCGATGAAGGCGCGATCTGGGAAGGCCTGATGTCGGCCGCTCACTGGAAGCTCGACAACCTGATCGCGATGGTCGACGTCAACAACCAGCAGGCCGACGGCCCGTCGTCGAGCGTCATGGCGTTCGAGCCGCTGGTCGACAAACTCCAGGCGTTCGGCTGGTTCGTGCAACGCGTGGATGGCAACGATCTCGCCGCCGTCGTCGCCGCGTTCGATGCGGCACACGCGCATCCGGAAGCGCAACCGCGAATCATCGTCTGCGATACGCGGATGGGGTGTGGCGTGCCGTTCCTCGAAGCGCGCGAGAAAAATCACTTTATCCGCGTCGATGCGCACGAGTGGCAACTCGCGCTGCAGGCGCTGGAAGCCGGGAGAACCGTATGAGCGCCGCCGTACCGAAACCGCGTCTGAAAACATCGGCGATGATCGCCTCGATTGCAGGTGAAGGGCAGATCACCCGCTCGGCCCCGTTTGGCCACGCACTGGTCGAACTGGCGCGTAACCGCCCCGAAGTGGTCGGCATGACGGCCGATCTCGGCAAGTACACCGACCTGCATCTGTTCGCGAAGGAATACCCGGAGCGCTATTACCAGATGGGCATGGCCGAGCAACTGCTGATGGGCGCCGCGGCCGGCATGGCGCACGAAGGCGCGCAGCCGTTCGTCACCACCTACGCCGTGTTCGCCGCACGCCGTGCTTATGACTTCATCCATCAGGCGATTGCCGAGGACAACCTCGACGTCAAGATCGTCTGCGCGTTGCCCGGCCTCACGACTGGCTACGGCCCGAGCCACCAGGCGGCAGAAGATCTCGCCCTGTTCCGTGCGATGCCGAACCTCACGGTGATCGACCCGTGCGATGCCATCGAAATCGAGCAGATGGTGCCGGCCATCGCCGACCATCGCGGGCCGGTGTATGCGCGACTGTTGCGCGGCAACGTGCCAGTCGTGCTCGACGAATACGACTACCAGTTCGAACTTGGCAAAGCGAAGCTGCTGCGCGACGGCGCCGAGGTGCTGATCATCTCGTCCGGGATCATGACGATGCGCGCGCTGGAAACGGCGAAGGCGCTGGCCGCCGATCGCGTCGACGTAGGTGTGCTGCACGTGCCGACCATCAAGCCGCTCGACACCGCCACGCTGCTGCGCGAAGCGCGCCGTTCCGGCCGCCTTGTCGTGGTGGCGGAGAACCATACGGTGATCGGTGGCCTGGGCGAAGCGGTGGCGGCAGTGCTGCTGACCAATGGCGTCACGCCGCCGTTCCGTCATATCGGCTTGCCCGACGCGTTTCTTGACGCAGGTGCGCTACCGACCTTGCACGACCGCTACGGCATTTCCACCGAGGCGATGTGCGACACGATTAAAGGGTGGTTGCGGTAAAGGTTCATCAAGGCGGGTAGGCGCCGCACATACGCGCACTTACCGATAGCAAACAATTTAGCAAACCATAAGCTTCATATTCAGGAGATCCGCATCATGTCAGAGTCACGTCTACTCGACGGCAAGGTCGCCGTCATTTCCGGCGGCGCGTCGCCGCGCGGCATCGGTATGGCGACCGCCCGCATGTTCGCGGCGCATGGCGCACGCATCGCCATTTTCGACCTCGACGAAAATGCCGCGGTCGAAGCCGCAGCGTCGATCGGACCCGAACATCGTGGCTACGTGTGCAATGTGACTGACCGTGGCGCCTGCCAGGCTGCTGTCGAACGCACCGTCGCCGATTTTGGATCGATCGATATCCTGATCAACAACGCCGGCATTACCCAGGCTGCCAAGCTGCTCGAGATCGACCCGGAAAGTTGGGACCGCATTCTCGACGTCAATCTGCGCGGCGTGTTGTATCTGTCGCAAGCGGTCGTCCCGCAGATGAAGAAGCAGAAGAGCGGTTCGATCGGCTGCATGTCGTCGGTCTCGGCGCAGCGCGGCGGCGGCATTCTCGGCGGCCCGCATTACTCCGCGGCGAAGGCCGGCGTGCTGGGCCTCGCCAAAGCGATGGCGCGCGAACTCGGCAACGACGGCATTCGCGTGAACTGCGTGACGCCGGGTCTGATCCAGACCGACATCAACGCAGGCAAGATCAGCGACGACAAGCGCGGCGAAATTCTCGCGGGCATTCCGCTTAATCGTTTGGGCGTACCTGACGATGTGGCCGGCGCCTTCCTGTTCCTCGCGTCGAACCTGTCGTCGTATATCACCGGCGCGGTGATCGATGTGAACGGTGGCATGCTGATTCACGGCTGACGCCCAACGGCAGGACGGGCCGTTGGGCGGGAGGCCGGCGGCGGCGATGGAGACCACGTAGTAGAGAACAGACGACCGCGGCGAGCAACACGTGCAGCCGCCGCGGTTCAGATTCCAAAACCATAACGACGCGCGATCCAGCATTGGAGGAAGACACCATGACAACCCGTTCGAACGCCCCGCAGGGCATCAGCCGCCGCACCTTTCTGAAGGCCGGTGCGACCTTATCCGCCGCCGCGCCGTTATGGAGCATCTCGCGAAGCGCGATGGCGGCCCCCGAGTTTTCGTACAAGCTCGCAACCGGCCAGGACCCGACACATCCGGTCAACATCCGCGCGCAGGAGGCGATCAATCGCATTCGCGAAGCGACCAAGGGCCGCCTCGATATCAAACTCTTTCCGCAGAATCAGCTCGGCTCCGACACCGATCTGCTCTCGCAGGTGCGCAATGGCGGCGTCGAGTTCTTCAACCAGGCGTCGTCGATTCTGGCCACGCTGACGCCCGCCGCAGGCATCGTCAACACCGGCTTCGCGTTCAAGGACTACGACGCGGTCTGGAAGGCCATGGACGGCGATCTCGGCAACTACATCCGCGCGCAGATCGGCAAGTCGGGCCTCGTGTCGGTGAGCAAGGTGTGGGACAACGGCTTCCGGCAGATTAGCTCGTCCACCAAGGCGTTGCGCGCGCCGGCTGATCTGAAGGGCTTCAAGATTCGCGTGCCGCAAGCGCCGATGCTGACCTCGCTGTTCAAGGCGCTCGACGCCGGCCCCGCGCCGATCAATTTCAACGAGCTGTATTCAGCGTTGCAAACCGGCGTGGTGGAAGGTCAGGAAAACCCGCTGCCGATCATCGCGACGGCCAAGCTCTATGAAGTGCAGAAGTACATCAGCCTCACGTCGCACGTGTGGGACGGTTACTGGATTCTCGGCAATCGCGCTGCTTGGGAGCGTCTGCCTGCGGACATCCGCGCGATCGTCACGCGTGAATTCGAAAGCGCCGCGATGCTGCAACGCGCGGATATCGCCAGGCTCAGCCTCTCGTTGCGCGACGACCTGAAAAAGAAGGGTATTACTTTTATCGATGTTGACCGGGACGCTTTCCGTGGCGCGCTGGCCAAGACGAGCTTCTATCACGACTGGAAAGGCAAGTACGGCGACGAGGCGTGGGGGCTGCTGGAGAAGTCCGTCGGAAAACTGGGGTAATGCGATGATCTCGATCTCCTATTCGCACGAGCGGCAGCATCGGTTCGCCTGTGCGCTCGACTCCGCTCTCGGCCATCTGGTGGAGATTCCCGCTGCGTTGCTGGTGCTTGCGGAAATCGTCGTGCTGCTGGCTGGTGTGACGAGCCGCTATCTGCTGCACGCGCCGCTCGTGTGGTCCGATGAACTCGCATCGATGCTGTTCCTGTGGCTCGCCATGCTTGGCGCCGTGATCGCGTTGCGGCGCGGCGAGCATATGCGGATGACGGCGCTGGTCGGCATGGCGCCGCCAGGTGTGCGCGCCTTTCTCGACGTGGTCGCGATCGCCGCGCCGATCGCGTTCCTCGCGATGGTGATCGGTCCGGCGATCAGCTTCGCGCAGGACGAATCGTTCATCACCACGCCGGCTCTCGAATTGTCGAACTCGTGGCGCGCGGCGGCATTGCCGGTCGGTTCGGCGCTGATGCTGCTGGTGGCAGTGGTACGGCTCGCCCGTATGGGCAACTGGCGCCTGACGCTCGCCGCGATTGCAACGGTCGGTGCGCTGGCGGGCATCTTCATTGCGCTTGGCCCGCTGCTTCACGATCTCGGCAATATCAACCTACTGATCTTCTTTGTCGGCCTGGTCGCGCTCGGTGTGCTAAGCGGCGTGCCGATTGCCTTCTCGTTTGGACTCGCGACCTTCGGCTACCTCGCGCTGACCACGAATACGCCGATGCCGGTGGTGGTCGGCCGGATGGATGAGGGCATGTCGCATCTGATCCTGCTTTCGGTGCCGCTCTTCGTGTTTCTCGGCCAGTTGATCGAGATGACCGGCATGGCCGCGGCGATGATCGCTTTTCTCGCGAGCTTGCTGGGTCACGTGCGCGGCGGGCTGTCGTACGTGCTGGTCGGCGCGATGTATCTGGTGTCGGGCATTTCGGGCTCGAAAGCCGCGGACATGGCGGCGGTTGCGCCCGTGCTGTTTCCCGAGATGAAAGCGCGCGGTGCGAAGCCGGGCGATCTGGTCGCGCTGCTGGCCGCGACGGGCGCGCAGACCGAGACGATTCCGCCGAGCCTCGTGCTGATTACGCTCGGTTCCGTGACTGGCGTGTCGATCTCGGCGCTCTTCACAGGCGGCATGCTGCCGGGCATCGTGTTGGCGATCACCTTGTGCATCGTGGTGCAGTGGCGTTATCGACGCGAAGACATGTCGGGCGTCAAGCGTGCGACGGGCGTGGAGATTCTGCGCAAGTTCGTCATCGCGTTTCCTGCAATCGCCTTGCCGTTCGTGATTCGCGCCGCGGTGGTCGAAGGTATTGCAACGGCGACCGAAGTCTCGACCATCGGCATTGCGTATGCAGTGCTGGCGGGCTTGCTGATCTATCGCCGTTTCGAGTGGGCGCGGCTCAAGCCGATGCTGATCGATACAGCAACGTTGTCGGGCGCGATTCTGCTGATCATCGGCGCGGCGACCAGCATGGCGTGGGCGTTGACGCAGTCGGGCTTCTCAGGGCAGCTCGCGCAGACGCTCGGTGCTCTGCCTGGCGGCGCGGCGATGTTCATGGCTGCATCCATCTGCGTATTCGTGATTCTCGGCAGCGTGCTCGAAGGCATTCCGGCGATCGTGCTGTTCGGCCCACTGATGTTCCCGATCGCGCGGGCGATGCACATCCATGACGTGCACTACGCAATGGTGGTGATCCTGTCGATGGGTGTGGGCCTGTTCGCACCGCCGTTCGGCGTGGGCTATTACTCGGCCTGCGCGGTGAGCCGCATTCATCCCGACGAAGGCATGAAGCCGATTCTTGGTTATATCGCTGCGTTGATGGTTGGGTTGATTATCGTTGCCGCGGTGCCGTGGATTTCGACAGGTTTCCTGCATTGATCCGCTGACGTATGAGGCTGCGCGGTGCCGTCTCAGACGAAGTTCTTCCGCCTGATCCAATCCGTTTTGATTGCCGCCGCCCTGCATGCCGGGGCGGCGTAGAGGAGCCTTTTGTCATGTCCACCACTGAAGCTCAGTCTGCTGCATCGATTGCTTCGCTTACGCCGTCGACTTCGCTGTTGGCCGCAGCGACGCAATCTCGTCAGCAAGCACCCCAGTTGCCGCTGGCCGACGCGATCCGCTTCCTCTCCATCGATTCAATTCTGTGCGCGGGTGAAGGCCATCAGGGCGTGCCGCTCGGCATGGCCGAAATCGCAACCGCGTTGTTCACCCGGCACCTGAAATTCAATCCCGCCGATCCAACCTGGCCCGACCGCGACCGCTTCGTGCTGTCCAACGGCCACGGTTCGCTGTTGCTGTATTCGCTGCTGTATCTGACTGGCTATGCGGCGATCGGGCTTGACCAGCTCAAGACTTTCCGCGAACTGGGTTCGCATTGCGCGGGACATCCCGAGTACGAGCCGGCGCATGGTATCGAGGCGACCACCGGTCCGCTGGGGCAAGGCATTGCCAACGCGTTCGGCATGGCCATCGCCGAAGCGTATCTCGCGGCGAATTTCGGCCGCGAGCTCGTCGATCACTACACGTATGCGTTCGTCGGCGACGGCTGTCTGCAGGAGGGCATCGGTCAGGAAATGATCTCGCTGGCCGGCCATCTGCGGCTCGGCAAACTGATCCTGTGCTGGGATGACAACCAGATCACCGACGACGGCAGCACCTCACTCTCGATCAGCGAGGATGTCTGCGCGCGATTTCGCGTTGCCGGTTGGCAGGTGATCGAAGTCGACGGTCACGATCTCGAAGCGGTCAGCGCGGCGTTGACGATTGCGCGCGCCGACCCGCGGCCCTCGATGATCGCGTGCAAGACGGTCATCGGCCGCGGCATTGCGCGCTTGCAAGGACAGCGCGGCGGCCATAGTGGCAAGTTGTTCCAGGCGGATGCCGACGCGGCGCGCGCACAACTCGGCTGGCCGCACGCACCGTTCGACGTGCCCGCCGATATCCTGAGCGCATGGCGCGAAGCGGGCCGGCGCAGTAGTGACGAATACAACGCGTGGCATGCGCGTCTCGCCGCGTTGCCGGACGCGCAGTGCGCCGAGTTCGAACGGGTCATGGCGGGTGGCTTGCCGGAAGGTTGGTGTGACGTGCTCGACGCTTACCGCAAGCGTGCGGTGGAACGCGACGAGCCGCAGCCTGGCATCACCGTGTCCGGCGAGATCAGCGATCTGTTCGCGCCGCTGCTGCCTGAACGCATGGTGGGTTGCGCCGATCTCGAAGCGCCTACGGGCCACAAACGCCAGTTGCACGCCTTCACCGCCGACGACCACAGCGGCGCGTACGTCCACTGCGGTGTGCGCGAGCATCTGATGGGTGCGATGGCCAACGGCATGGCCGCGCACGGCGGCATCGTCGCGACCAGCGTCACGTATCTGGCGTTCTCCGACTATCAGCGCCCGGCGATGCGCATGGCCGCGCTGATGGGCCTGCCGGTGCACTACGTGTTCAGCCACGACTCGATCGGCGTCGGCAAAAACGGGCCGACGCATCAGCCCGTGGAGATACTCGCCTCGTTACGCGCCATGCCGAATATGCGCGTGCTGCGTCCCGCGGATGCGGTGGAGGCCGCCGAGTGCTGGGCCCTCGCGCTCGAACATCGGCGCGGGCCGAGTACGTTGATTTTTGCAAGGCAGGCGTTGCCGCTGGTGCGCCGCGAATATAGCGCCGAGTCGTTGTCGCGTCGCGGCGCCTATGTGCTGGCCGAAGCGGACGGCGGCGCGCGTGTCGTGACGTTGCTGGCCACCGGCTCCGAGGTCGCGTTGGCGTTGCAGGCACGCCTTCGGTTACAGGAAGAGGGCATTGCGACCGCGGTGGTGTCGATGCCGTGTTGGGAAATCTTCGATGAACAGGACGCTGACTATCGCGCCGCGGTTTTGGGTCCGAACACGGTGCGCGTCGGTATCGAGGCGGCACTGCGTTTCGGCTGGGATCGCTATCTGGGCGAGCGTGGCGGTTTTGTCGGGATGACGGGCTTCGGTGCCTCGGCTTCCGCGGAGACGTTGTACGAGCACTTCGGTATCACCGCGCAGCATGTCGTGGCCGAAGCAAAGCGGCATCTGTAAATCAACAAGGACATGAGCATGCATAAGATCGCCTTTCTCGACCGCGCCACGCTTGCGCCGCAAATCGTGTTGCGCGAGCCGCGCTTCGATCATCAGTTGATCGAGTATGAAAACACGTCTCCTGAGCAGGTGTTGCAGCGGCTCGCCGGTGTGTCGATCGCGATCATCAACAAGGTGGCGCTAACGCAGGACGTGCTCGCTCAATTGCCCGATCTGAAACTTGTCGCCATCGCCGCTACGGGCACCGATTGCGTCGACAAAGCGGCTTGCCAGCGGCTCGGCATCGCCGTGTGCAATATTCGCGGCTATGCGATTAACACGGTGCCCGAGCACACGTTCGCACTGATACTCGCGCTGCGGCGCAATCTGATCGCGTATCGCGATGACGTGCTCGCCGGCGAGTGGCAGAAGTCCGGACAATTCTGTTTCTTTACGCACGCGATTCACGATCTGGCCGGCGCGCGTCTTGGCATCATCGGTGAAGGCGTGCTCGGCCAGCGTGTCGCGGAAATCGCCAAAGCCTTCGGCGTGCAACCGATGTTCGCCGCGCACAAAGGGCGTGACGGTCTGGGTCCGCTTTACACGCCGTGGGACGAGGTGCTCGCGACCAGCGACATCATCACCGTGCACAGTCCGCTCACACCGAACACACGGAATATGCTGGCCATGCCCGAGTTCCGCGCGATGAAAAGAAAGCCCTTGATCATCAACACGGCGCGCGGCGGCCTGGTCGATGAAGGTGCATTGGTGCAGGCGCTCGACGAAGGTTTGATCAGCGGTGCAGGTTTCGATGTGACCGCATGCGAACCGCCTCCTGAGGACAATCCGCTGATGCGTGCGGCCGGTCGCCCGAACGTTATTCTGACGCCGCATGTTGCATGGGCGTCGGACGAGGCGCAACAGCGTCTTGCCGATCAATTAATGGACAACATTGAAAACTTCGTCAACGGTGTGCCGACCAATCTGGTGCAAGGGGCATATTGATTGCCAGCGCACGCGGCGTCACGCTGCGTGCGGATCGTCGGACAAATCGCATGCGCCTCGATCGCGAACAGAACTAGTTCGTTGCCGACAAAAATCTGACCGCACCGGACGAGAAAATCGCCTCTCGCCAACCGAACGGTCCATCAAATCGAGCTGAAGTCCCCCGTGGCCGCGGGCGCAGAGAATGCCCGCGCGTTTCTGACGATCTTGCCCCGATCTCGCGACTGTTCAGCACAGGTTATTTTTTCGCATTAGCATACGAGCGATGTCCCGTGCCGTTCGGTGGAGTGAATCACCGGACCATTGCCACCGGACAATCAACGTGTGCGGGTCGCGCAAATCATCCCCACATCAACCCATCGCAGGCTCACGCTGCGAACTTGCCGTTTGACGTGCTCTTCGAGCAGACGGTCGTCATCAATCCAATCGTATCGATTGAACGGATCGTTGGTTAATATGAGGAATGTTCGTACATCATTGATAGTCGGAGTGCTTCTCCTCGAGTTGGTGTTCGGCGCTTTTTTACTGCTACAAAAAAGCCATCGCTCGGAGGTTGACACCGACGTGACGGCGGGAACTGTGATCGGTGCGGCGCCTCTCTCCGGCAACACGGTGACTGACCCCAAGCAGTCTACGAGCGGGACCGTGGTGACCGTATCCGGCTCGCCAGTGGACGATGCCGTGCCATTGCCGCGAGCGAACACGCGACCACGCGAATCGGTTGCCGTTCGTGCTTATGCCGAGTCGAAGACCGCCCCCGTGTTGCGAACCGAAGGCCGGCGTGACAGTCTGCATCGTCATGGCTCGAATCCGGTCGCGGCCGCGATCACGGATGAGCTGGTCAAACAGTCCGCGAAACTCGATCCGGCTTTGCCGCCGCCGGCCCAAGCCCAAGCCCAAGCCCAAGCCCAAGCCCAAGCCCAAGCCCAAGCCCAAGCCCAAGCCAGTCATGACGACTCGTATCGTCGTGGCTCGAACCCGGTTGCGGCCGCAATGACTGACCAACTGGTGAGAGAGTCCGCGAAACTCGATCCGTCACTGCCGCCGCCGAATCAGTCCGACATGAAGTAAGCGCGCGATGCGACGCCTGGCCGGCTACCGGTAGAACACGTAGTCCGCGAGATAGGGCGAGCTTCCGGTTTCATGTTCCGTTGAACACGGTGCCGTCGGCGCTAACCCGCCGACGGTATGCAAGCGCTGCACATACCGCACCGCTGACAGCGTGCCGCTACCGGCCGTGCTATGTGTTTCGAGGAGTAGCTGGGGAATGCTCGTCCGTGTTTCGCTGGGCTGCTGTGCCAGCACGTGGCCGACGATCCGGCTGCCATCTTCCGTTTCCCAGGAAGGACCCGCACCGTGCCGGACCGTAGCGTGGCCGCTCGCATCGTACAGCGTTGCCAGTGGGCTCTTGAACACCCATCCCAGTCGATGCTGCGCGTCGAATTCACACGAATAGTTCTGTACGCCGGACGCAGCGAGTGTCATCACGCGCTCAGCTTGAGGTGGGTCGATGGATGCACTCGGGGGACTTGCGGGCGGCATTGCGCATGCGGCGAGCATGGATACGGCGATGGTTGCGAAGCTTGCTTGCGAAACTTTCCTGAGCATGGATATCACCTCGAATGAAACGCGGCGCATGGCGGTTGCGGCCGCTAATGACGGCCGGTGAACCGGATAGTCGGGATAGTATGCGCGATCTTGTATGCGCCCGCGCGACGTCGGTGCGAGTCCATAAGCTCATGCTGCGCCCGTCGTAGCCTGGTCCGCGACGCGGGAAATTCGGTTCCGGACTACGGCAATCGCCTGCTTGAGTGCATAAACGTCCTGGAAATAGCGCTGCGGCATCCGGATCTGGTTGGCATGTGCATCGATATGCTCGATCTCGTTCCGCCATTGCGCAATCTGGTCCGGCGTTGGCTGGCTGGTTTTCCATATTTCGTCTTCGAGCGCCTTGATCTCGCGATACCAGACAACCAGGCGTTTTTTTATGCGAGCCTCCGCCATGCGCGGCAACGCCTGCAGCAGACCGAGCAATAAAGCCATGAAGGGAAGCAGGATCAGCAGACGTCGTTCGATAAAGCTGGCCAGCCAGAATGGCAGGTAGCGCTGCAGGAAGGGGCGCCCCGTTTTGAAGTAACGCTCGCTTTCTTCGGAAACAGGAAAATCCTCGGTATTCAGATTGGGAAACACGCCAAGCGGCGTGAAGTAATCTTCGCCGCCGTGGACGGTTTTAGCCGCGTCCAGCAACAGGTAGACCAGCGCAGGGTGCAGCGTGTCTTTGGAGACGAGCAAGGCGGTGGCGGCGAGCAGCGTGACGTCGGCTTGCGGCAGATCGTTGACGACGCTGGTCGCGGCGCGCGGAAAAATAACCTTGGATAGCGACGGGAATTTCTGCACGAGCGCATCGGCCTGCACAAAACTCATCAGCTTGAGATCGCTGTTCAGCAGCGTGGTCTGCATGGGGGCATCGGGTCTGCCGATAAAGAAAGCCGCATCCAGTTGACCGTTTTCGAGAGCCTGGTAGGCTTTGACGGCGTCCATTTGGAGCAGCGTCGTATTGTCCCGTGTGATGCCGCTGTACCCGAGCAATACCTGGGAGACGTTCAGCAGGCCACTGCCGGGAACACCGATTGAAACTCTCTTGCCACGCAGTTCTGCCAGCCGGTTGATGGTGGACTCGCCACGGTAGAACACCCAGATCGGTTCATAGGAGACGGCGGCGATCGTCTGCAGATGGTCGGTTTCTTTCGGGCTGGTGGTGCCGGACTGGATGAAGCCCACCTCGTATGCGCTGTCGGGGTCTTTCAGCCGCTGATAGTTTTCACTCGACCCCGACGAACTGCGGATATCGAGCTTGATACCGTCACGCTTCAGGAGAGGTGCATAGCGATCTGCAAAGCCGCGATAGATCCCGTTGTCTGCGCCGGTTGTGATGACGATGGTGTGCCGGAAGGCGGGCTCGAGTATGACCCGAAGTCCCCAACCAAGCGTGGCGATCAGCACGATCACGCCGGCGATGAGAAGCCGCCGGCGACCCGGTGTCATGGGGCGTTTTTCATTGCGATGAAGCGCTGGGTTGTGCCTGGGCATTGTTCGCCTCTCTCGCGCTGGTGGTGTCTGACAGCCAGCATGGATAATGCAGCGCCGTGGACGCCTTGTCCATATCCGCACTCGAGCTTGCGATCGCCGCGACGCGTGAAGATTCAGTGCGTCGAGGACGGTTGCGCGCCGTCCGGCACAAATACATAACCATGACTGCGGACGGTCTGGATGAACCTCGGCGCGGAGGGGTCTGCTTCGAGAATCCTGCGCAACCGCCACACCTGGACATCGACCCCGCGGCCGGTATGATCGTCTTTCGGCCCATGCAGCAATTCAAGCAGGCGCGCACGGGTAAGCGTGCGCATGGGGTGACTGACGAAGACCTTAAGCAGCGCGAATTCTCCCGCCGATAGCGTGAGCCGGTTGGTCTCCGTGTTGAGCGTGCGCAACTGAAGGTCCAGCGTGAATGGGCCGAATCCAACGACTTCGTGTTTTTCCCGCGTGGCGGCCGACGCAGACAGGGTTCGTCGTCGCAATACGGCCCGCATGCGGGCAAGGAGTTCGCGAGGATTGAAGGGTTTGCCGATGCAGTCGTCCGCGCCCATTTCGAGCCCCACGATCCGGTCCATGTCGTCGGGTCCCGAGGCCAGAATCACGGGGACGGTGTTGCCCGCGGCGCGTAGCGTGCTCAGCGCTGCGAGGCCATTCACACCGTGCATGATCTGGTCGAGGACAATCAGATCGGGTGGGTTCCGTTCGATGTGTTCCCCGAGCGACTTCACCTCGTGCAATACGGAAACCGCCATACCCTCTCGTCCGAGAAAGTCGGCAAGCGACCCAAGTAGTTCGACATCGTCGTCAACGACCAGTATTTGAGTTGTCATAGTAGGGAAATCGAACGCATAGGCCGGCAAACAGGGGTGCAATAACGTTGGCCGCCACGTCACGACTGCTGGTTTGCCGCGCCAGCTTTCAGTGCCGTCAGGCTGCTCGTGACCCGCGAACGTTGTGCTCCAGCTTCTTTAACGGAGCAACCTGCGGGAATCCGTCGCCGAATGCGGGCTTTTTTTAAAGGTCGTGGCGCCGATCGAGGGCGGCAGGCCAGTGCCTTCGCAGGCCAGGTGGCGTAGCATGGCAAACTCTTCGCGCCTATCGCCTATCGCCTATCGCCTATCGCCCATGCCCAATGCATCCCACACGCCCGTTATTGGACCGACCATGCCTTCTCCTCTTTCGCCTGCTGCCGTGGACGCGTTGCGCGCCCGCACACCCGGTGCTCAAAGCACCACGCATTTCAATCACGCGGGGGCCTCGCTGCCGTCGTCCGCCACGTTGGAGGCGATACGCGCTCACCTTTGGCTCGAAGCCACGACGGGGCCGATGGAAGCCGGCGTAGCCGGACGTGAGCAGACCGAGCGCGCTCGCTTGCTGGCTGCGCGACTGCTGAACGCCCGTCCGGCGGAGATCGCCCTGACCACCGGCAATTCGGCAGGGTGGGGCCCCGCATTCGCCGCGCTAGGACCAGGGCGACCCGGCGAGCGGATTCTGGTCGGGCGTCACGAGTGGGGCGGGAATCTGGCCGCCATGCGCCTGTCGGCGCAACGCGCGGGGGCGACGATCGAAGTCATTCCGTCCGATTCCAGCGGCGCCGTTGATCCGCAGGCGCTGGAGGCTATGCTCGATGACCGTGTGCGCCTGATTGCGCTGACCTGGTTGCCGGCGAACGGCGGGCTGATCAATCCGGCTGCGGCGATCGGCCAGGTCGCACGCCGCCACGGCATCCCCTACTTCGTCGATGCTGCCCAGGCGGTTGGACAACTTCCCGTCGACGTCGCCGAGGTGGGTTGCGATGTCCTGACCGGTCCGTGCCGCAAGGCGCTGCGTGGTCCGAGAGGCACAGGCCTGTTGTATGTGCGGGAGGACTTTCTGTCCCGCTTGACGCCGGCCTTCGTCGACATGCGATCCGCGCCGCTGGGTGCTGACGGCGAACCTGTCTTACGGGACGACGCGGTGCGTTTCGAGTCGGCGGAAGCATCGCTGGCGCTGCATTGCGGCCTGGCTAACGCGTTGGAAGAGGCGTTGGAGATCGGCGTTGAAAATATTCGCGCGCGGATCGACAGCATTGCACGAGCGTTGCGCGGGCAACTCGCGGAGATCCCCGGTGTGACCGTGCTGGACCAGGGCCGGGAGCAATCCGGGCTCGTTGCGTTCAACATAGCGGGTCTGGAGGCTGCGTCGGTGCAGCGCAGTCTGGCGGATCAGGGTGTCGCGATCGGCAGTAACGGTGTCCCGTACACGCCTCTTGATATGGAATCCAGAGGACTTAAGCAGATCGCGCGAGCGTCGGTCAGCTATCTGACTACCGAGCCGGAAATTGGCAGGCTGCTGGATGGGATACGAAAGTTGGCAATCCAGTGACCCTCTGCGCGTTTGGTTTGGTTAGATCTGAAGCGATACCAATTCTCATTCGTACGGTCGACCGGACCATGCACTATGCTGCGCTAACGGGTGCGGCATATGAGCCGCGTGATGCTATGCACCAAACAGCATCACGCGAAGTGCGTTGCCTGAGAGGCGTGGTGTAGCGAATAGAGGAGGCTGTATGCAAGGAGATGCCAAGGTACTCGAATACTTGAACGCGCAATTGAAGAACGAGCTGAGCGCGATCAACCAGTACTTTCTGCACGCCAGAATGTATGGTCATTGGGGCCTGAAAAGTCTCGCCAAACACGAGTACGACGAATCGATCGGCGAGATGAAGCATGCCGATCTGCTGATCGAGCGCATCTTCGTGCTGGACGGCTTACCGAATTTGCAGGACCTGCACAAATTGCTTATCGGCGAGGAAACGCAGGAAATCCTTGAGTGCGACCTCAAGCTCGAGCGGATGTCGCAGGCAACGTGCAAGGAAGCTATTGCCTACTGCGAGACGGTTAGCGATTACGTCTCACGCGCGATCCTTACCCATATTCTCGACGATACCGAGGAACATATCGACTGGCTCGAGACCAACCTGGCGTTGATCGACAAGGTGGGGATTCAGAACTATCAGCAATCGGCAATGGAGTCACCGGAATGAGTCCGTCGAGACCCCGGGCGGCGAAGTGAACCGGCCATCAGCGATGTGCCGTCACGCACTCCGGCCGCCCATCAACGCATCGAACTCTCCTCCAGATACGCTTAGCGTTTAGCCGGCTTTTTCTTAGAGCGTGTTAGGCACTTCGTGTCAGACCTGGTATCCTAGCGGCATGAGAAAAGCAGACCGCAAAGGGTATCCGAGTGATGTGTCGGACGAAGAATGGAGCTTCGCGGCACCGTATCTGACACTG
>NZ_VOSW01000135.1 GCF_009690905.1 Paraburkholderia madseniana
GGGCGGCAACCGAACAAACGACCGGGACGGTGAGGGAAAAACCCGTCGGCCGGGCCGTTTCGCTGATGGGCCGCGCCGCCGCCCCGCTGCAACGCGTCGCGCCGACAAAGCCGAGCCCGCCGCGCCTCACCGGACGCGCGGCGCGCAACGCACCCGCTGTGCCGACGCCCGTCGAAGTACACGAGCCGTCGCTCACGCCGATGCAACTCGCTCAACGCGCACTATCACCGGCAATTGCGCCGATCGAGACCACCTTTATCGTACTGGTCGTCACGATCTTCATCTTGTTGCAACGCGAAGACCTGCGCGACCGTTTGATCAGTCTTTTCGGCTCGCGCGATCTGCACCGCACCACCACCGCGATCAACGACGCCGCCGGGCGGCTCAGCCGCTATTTCGTCGCGCAACTGGGCGTGAATCTCAGCGCGGGCGGGATCATCGCCATTGGGCTCGCGATCATCGGCGTGCCGGGCGCGCTGCTGTTCGGCGTGATTGCTGCGTTGCTGCGCTTCGTGCCGTATATCGGCATCTGGATCGCCGCGATTCTTGCCGTGTTTCTCGCGGCCGCCATCCAGCCTCAATGGACGATGGCGGTCTATACGCTGATCCTGTTCATCGTCGTCGATGTGGTGGCCGGACAGATTGCCGAGCCGCTGCTGTACGGTCATCGCTCGGGGCTGTCGCCGCTGGCCGTGGTCGTGGCGGCGATTTTCTGGAGCTGGCTGTGGGGGCCGATCGGCCTCGTGCTGTCCACGCCGCTCACGCTGTGCGTCGTCACGCTGGGCCGCTACGCGGATCGTTTGAACTTTCTCACGGTGCTGCTGGGCGACCAGCCTGCTCTCACGCCTGCGCAGAACTTCTATCAACGGCTTCTGGCGGACGATCCGCACGAAGCCATCGTGCAGGCCGAGCGGTTGCTGCGCGAGATGTCGCTGATCGATTACTACGACAACGTCGCGCTGGAAGGCCTCAAGCTTGCGCGCAACGATGCGATGCGTGGGGTGTTGATGCCTGAGCAACTGGCGCGAATCAATGACGCACTGGTCGATATCGTCGAAAACCTGGAAATTGCCGACGGACTGCCGGATCGTCTGTCGCGCACGGAACCGGCCGACTCCGCTGGCGCAATGTCAGCATCGGCGACGGCCGATCTTTCGGATCGGCACGACAGCCACATTTCGGCCCATCCGCCGATGCACCATGAAACCGACAGGGCGTCGGTCCTGTGCGTGCCTGGACGCGGCGCGTTCGATGAGGTCACCGCGGCGATCGCCGTGCAATTGCTTGGCCGTCAGGGTCTCGCGCCGATGATCGCCACGCACTCGGGCTATCGCAGCGCGCATGCCGACGAACCGAGCTTCAAGGACGCGCCGATCATCTGCATCATCTCGCTCGACGCGCCGGAGTCACCGCCGTATCTGCGCAACATGCTGCGGCGCACGCGGGAATGGCGGCCGCGGGCGACCTTGGTTGTGGGCGTGGGTGGCGCACCGGAAGCCGGTCCGGAGATGGGTGCAACCGGCGCTTCGCACGCGGCGCCGACGTTCCGCGCGATGATCGAGGAATGCCGGATGGGAGCGAGCGTACAGCACTCGCGCCAGGCTTCGCATCTGGCCGGAGCGGACTAGGCGAGTCCGCGCGGACTGCATTGCGTGAATCAGAAAGGCCGCAGGGTGCGTAAGCGCCCTGCGGCCTTTTCTATCGCCGGAACGCAGGGGCCTTGTACCCAAAATGAGGACAGCCACGCGCCACCCCTCCTTCATACTTCACCTATCGATTCGCACCGCCTCCAGAGAGCACTCAAGCCACGGCGGGCAATCCATCGGCAGCGAAGATCCAGGAGACACGTATGAGCCGCAGTTTCAAACCCTATCCGTTCACGCCGCGTCACTATGCGGGCGAGGTGCCACCGCTGGTCGACGGGCGCGACCCTGTGCGGCGCGCCGTCGCGATTGTCGGGGGCGGTCCGGTAGGCATGACGCTGGCACTCGCGCTGGCTCGCCAGGGCGTACGCTCGGTGCTGATCGAAGCCGACGACGGCGTCTGCACCGGCAGTCGCGCGATCTGCATCTCACGCCGCAGCCTGGAGATTTTCAAACGCCTTGGCGCAGTGCACGGTTTTCTGCAAAAGGGCTTGCCATGGACCGGCGGCCGCAGCTTCTATCGCGATGCCGAAGTGTTCCGCTTCGCCATGCATCAGGACGACGAGCAATCGCTGCCGCCGATGATCAACATCGCGCAATACCAGATCGAGCAGTTGCTGCTCGACGAAGTGGAACACCATGCCGATCTGATCGAAATCCGCTGGCAAACCCGCGTGACCGGTATCGAACAACATGCCGGCAACGGCGCCACGCTCGACCTCAGCACCGGCGACACCGCGTGGAAAATGCGTGCAGATTGGGTCGTCGCGTGCGACGGCGGCCGCAGCACGATTCGCGAGGCACTCGGCCTCAAGCTCACCGGCACCACGTACGAAGGCCGCTACGTGATCGTCGATATCGAACTGGAGAGCGAGCGCGCCACCGAGCGTCTCGCCTATTTCGATCCGCCTTCCAATCCCGGCTCGACGGTGCTGGTGCACAAGCAGCCCGACAACGTCTGGCGCATCGACTACCAGCTTCGCGACGATGAAGATCCCGAGGCCGCGATCAAGCCTGAAAACGTCATGCCACGCGTGCAGAGCGTGCTCGACTCGATGGGCGAAACGGGCGAATGGTCGCCGATCTGGATTACGGTCTACAAGGCCAACGCGCTGACGCTCGAACGCTACCGGCACGGCTCGGTGCTGTTCGCGGGCGATGCCGCGCATCTCGTGCCGATTTTCGGCGTGCGTGGCGCGAATTCCGGCATCGACGACGCCGACAATCTCGGCTGGAAACTCGGTTGCGTCGTCAACGGCATTGCATCGGACCGCCTGCTCGACAGCTACAGCGACGAGCGCCTGTTTGCGGCGCGTGAAAACCTGAGCTACGGGATGAAGAGCACGGAATTCATGGCGCCGCCCTCGTTCGCGTTCGACCTGATGCGCAAGGCAGTTCTGGGCCTTGCCGCGCATCATCCGGCCGTGCGACCACTGATCAATCCGCGGCAGACGCATGCGATTGCGTATGCCCAATCGCCGCTGAATCGCGTCGCCGCCGTTGCATCAGGCGCGTTCGCCAAGGGTCCGGCGCCTGGCACGGTACTACCAGAGTGCCGACTCCAACGCACGTGCGACGGCGTACCAATCGATATCCATCTCACCGATCTGCTTGGGCCATGCTTCACCGCACTTCGCTTCGGCGCGGACACGGCGCAAGACGAAGCATGGCAGCAATTGCACCATGCGCTCGGCGAACATAGCATTCCGTTCAAGGCGATCACGCTGGTTACAGGCAATGCACCGCGCGCCACCGTCCCGCATGTGCTCGATCCGGCGGGACGCTTGCATGAGATGCTTGATGCCACGCCGGGCACCGTCTATCTGATCAGGCCGGACGGTCATGTGCTCGCCCGCTGGCGCAACGGCAACGCGACGAACGTGCAAAGCGCCGTGACGGCCAGCCTGACGAATTGACGCAAGAGGAACCCACACCATGACCGATAGCGAACTCGACCTCGTCTACACGACGCTCTGCAAGACACTGACCGCTGAAGGCGAAGCGCAAGCACCCTTATATCTGGCCCGTCTTGCGCTGCTGTGCGTGACGGAACTCGGCGATACGCAGCAAGCGCTGTCGTTGATCGAAGCAGCAAAGCTGCCAGCCTCTTCCGCAGTGGCTGCGTGATGCGGAAAGCCCTGTGCTTAAGACGCGAAACGTAAGACGAAAAAAAACCGCCCCATTGATCATGCGGGGCGGCTTCTTTTCGGAAGTCGGAACAACATTCACTGGCGGGGATACAACCCCAACGTACTCGCATGCAGGCGTGCGAGCCCGAGCAACGCGTCCGTGTATGGCGTCGGCACGCCGGTAAGCTGCCCCAGTTCACGCACCGCAGCCACCAGCGCGTCGAGTTCGACCGCCTTGCCCGCCTGTACATCCTGCAGCATCGAGGTTTTCATCGCGCCGAGTTTGAGCGTGACCTCGTGACGATCCGCCGGCGCCTGTTCGATCGGAATACCGAAACGTGCGCCGATCTCCTTCGCTTCCAGCATGATGCTCGTGACGAAGTTGCGCACCAGTTCGTCGCTGAGAATCCGGTCGGTGGTCGCGCCGGTGATGGCGCTGATCGGATTCATGGTCATGTTGCCCCACAGCTTGTACCAGACGTCGCGCTGAATCTGCTCCGACATCGACGCGTTGAAGCCCGCTGCGTCCAGCGTGGCGGTGAGCGTTTTGACGCGTTCGCTCGTTCGCCCCGACGCCTCGCCGACGATCAGCCCATTGCCCTGGTGATGCCTGATGACGCCCGGCGACTCGATCAGACAGCTCGCATGCACCACACAGCCCACTGTCTGCGCGGTCGGAATCGCGGCGGCGATCGCGCCGTCAGGATCGATCGACTTCAGCCGCTTGCCGGCGAAATCACGGCCGAGTCCGTCGCAGAACCACCATGGCACACCGTTCATTGCCGTAAGCACAATCGTCTGCGGACTCAGCAGCGGCGCAATATGCGCGGCCACAGACGCCATCGCCGGACCCTTGACCGCCACCACGACAAGGTCCTGCACGCCGAGATCCGCCGGCTGTTCACTTGCAGTCACCTTCACCGCGTGCGTCACGCCGCCTTCGATCAGACGCAAGCCGTGCTGCTGCAACTCACTGAGTGTCGCGCCGCGCGCCACCACGCTCACGTCGTGGCCGGCCTGTGCGACCTTCACCCCCATCCAGCCACCGATCGCGCCGGCACCGTAGATACCTACTTTCATTGCTTCAATCCTTGCTTTAATCGTCGGAGCAATCTTCGCCTCAAGTCTCGCGTTAATCCTTGCGCCGATTCTTGTGTTAATCCTCGCGTTAATCCTTGTAGCTCGCGTCGATGCGATCCACGCGCCGCACCAGTGCATCGAATACATCCTGTCCCGCACCGTGACGTGGATCGAATTGCAGGGAGTCGCGCGAGCAACGGATCGCCACGTCTTCTGGTACCGGCAGCGCGCGGCCCATCGAGAATGTGGCCATCTGGATTTCGCACGCGCGGTTGAGCGTCCACAGAATAGCGAAAGTCTGCGGCAACGTGTGGCCCCATGCCAGCAGGCCATGATTGCGCAAGATCACCGCTTGCCTGCTGCCGATATGTTCGAGCAGACGCGGCCCTTCCTCCGCATGCACCGTGATGCCTTCGAAGTCGTGATACGCAATGCGGTCATACAACTGCGCGCTATAGAAGTTGGTTTGCTCCAGGCCGTTTTCGAGGCAGGCCACCGCGACGCCGGCCGTGGTGTGCGTGTGCATCACGCAGTGCGCATCGGCCAGGCCTTCGTGAATCGCCGCATGCACGACGAAACCCGCAGGGTTCACCGGATACGGCGAGTTGTCGAGCACGCGTCCTTGTGCGTCGATCTTCACGAGATTGCTCGCCGTCACTTCGCTGTAGTGCAGGCCGAACGGATTGATCAGGAAATGCCGCTCGCCGCCGCTCACGCTCGTCGGCACGCGCAATGTGATGTGGTTATAGATCATCTCGGTCCAGCCGAGCATGTCGAAGATGCGATAGCACGCGGCCAGTTGCACGCGCGCCCGCCATTCGTCGGGGTGCATCCCGGCGGCCTTTTTAGGGCTCGCCGTCGGCATTTCAAGAGTCGTCATCAGGGTCTCCGTTTTTATCGTTCGTTATAGGCAAGCCGTTGCGAGTAATAGCCGTTATGCGCCTGCCACCACCGCCGCGATCGACGACGCCACATAGCCGGCATTGCGCGCATTCAATCCGGCGACGCACATGCGTCCCGAACGCAGTACGTACACGGCGTATTCGCTGCGCAAGCGCTCGACCTGGGCTTCGCTCAATCCCGTGTACGTGAACATGCCGCGCTGCGCGACGTAACGCGCGCGCATCACTTCATCGACGCGGCCTGCTAGGCCTTCGTGGATCGTGCCGCGCATGGCGAGAATCCGTTCGCGCATGGTGGCGAGTTCCGCTTCCCAAGAGGCACGCAAGGACGCGTCGGACAGTACGTTGGCGACGAGGCGCGCACCATGCGTCGGCGGATTGCTGTAGTTGGCGCGCACCGTCGACATCAATTGACCGAGCACGCGAGCCGCTTCTTCCTTGCTCTTGCACACCACGCTCAGCGCACCGCAGCGCTCGCCGTACAGCGAGAAGTTCTTCGAAAACGAATTCGCGGCGATCAAGGGCACGCCCGCATCGGCGAGCAGGCGTACGCAGGCGGCATCCTCCTCAAGGCCTGCGCCGAAACCCTGATACGCCATGTCGACAAACGCAATCAGTTTGCGGCGCTGCAATACCGGCACCAGTTCCGCCCATTGCGCCGGGCTCAGATCGACGCCGGTCGGGTTGTGGCAGCACGCATGCAGCAGCACGATGCTCTGTTCCGGCAAGCGGTCGATCGTGTCGAGCATGTCAGCGAAACGCAAGCCACCGGTGTGTTCGTCGTAGTACGGATACGTGTTGACCGTGAGGCCCGCGCCTTCGAACACCACGCGATGGTTTTCCCAGCTCGGATTGCTGATCCAGATCTGCGAGGCCGGGAAATAACGCTTCAGAAAATCCGCGCCGACTTTCAGCGCACCCGAACCGCCGATGGTCTGCAAGGTCGCGATCCGACCCGCGGCACGTGCTTCGTGGTCCGCGCCGAACACCAGAGCCTGTGCTGCGTCGCGGTAGAGCGGCAGGCCCGCCATCGGCAGGTAGGAGCGTGGGCCGATCGATTCGAGCAGCGCGGTTTCGGCGCGCCGCACGGCGTCCATCACCGGCAGCTTGCCGGCGTCGTCGAAATAGATGCCGATGCTCAAGTTGACTTTGTTGGGCCGCGGATCGAGTTGAAAATCCTCGTTCAGGCTCAGAATCGGGTCGCCCGGATAGGCGGGAATGTGGTCGAACATGGCAATTCCTTGAGTGGAGCCCTGCATGTGGCTGGATTGCGGCCTGCGTATACCCTGAGTGTGGACTTGTTGCAGGCTGGTCGTAGCAGCGTGGGCGAGTCGGAAGTCTAAGCGGGTTTCCTGCTTCGCGTCGATGAGGACAAGTGTCGACCAATGGCACGCTATCTACAATCAATCGATTTTTCACGATTCGTAAGTTTTTCTTTAGAATCGCCTGATGCCACTCACACGCGTCACCATCCGTCAGTTCGAAGCGTTTCTCGCCATCGTCGATTTGCACAGCATCGGCGCGGCGGCGGAACGGCTCGGGCTGACCTCGTCGGCGGTCAGTCAGTTGCTGGCCGAACTGGAAACGGAACTGGGCTTTCGCCTCTTCGACCGTACGACGCGGCGCGTCAATCTGTCGAGCGCGGGGCAGGATTTCCTGTCGTCGGCCGAATCGGTTTTGCGCCATGTGCGCGCCGCCGCCCAGTCCGCCGACGACATCCGCAATCGCGCGGCCGGGATCGTGCGAGTCGGCGCGCCGCTGGTGCTCGCGGCGACCGCGCTGCCGGCGGCCATCGCCGAATATGCGCGCGACAAACCGAAAGTGGTCGTGCGCATATGCGACACCGTGGTCGAACAGTTGGTGGAGCGTGTGGAAAGCGGCGACGTGGATCTCGCGATCGGCCCGGATCGTCAGAGCGGCACGCGGGTGCGTTGCGATCCGGCCTTCGCGAGCCCCTGGGTGATGTGGTGCGCGCCGACGCATCCGTTGAACACACGGCGCCGGGTGCAGTGGCAGCACTTGCGCGGCGTGCCGATTGTTGCCACCGGCCGCGACCACGAGCGTGCAGTCGAACAGATGCTGGCTAATCTGCCGGCGGAGGCACGCATCATTCCCGTGGACGTGGTGGACAACGTAACCACAGCGTTCGGTCTGGCTTCGCAGGGGCTTGCTGTGACGCTCGCGCCCGCCTATGTCGCGCCGCTCGCGCGAACCTTCGGGCTGGTGATGAAGCGGATCGTCGATCCTGAAACGATCCGTGAAGTGTGCGTGTATCGTTCGACCGAACGTGCGCTGTCACCGCCCGCGGATGGATTCGCGGAATTCATCATGCCATGGCTGAAGCGCTGGGATCGCGAGACGCAGGTCGATGCGCGGGCAAAGCGCGGATGATTTTGTCGACGCGAGCTCAATAGTGCTTCGGCGGCTCTTCTTCGACCGTCTCGCAGCTAATCTACGGCTGCAAATTCGGCGCGCCGGTTCAAGACCGCTCAGGCAGCAGACATAACGCGAACAACTGGCGCTGGCTCGAGATCCCCAGCCGCGCGTAAGCGCGCTTCTGATACGTAATCACGCTGGTGGCCTTGACGCCCATTTGCTCCGCGATCTCGGCGGCGCTGGCGCCTTCGAGCGTGCCGCGCAGCACGTCGATCTCACGCGGCGTCAGCGCCGGGCAGGCACGTCTGACCCGTGCCAGCATCGCGGCTGCCGTGCCTTGCTGATGCTGCCCATTGAGCGCGTAATGGCTTTTTACAGCGTGCGCGAACAGATGCGCCATGCTTTCCACATGCTCCAGTTCGCCTGGCTGAAACACGCCGTATGCGCTGTCACGATACAGATTGATCGACAGCCAGACGCTTTCCATCGGTTGCAAAAGCAGCGACAGCCGGTCGGACACGTTGGGCTGCGCGTAGCAGGCGGCGCGGTACGCTTCGTTTTCGATTTCTTCGCTTTGCTGCTGATGCAGCACTAACGCCTCGCGCGCCTGCTTCGCTTGCGAGCCGCCGACGATGGCGCGGTTTCCGTCGAGCGCATAAAAGTGCGTGGCGTAGCGATCGGCGACATCACGAAGGAAGCGGCCGCCGCGATGGTCGGCGGCGGAGACGGTGCGCGGTCTCGCGTCGAACTCGTACGCGAAAACCGTGCACTGCGACACGGGAAGCGTGTCGCCAACCGTTTTCAGAATGCTTGCAGCAAGCGCGTCCGGGTCGTCATGTGAGATCGACATGACGAGGTCGGTAACACGCGAGGTGTTGATGTGCCCGCTGCGGGCCGGTGTGGATATGCGCCAGGAACGCATGATGATGGCGAGGTCACGCTACGTGGAGTTTGGTCCGGCAAGCGTAGCACAATGAAGCATTGCACCTGATGCTGCTCTGCCTGCACGGCGAAAACCGCTCACGCTGCCGAGCCCTCGCAAACCCTTCGGCGGGGGATATAGCTACAACGTCCCCAACTTGACAGCAAGGAAATCGACCAGCAGCCGGGTCCTCTGTGGCAGCCGCCGCGTCCTCGTCCACATTGCATGCAACGGCAAAGGTGTCAACTGAAAATCCGTGAGCAAAACCTCAGCCTTGCCTGCCTCGACCCATTCCTGAATCTGCCAGAAGGCAGCGACCCCAACCCCCATACCACCCAGCACGCCCGCATTCACCGCCGCAACCTGATTGCTGTCAAAGCGCCCCGCCACGTTCACCGCAATTTCGTTGCCGTCCGGCGACGTAAACACCCACCGCCCGGGATGCGGCACGCCCGTTCGAACGACACAATCATGTCTCACCAGATCCCGCGGATGCGACGGTCTGCCGTGTTCGGCAAGATAAGCCGGCGCTGCGAACACCACCCGCCGAAGCGTGCCGATCCGCCGCGCCACCAGCCGTGAATCAGGCATTTCGCCTATGCGGACCGTCACGTCCGCGCCGGTCTCTGCCGGATCGCGATACTCGTCGCTCAGATCGAGCGACAACGCCAGTTGCGGATGACGCTGCAAAAATTCCGCGACAAGCGGCGCGACGAATTTTGGTCCGAACAGTGTGGGCGCATTGATGCGCAAACGCCCGGTGAGCCTGTGCAATTCCTCCGCGAGTTCGGTGCGCGCCAGTTCGAGTTCGGTCAGCGCGCCTTTGACGCGTTCGTAAAAACGCATGCCGGCCTCGCTCGGCTGCGAAGTGCGGGTGGTTCGCACGATCAGGGTCGATCCGTGCGCGCGCTCGAGCACCTGAAGCGAGCGGCTGACAGCCTGCAACGACCGGCCAAGCCGGCGCGCGGCGTTCGTCAGACTGCCCTCCTCGACCACTGCCACCAAGGTTTCCAGATCGCGCAATGCATCCATCGGCGATTCTCCCGTTTATCGTGAGGATGTATCCAATTCCGTGCGAATTGTGTTTGTCTGATGGGAGAGTAGCATCGATTCACTTTGACTTTACGGGTAGCCCGGCGATGGACTCATCCACGATTCAATGCCCGACGGCAGCCCAAGCGGCTACGCCGCCGGCACAGAGCGTTCCGACCGCGCGCTTCGCCGCGATGGTCGCGGTTGCCGTGCTGCCCCTGTATGCGTCACAAACGTTGATTGGCCCGCTCGACGCCTCGCTGCATCTCGGCGCATGGACCACGCTCGTCACCGCATTGACGCTGTTCGGCTATGCGGTCGGCCTCGTCGGACTTGTACCGCTGATCGACCGCCTGCCCAATCGGCCTCTGATTGCGGCGACGTTGTTCGCGCAGATCGCGTGTCTTGCGCTGGCCGCCATCGCGCCGCTCGCGCCGGTGTTTCTGGCGGCGTCGTTCGCCGTCGGCGTGACGTCGAGTGTCGTGCAGATGCTGGTGCCCGCCGCGGCGTCGCTCGCGCCGCCGGCTTCGCGGGGCAAAGTCGTCGGCAATGTGATGAGCGGTTTGATGCTCGGCATTCTGTTATCACGGCCGCTTGCCAGTGTGATCGGCGGCGCACTCGGCTGGCGCGCGTTTTACGCAGCCGATGCTCTGCTGCTCGCTGCTGTCACGCTCGTCGTGGTGCCACGGGTGCCGGATAGCCGTCCCGTCGGCGCGCCGCCTTATGCCGCGTTATTGGCGTCAATGGTGCGACTGGTGGCGCATGAGCCCGTGCTGCGCCGCCGGGCGTTGTATCAGGGCCTGCTCATGGCCGGCTTCAATGCGTTCTGGAGCAGCGTTGCCATTGTCCTGACGCGCGCGCCACTCGGGCTGAACAGCACCTCCGTCGCGCTCTTCGCGTTAGCCGGCGGCGGCAGCGTGTTCATCGCACCATTGGCAGGCCGTGCCGGCGACAGGGGCTGGTCGAAGCCCGCCAGTATGCTCGCTCACGCGGTCGCCATCGCAGCCGCACTGCTGGCGGCATTGGCGCTGACTTCGGGTGTGTCGCGCGTCGCATCGATCACCATGCTGGCTGTGGCCGCATTCTTCATCGACGGTGGCGTGATTGCCGATCAGGCGCTTGGTCGGCGCGCAATCAATCTGCTCGCGCCCGAATCGCGTGGCCGGGTGAATGGGCTCTATACGGGGCTCTTTTTTGTCGGCAGCGCGGTAGGCGCCACCAGCGCCGGGCCGGCGCTCGCGCGTTGGGGCTGGCCGGGTGTGTGCGTCGCCGCGTTGGGGTTTTTTGCTGCGGCAGCGGGGCTGCATCTGCGCGACAGTTCGCGTGGGTGCGACACATGATCGATCTTGTGACCGACCGGAGGCGCGTGTTCATGACGTCCACACGCGATGCCATTCGGCGGCCTTGATACGGTCTTCAGCACCTGGAGCGACGCGCCAGAATCGCGCGCCTGCGTCCATACCCTCAAATAGAGAACCGCTGCATCAGAAGCGATAGTTAATGGAAATATCGGCCACACCGGTGGCCCTGCTGTGCGTAATCGGACTATTGCCCGCGCTGCCGACCAGTTCTTCAAATGCGCCGTCGGCAGTGGCAAACCAGTGCTTGTCGAACAGCCACACTGCGCTAATGCCGAAACCCACCGACTTGAAACCGGCACTCGCGTGATACTGCGAGTATTGCGAGTGCGCCGCCTGATTCTGATTCACACCGTACCAGCTGTTCATGTACTTGGAGTCCGCGAGTGTCACGTTCGGCCCGGCAAACCAGAAGAATTGTTTGGTGCTGCCCGGCATCGGCAAATAGGCGCCGAGATCGCCGATCCAGCCGTTCGAGCCGCCGAAATAGCGTCGGACGTCGGCGCGCAGCACGAGCGGGAAATCTTTCGACACAACATATTCCCCCGCGAGTTTGACGCCCGGCGCCTGATTGATGTTGCCGAGACCGTTCAACTCCTCCGGATCGTCATGGCCGCGACGCCCGAGATCGTAGACGACCCCGAGACTCGCGCGCCAGTTCTGCCCTTGCGCGAAATTGACCCCAAGGCCTTCGCCGCTCGAAAAGTAGAACAGATCCTTGTAGCGCACGTCGATGCTCGGACCGGCCATTACGTGATACCGGTCGGAACCCTCATAACGCGGCTGGAACGACGTTGCCGCGCCGATACGCACCTGCCATTCGGGAATATCCGGCTGCCACATCTTCTGCAGCGGAATGCCCACCGAATACTGCCATTCGCCCAGCGGCGAAGGAGTTTGGGCCAAGGCCGAAGCCGGCAAAACGCCGATACCGCCGAGGGTCACGGCGACCAGCGATGTTGCCGCGATGCTTGTTTCTTTTTTGCGAATCTTGCCGATCCGCTTTCTACGGCTGTTCGACACCGGAAGCCTCCGTTCCTCGCGTATCGCGACGGGGTTTAGGTTCTCACCCGAGGTCCGCAATGGATTGCAAACTTCCAGGTGACCGCTGCAATGCTACGCGCGGCACGTAATTCTTTCAGCGAACGACACGCACTGCCGGCGAAACGCGCTGTCCGAACCTGGTGCCGCCCAGCGTAAATTGGGCATCTGCACGAACAGAGACGTGCGAAAGAATTGCCGACGTACGCTCCTTTGCAAAATGCGGGCCTGGTCGCCGGAAAGCCGGCTTGGATCGGCTTCGGTTGGATCGGGTTGGCTCGATGAGGTCGGACAGGAGAATCGCAAGGCAGCCCGGCGGTCGCTGCCAGGCGTGCCGTGGCGATGTTGAGAGGCAGAATACAGTCGCAAAAAAAATCCGGCGCCGCGCGATGCGGCGCAGGAACAGGGCGATTAGCGCCGGTGCGGCGTTCACCTCTTTGCAGCGCTGCCTTGTTATTTTGCTCTATTGCGCTGCTGGACGGCGCCGATTTGTAGCGCCGGCTTACTGTGCCGCTTCGACCAGCACGGGCTTGTCGCGATAGAGATTCGGAAACAGACGCTTCAGGTTGGCGACCTTCGGCATGTCGTTGATGGCGATATACGCGGAGTTCGGATGCAGCGTCAGGTAGTTCTGGTGGTAGGACTCGGCAGGATAGAAGCCCTTGAACGGCTCCGTTTTCGTGACGATCGGCGCCGGGAAGGCATGCGCCTTCTCGAGTTGAGCGATATAGCTTTGCGCGACGTGCCGCTGCATGTCATTCAACGGGAACACTGCCGAGCGGTATTGCGTGCCGCTGTCCGGCCCCTGGCGGTTCAACTCGGTCGGGTCCTGAATCACAGAAAAGTAGACCTGTAACAACTGCCCATAGGTGACCTTGGTGGGGTCGAACGTGACCTGCACGGATTCCGCGTGGCCGGTTTCGCCGCCACTGACGGTCTCATACTGTGCAGTGTCGCGCTGGCCGCCCGAATAACCCGACACCGCCTTCGTGACGCCCCCCACGTGCTGGAACACGCCCTGCACGCCCCAGAAGCAGCCGCCCGCGAACACGGCGGTTTCTTCGTGCGCGGTTGTGGCGGAGATCGGTTCGTCGACAGCGGGCGGCGCAATGACAACCCCAGCTTCCGACGAGAATGCCATGCGCTGCGCCAGCAGCAGCGCCAGCGCGCCGAGCCCGACCGAAAGCGCGATGGCCGCCCCGCGCGAGCGGGCCGGTTTGCCGATGATGCGTTTCTCGATGTTCATGATGTCCGTCCTGATTCGATCAACTCGTGCCGCGCGCGGCAGGCGTGAAAGTCAACGCGAGGCCGTTCATGCAATAGCGCAGGCCGGTCGGTTTGGGGCCGTCGTCGAATACGTGACCCAGATGGCTGCCGCAGCGCCGGCACAGTACTTCGTCGCGCGTCATGCCGAACGACTTGTCGGTATGCGTGATGACTGCGTGATCCATCGGCTGCCAGAAACTGGGCCAGCCGGTGCCGCTATCGAACTTCGTCTTCGACGAAAACAGCGGCAGCGCGCAACCGGCGCACCCGAATGTGCCGGCGCGGTGCTCGTCGTTCAGTGGGCTGCTGAATGGGCGCTCCGTGCCCGCTTCGCGCAACACGCGGAATTGCGCGTCCGTGAGCAGCTTGTGCCATTCGGCGTCGCTGTGCGCGACCTCGTAGGCCGCCGCTGTGCCTAGCTCCGCTGCGCCTGCCGTGCGCCAAGCCGCGGTGCCGCCGGCGAGCGACGCCGCGCCGATTAACCTGAAGAATGTCCGTCTGTTGCAAGCCATGATGATCGCCCCGGAAAGTCCGTACCGTTCACCCGTTCAGGCGCTAAGCGCGCCGCCCGCGAGTGGTCCCGACACTTAGTCGTCCAGCAAGGGGATTTATGACAGCATGCGCGTCTTTTTGCGTGACGGCAGCGGCTACAGCGGAAATTTGGTGGTCGACAGGATTTCCTTGAGCACCATGAACGAGCGGATTTGACGGACGCCGGGCAAGTAGAGCAACTGTTCCGCATGCAGCCGATTGAAGCTGTCGCTATCGCGCGTGCGGATCGTCATGAAATAGTCGAACTCGCCGGTCACGACGTGGCATTCCATGCACCCTGCCACCTTCTGGGCCGCCTTCTCGAACTCGGCAAACGACTCCGGCGTAGACCGATCCAGCACCACGCCGATGATGACCAGCATCCCCGCCCCGGCCGCCTTCGGGTCGATCAACGCGACGACACCGCGAATCAGCCCCGACTCCTTCAGCCGCTCGACGCGCCGCAGACACGCCGGTGCACTCAGTTTGACTTTGGCCGCGAGCGCGACGTTCGAGATCGACGCGTCGGTTTGCAGTTGACGCAGGATCGCCCGGTCGATGCGGTCGAGCGTGTGAAGCGGATCGGCTTCCGCGGATGAGGGTGCGGCGGCAGTCATCGATACACCACGAACTTTTGTTGCGCTCATTGGTTCCTGTCCGGATTTTTATTAGGTCATTTTTGAATGAATAGTTTTAAAAGTATGTCGAATGGAATTTATTTGCAAGCTCATTTCTAGCGCTTTTCCCTACCATTTGTTGTAACGCGACTGCTTGCTGCTCGCGTCAAACCTACAATTTCGGAGCTGCCATGAACCTGCAACGATTCCCTCGCTACCCGCTGACTTTTGGGCCCACGCCGATCCAGCCGCTGAAGCGTTTGAGCGACCACCTGGGCGGCAAGGTGCATCTCTATGCGAAGCGCGAGGACTGCAACAGCGGCTTTGCCTTCGGCGGCAACAAGACGCGCAAGCTGGAGTATCTGATTCCGGAGGCGTTGGCGCAGGGTTGCGACACGCTGGTGTCGATTGGCGGCATCCAGTCGAACCAGACCCGCCAGGTAGCGGCGGTCGCGGCGCATCTGGGGATGAAGTGTGTGTTGGTGCAGGAGAACTGGGTCAACTATTCGGACGCCGTGTACGACCGCGTCGGCAACATCCAGATGTCACGCATTCTGGGCGCGGACGTCCGCCTGGTTGCCGACGGTTTCGACATTGGTTTTCGCAAGAGCTGGGAGGATGCACTGGAGAGCGTACGCGCCGCGGGCGGCAAGCCCTACCCGATCCCGGCCGGCTGTTCCGACCATCCGCTGGGCGGCCTCGGCTTCGTCGGCTTTGCTGAAGAAGTCCGCCAGCAGGAAGCCGAACTGGGCTTCAAATTCGACTACATCGTGGTGTGTTCCGTCACCGGCAGCACCCAGGCCGGCATGGTAGTGGGTTTCGCCGCCGACGGCCGCGCCGAGCGCGTGATTGGCATTGATGCATCCGCGAAACCGGCACAGACGCGCGAGCAGATCACCCGAATCGCGAAGCAGACGGCAGAAAAAGTCGGCCTGGACCGCGACATCACGAGCGAGGACGTGGTACTGGACGAGCGCTACGCCGGCCCCGAATACGGCTTGCCGAACGAAGGTACGCTGGAGGCGATCCGTTTGTGCGCGCGACTCGAGGGCGTGCTGACCGACCCTGTGTACGAGGGCAAATCGATGCACGGCATGATCGACATGGTGCGAAACGGCGAATTCCCGGAAGGCTCACGGGTGTTGTATGCGCACTTGGGCGGCGTGCCGGCGCTGAACGGCTACAGCTTCATTTTCCGGAACGGGTAAGCGGCGGTAGGTCTGGGAGCGGCGAGTGGCGGACGGTGATTAGTTTGCCGCGGCAAGGTCCGCCGCTGCTCCGCGAAGTGTCGCTGATCAGCGGCGAAGCCGAAGCCTGAAACGCAGCGGGCGGTTTTTGAAGTACTCTTCGGCGCGCGCGGCGCCGCCGGAAGTATGACGCCCTTGTCACTAGCGCATGCAGGTGCACGAACACAGATTCCAGATGCACCACTACCCGTTGCAAACTACGGGACCCACTTAGCAGGAGTGGTTTGAGCTGCTTTCTCTTGCCTACTTCTCTTTGCAGCCGGCAAAGAGAAGTAGGTGCCGCCCCGCACAGGGGCAACGCTAATAGACCACAAACAAAACAAGGAAAGGCCAAAGCCCTAGGCACACAGACAAACAAGCGCCGCGCAGGCAAAAAAAATCAAACCACTAACCTCTTCCTCAACTCCCCCCGCAAAAACTCAACAAAAACCCGAATAGTGACAGAGCTCTGCCGATGCTGCGGATAAACAGCATAAACAGTCGCCGCCGAAGGCAAAAACTCCTCAAGAACAGTCACCAGCAACCCACTCCCAACCGCATCAGCAACAATAAAATCAGGAAGCCGAACAATCCCCAACCCAGCCACAGCTGCATCGCGAATCAACTCCCCATTATTAGCCCGAAGCGGCCCATTCACCTCAACTCCCTTCGAGACCCCATCAACAACAAAATCCCAACTCACAACCCCACCATGCCCATACAACAGACATGAGTGCCGAGCAAGGTCAGCAGGCACAACCGGCGCCCCCCGCCGCCGCACATACCCCGGACTACAACACACCACCATCCTCACATCGACGAGCTTCTGCGCAATCAACGTGGAATCCGGCAACGTACCAATCCGAATCGCCATATCGAACCCCTCGCCCACCACGTCGACGGTGCGATCGCTCAACTCCATATCGAAGCGCACGTCGCTATGCTCGCGCAGAAAGCTCGCCACCAATGGCGACAGATGCATCATCCCAAACGACATCGGCGCACTAACCCGCAAGAGCCCGCGCGGCCCAGCGCGCCGCAACGACATCGCCTGCTCAGCGTCTTCCACCTCACCGAGAATGCGCCGCGCACGCTCATAGAACTCCTGACCGAGCTCGGTCACGGCCAGCTTGCGCGTGTTGCGGATCAGCAATTGCACGCCAAGCGCCTCTTCCAGCGCCATGACTCGCCGGCTGACGAACTGCTTGGACAGCGCCAGCCGCTTTGCCGCGGCGGTGAAGTTATGGGCGTCGACCGTGGCGACAAAGATCCGCATATCATCGAGTTGCATCGTATTGTCCACCTCATGGAGACAGTGTTTCCAGTTCTAGACCGATTATAACCATCCTGATTGACCTACACTGTCTTTCATGGATCGCGGCCAAACATCTGGCCGGATCGCACAACAGAACCAAGGAGAAATACGATGATCGAAATCAGACACGCCAATCAACGCGGCCGCGCGGAGCACGGCTGGCTTAGCTCGCGTCATACGTTTTCCTTCGCGAACTATCACGATCCGAAGCAGAACGGCTTTTCCGACCTGCTCGTGATCAACGACGACCGTGTCGCACCGGCGCAAGGTTTCGGCAAGCACCCGCACCGCGACATGGAGATCTTTTCATACGTGCTGGAAGGCGCGCTGGAACATAAGGACACGATGGGCACCGGCTCGGTGATCGTGCCGGGCGACATCCAGTTGATGAGCGCGGGAACCGGCGTCGCGCATAGCGAATACAACCATTCGAAGACCGACCCGGTGCACTTCATGCAAATCTGGATTGCGCCGGCGCAGAAAGGCACGACGCCCCGCTATCAGCAACGGCGCTTTGGCGCGGACGAGAAGCGCGGTGTGTTGCGCCTCGTGATGTCGCCGGACGGTGCGAACGACTCGCTAGTGCTGCAACAGGACGCGCGGATCTATGCCGGTCTCTTCGACGGCGACGAAACTGCGCACCTCGAACTGGCCAGTAATCGCTATGCTTATATTCACGTGGCGCGCGGCAGCGTCACGGTGAATGGCGTCGAGCTCGGCGAAGGCGACGGCGCGCGGATCCGCGGCGAAGAAGCCCTGACCTTCACGCAAGGTCACGACGCGGAGGTGTTGGTGTTCGATCTGCGTAACATTGAAGTATCGGAGTTGTGGGCTTAAGCGGCTCAATCCTGTCGATAGATCTGGCCGGCTTAAGCGTGGCTCGCCGCGAAGTTTGCGGCGAACCGCACCGTCCCTTACCTACAGAGAAAAATCATGCGCTATACGCTATTTGAAAACCAGAAAGATACAGTCATTCTCGTCGCCCGCATCCTGTTGATGGTGCTGTTCGTGATGTTCGGCTGGTCGAAGCTGACCGGCTTTTCCGGCACCGTCGCTTATATGACGTCGACCGGCGCGCCTGCGCCTGAGTTGTCCGCAGTTATCGCCGTCGTGATGGAATTAGTGGTGGGCATCGCGCTGGTGGTGGGCTTCTATACGCGGCCGCTTGCGTTGCTGCTTGCGATCTATACGCTGGGCGCGGCAATCATCGGCCATCACTTTTGGAATATGACGGGCGCGATGCAGTACGACAACATGATCCACTTCTACAAGAACATCAGCATCATGGGTGCACTGCTGTTGTTATGCGTGACCGGGGCCGGTAAGTATTCAATCGACCGACATTAAGGCTGCGCTGCCGGCCTTCGATAGGCTCGGTAAAAAAGCCGCCCGGCATTGCCCGGGCGGCTTTCTCTTTGCAAGAAACAACCCACGTTAGCCGGCAAACTGCGCCAGCACGAGCTCACGAATTGCCGGCCGGATATTCGACTGTGCCATGTTGCCTTGATAATGCGCGACCACGCGCGGGTTCATCACGCGAAACCACAGTGGCGGCACGTACGCGAGCATGATCATCGTCGCGTAACCGGAGGGCAATTGCGGCGCGCCGTCGAAATGACGCAGTGCCTGATAAGAGCGCGTCGGATTCGCATGATGATCGGCGTGACGCTGCAGCTGATACAGAAACAGATTCGTCACGATACGATTGCTGTTCCATGAGTGCTGCGGCTGGCAGCGCTCGTAACGGCCACTTGCGAGTTGCTTGCGGCCGAGCCCGTAGTGCTCCAGATAGTTGACCACTTCGAGCAGCGAGGCTCCGTACGCTGCCTGAATCAGCAGAAACGGAATCACCGTTTTACCGAACAGCGCGATCATCGCGCCCCACAGCACGACGGTCATCGCCCACGAGTGCAGGACTTCATTGCGCCATGTCCAGGGCGATTTGCCGAGGCGTTCGAGCCGATGCTTCTCGAGCCGCCACGCCGACGCGATGCTGCCGAATACCGTGCGCGGCAGAAACCGCCAGAATGATTCGCCATAGCGCGCGCTCGCCGGATCGGGCGGCGTAGCGACACGCACGTGGTGTCCACGATTGTGTTCGACGAAGAAATGGCCATAGGCGACCGGCGCCAGCGTGATCTTGGCGAGCCATCGTTCGAAACCATCAGTCTTGTGACCTAGCTCGTGCGCGGTATTGATCGATACGCCAGTCGCTGCGCCAAGCGAGAGAGCAAAACCCAGATAGTCGTACCACGTCAGAGCGTGCGTGCCGACGATCCATAGCGCGCCGAAGAACGACACGTATTCGATGAAGGTGGCCAGATAGACCACGCGGCGGTAATAACGCTCCCGTTCGAGCGTGGGGACGACCTCCTCGGGCGGATTGCTCGGATCGTCACCGATCAGATAGTCGAGCACCGGGATAATGCCGAACACGAAAATCGGCCCGAACCACCAGAAAATATGCCAGCCAGTCTGCAACGCCAGATTGGCCGCATGCAGCGGCAAGGTGATGGTGAGTGCGCCCAGCAGCCACAGATAGCGCTTGCTGTCGACCCACCGAGCGGGGGCCGCTTGCGATGTTGCCATTGTCTCCCTCCTTGTTTTATGTCGCCTGGTATCGGCAAGCTGTGCGCTTGCGAGCCAGTACGCATGTCGGCGGGACCGTGCCCGACTCCCAGATTTATATGGCCTGACGGGTGGGATAGCCAAGGAATTGGCCTAGATGGGAGGCTCCAAACGAAGGGGCCGTTGATGGGGCATTCGGGGTGGGG
>NZ_VOSW01000136.1 GCF_009690905.1 Paraburkholderia madseniana
AGACGAAGAGCGCGCTCATCCACAGAATCGCGGACTGGCTCGACAGGAAATACTTAAGGAAGAACGCGCTATCCGCGCGCGACAGATCGCCCTGATAGATCTGGATTGCCAGCAACGACAGCGCGGCGATGCCCACCATCAGCGGACGCACCGGCTTCCAGCGCCAGCCGAGTACGACGAACACCGGCACGGCCAGGCACAACACCAGTTTGTCGTAGTAGTTCATGAACGGGTGATAGCGCGACAGCGCGAACCCCGCGCCCGCGACCATCACGACGGCGAACAGCCAGTCGACGATGCCGAGCCGTTTCAGAAACGGCCGCTCATCATACTCAGCAACGTTGAGTGCCTCGTTCGCGAACGACTTCTGCGGCCGCGAGGGTGAAGAGGAGGATGAAGAAACCTGAGTCAAGTCCATGATCTTACCGGGTCGAATCTTGTGAGCGTGCGGACGGCGCGCCGGCATGGCCGGGTTTGTCGGAGGCGCCGGCGGCGTCGGATGCTTCAGTGAGTTTGGCGCCCAACGCGGCGCCGACAGCGTCGCGCGTTTGAACGAACTCCTTTTCGAAATCGAGCGTTTTGCGCGCGCTCGACATCGCCATCACGACATTCGTGCCGTGATCGGTATCTTTGAGCCAGAACCAGAGGCGCCGTTCGCGGACGTAGAACATCGAAAAGATGCCCAACACGAGGAGCAGGCTGCCAAGATACACGACTTTTTTGCCCGGCGCGCGCGTCAACTGAAATACCGAAGCTTGCACCTGCTTGAATGAGTCAAGCTGCAAATAGACCGGCGAACCATACAGAAAGCTGTCGGATATCGCATTGATCGAACTCTGAACGAAGCGGCTGGCGTCCGCATTGGCCTGCGCGTCCGGCTCGCCCAGCTGCTCACGCGACAGTTGCCACAGGTCCCACGTCGCGCCTTCCAGCATGCGCAGCAGCAGGCCCGCGGCTTTTTCCTGCTCGCCCTTCGGCACCGAATGGTCGATGAACCCGGCGACCGCCTGGAAGCCGCCGACCGTCTGGCCGTTCGGCATCTTGATACCGTTGTCCGCACCCGCAAACAGGGTCAGGACACGCAACGCGCTTTCTTCCAGGTGCTGTTGCAGTTCGGTATTCGAACCCGGCACCGAGCGCAGCGCGAAACGGTGAGCGGCCGTCGCGCGCATGGCCGGATTTTCAAGCGTGGCGCGCAGGTTCATCCATTCCTTGACGGTCCCACCGGTGTCGGCGGGAATCCGCAGGTAGCGGAAGGGATCGTCCGGATTCAGGCGCATGCCGGCGAGGAACATCTTTTCGCCCGCGACGTCCACCGGCAGCATGTAGTTGTTGTACTCGCGCGCCTGGCCGTCCTTGTCGCGCACCTTGTACTGCACCGACGGACCGACGTTATGCAGATCGAGCGGCTTCGAGCTCTTGGCACCGGAGCCGAGACGCTCGTCAAACGCTTCTTTCAGCGACCGATGCGCGGCAACGCCACGTGCATCGTTCTGGCCGCTGCCATTGGAGACGTTTTCGACGTTGATCGCGCGGAAATCGGTGAATTCGACGGTCTGGCCGTCAGCCAGCGGCGTGGCCGTGCCCAACGGCGCGTTGCCGCCGATCGTGCCGCCGAACGGCGCGGTCTTCGCACTCGCACCGGACATCGGGTACGCGGTCATTTGCATCTGCGAGCCGCCGTCCTGGAAGCTCGACTGATAGATCGACACGCCGTCGTAGGTGAACGGCTTGTTCACTTCGACGCGTGCCGGCACGCGTGCGCCCGTCTTATGGTCGACCACGACGATGTCGCTCGCAAACAGCTTCGGCATGCCCGTTGAGTAGTAGTCGACGATGAACTTGTTCAGCTCGATCGAGAACGGCAGGTCCTGGATCAGCGAGCCGTCCGGCTGGTTAAGGATCGCCGTCGACACATGCTGCCCTTCCGGCACCCACGCATAGCCGCGAAAAGTCGGGTTCGATTGCGACAGACGATGTTCCGGCGGAATGTCGTTGATCACCGTGTTGGCGCGGATCGGCGACTTGTCGAACAGCCACATTTGCAGCTTGATCGGCAGATTGCTGTCGAGCAGGCCGCCCAGACAGATCACCACAATCGCAATGTGCGCCGAGATGTAGCCGAACTTGGTCAGCGCGCCGCGCTTCGCTGCGATCAGCGTTGCACCGTCCGACTCACGTGTGACGAACTTGTAGCCGAGCTTGGCCGAGAGTTTGGCGAGTACCGCCGCGGTCTGCGCGCGCTTGCCGTGCACCGCGAACTCGCCCTTATGATGGAACGCGCGCAAGCTGCCTTCGCGGACCTTGTCTTTCCAGCTCTTGGCGTCCGCGACCATTTTCGGCGCATTGCGGATCACGCACAGCGACACCGACACCATCAGGAAGCCGAGAATCAGCATGAACCACCACGAGCTGTACACCGTGTACAGGCTCAGCGAGCGGAAGATGTCCGCCCAGAACGGGCCGAACTGATTGACGTAGTTGGGATACGGATCGTCCTGCGTGAGGACGGTGCCGATAATACTGGCGATCGACAGGATCACGAGCAACGAGATCGCGAAGCGCATCGAACTCAATACCTCGATGATGCTGCGCGTGAAGCGATTGCCCGACTTCGACTGCAAACCCGACGTGGTGAAGCTCATTCATACTCCGACTGAACAGCAAAAAAGGGTGAAGGGCTGTCGTAGACACGACGCCCTCACCCTTTTCTTGTTTTGTACCGGCCTCGCCGGGCCGGTTGCTTGCGTGCGGACTTCTTAGTGCAAGCCCGCGATGTAATCGGCTACAGCCTTGATCTCGCTGTCCGACAGACGCGATCCAACGGCGTGCATCGCCTCATTGTTGTTACGTGCGCCCGAGCCCTGCGTGAACGCGGTCAACTGCGCCACCGTGTATTCGGCCCACTGCCCCGACAGACGCGGATACTGCGACGGAATCCCCTGACCGGTCGGTCCGTGGCAACTCGCGCACGCCGGTACTCCCTTGTCCGCAATCCCACCGCGATAAATCTTCTGACCGAGCGGGACGGTGTCCTTGCTATGCGCGTAACCTGGTTTCGGGGTCTGCGTCGAGAAATAAGCCGCCACGTTGACCACGTCCTGATCGGACAGCGCCGCGGCCATGCCCGCCATGATCGCATTGTTGCGCGCGGGCTGCTTGGCGCCCGGCTGCGTTTTGAAATCCATCAGTTGCTTGACGAGATACTCGGGATGCTGACCTGCCAGCTTCGGATACGCACCACCAGCACTGTTGCCGTCTGCACCGTGACATGACGCGCAAACCTGCACTGCGATTGCCTGCCCCCGATTGACGTCCGGCTTTGCCGGATCTGCTGCTCGTGCCTGAATTGCCAAACCTGAAAGACCTGCCGCTACTTGAAGCACCATCAGAGTCTTGCACAGTCGATTCATTCGCACACCCTGTCTCGTCTTGTGGGATTTTAGAGGTTTTGCAAGATACGACAGCGACTGAGTGACCGCAAAGAGCCGCCAAGGCACGCGGGCTGGCCCCCTCAGGTTTTCAGTAAACCATCGTATTGTACAATAACTCGCTAATCGCTAAGACGCCAGTCGGGCTTGACCCGTCCCCACTCCGGGTTCCCCGGCGTCTCGAATACCGGCCTGATCATGTCCTTCCTGCTCCACCAATCCCGCTTTTTCACGACCGTCAATCACTTACGTGATCTGCCGGCCACCGCGCAACCTGAGATCTGCTTTGCGGGACGCTCGAATGCAGGCAAGTCCACGGCCATCAATATTCTCTGCAATCAGAAGCGCCTCGCGTTCGCCAGTAAGACGCCTGGCCGCACGCAGCACATCAATTATTTCTCGGTGGGCAAGGAGGACGAACCAACCGCGCATCTGGTCGACCTGCCGGGCTACGGCTATGCGGAAGTGCCGGGCGCGGCCAAGGCCCACTGGGAAGCACTGCTCTCCACCTACCTGCAATCGCGCTCGCAACTGCGCGGCATGATCCTGATGATGGACTCGCGCCGCCCGTTGACGGATCTGGACCGGCGGATGATCGAATGGTTCGCGCCGACCGGCAAGCCGATCCACACGCTGCTGACGAAGTGCGACAAATTGACGCGCCAGGAAAGCGTCAACGCCTTGCGCGCGACACAGAAAGGTTTGGCCGAATATCGCGCCGCAGGCTACCAGGGCGAACTGACCGCACAGTTGTTCTCGGCGCTCAAGCGCGTCGGCATCGACGAAGCGCACGAACTGATCGAAAGCTGGTTGATCCCCGAGGCCAAGGGAGAAGCAGACGCGGCGCAGTAATCTCGCGGCGGGTACGAGCCCAGGAAAAAAACGCCATCCCGGCCGCCCAAAAAAAACCCCGCCGCTTTAACGGCGGGTCAAACAGCCTAATCGAAAAAACGACAGGCACCCGCTCAGGGAGGAGAAGCGGGGAGGTCAGCGCAGGGCGCCTTGCTCGATCGGTATGATATACCATTGTCTCGAAAAGTTTCCGGGAGCGGAGGCAGGCGCTACTTGTCCACTCCACACATCCACGTTTCTTCGATTCGGTTATGAGCTTCTTTCCGCACTACCGTCCGCGCCGCATGCGCCGTGACGACTTCTCGCGCCGTCTGATGCGAGAAAACATCCTCACCACCAACGATCTGATCTTTCCCGTGTTTATCGTCGAAGGCACCAACGTGCGGCAAGCCGTACCGTCGATGCCAGGCGTCGAGCGCGTGTCGGTGGATCTGCTGATGGGTGTGGCCGAGCAATGCGTCGAACTGGGCGTGCCGGTACTGGCGCTCTTTCCGGCAATCGACCCTTCCTTGAAGACGCCTGATGGCCGCGAGGCGACCAACCCCGCTGGCCTGATTCCGCGCGCGGTTCGCGAACTGAAAAAGAACTTTCCCGACCTCGGCGTACTGACCGACGTCGCGCTCGATCCGTACACGAGCCACGGCCAGGACGGCGTGCTCGACGAAGCGGGCTACGTGATCAACGACGAAACCGTCGAGATCCTCGTGGAACAGGCGCGTGTGCAAGCTGAAGCGGGCGTCGATATCGTTGCGCCCTCGGACATGATGGACGGCCGCATTGGCGCGATCCGCGAAATGCTCGAGAGCGAGGGACATATCCACACGCGCATCATGGCTTACGCGGCCAAGTTCGCGTCGGCGTTTTACGGCCCGTTCCGCGATGCCGTCGGTTCCGCGACGAACCTCGGCAAGGGCAACAAGATGACCTACCAGATGGATCCGGCCAATTCGGATGAAGCGCTGCGCGAAGTGCAGGCGGACATCGAAGAAGGCGCGGATATGGTGATGGTCAAACCGGGCATGCCGTATCTGGACATCGTGCGTCGTGTGAAGGACGAGTTCAAGTTCCCGACCTACGTGTATCAGGTCAGCGGCGAATACGCGATGCTGAAGGCGGCCGCGCAAAATGGCTGGCTCGATCACGACAAGGCGATGATGGAATCGCTGCTGGCGTTCAAGCGCGCAGGCGCGGATGGCGTGCTGACCTACTTCGCGCTGGATGCCGCGCGGATTTTGCGCTCACAGAAGTGATTTAACGTGTCGCTTTGCCGGCGGCGCTAGTCTTTGAAAGCGCCCCAAATAAACGGAGGCCGACTTTTTAAGTCGTGCCTCCGTTTTTTTATGCGTGTTCTGGCGTGCGTCTTCTACGGGCGTGTCGGCGCGGGTTTCTTTGCCCGCTCAGGCGGGCGAGCTGCTTTGCGTTACGCCCCGGGGCGCGTTCGCGCGATCGAGGGTGCGCAAAAACTTGTCTGCGGACTCGTAGCCGACGACGCGCAGCACTTCCTTGCCGCCCTGGTCGAAAAAGATGATGCCGGGCGGGCCGAACAGGCTGAAGCGCTTGAGCAGCATCTGATCGTCGGCGTTATTCGCGGTGACGTCGGCGCGCAGCAGGTTCATCTGCTTCAACTTCGCCTGAACGCGCGGATCGCTGAACGTGAACTTCTCCATCTCTTTGCAGCTCACGCACCAGTCTGCGTAAAAATCGAGCATAGCGGGCTGCGCAGCCGTTTTGACGGCCTCGTCGAGCTCGGTCGAGGAACGCACCGAAGCGAACGTCAGATCGCTCTGTGGCGCTGTATTCGGCATGTTAGAGGTGTTTGCCACGCTTGCTTCCCCGCCCCCACGTGCGGCCAGGACCGCTAGCGGACGCAGCGGATCGGACGAACCCGCAGCAAGGCCGACCAGCAGCACCGCCGCCCAGATTGCCAGCGCTGCGCCAATACCACGGCCGAGCCGGCGCCACACCGAAGCGCCCGCCGTCGAGGCCGAGAAAAGACCAAGCCCGGCTGCAGCGATCAGCAACCACAGCGCGCTCAACAGCATGGTCGCGGTCGCACCAAGCACCGGCCAGACGATCCACAGGGCCGCCGCAAGCAACACTACGCCGAAAAACACCTTGACGCCGTCCATCCAAGCGCCGGCGCGCGGCAGCAAGGTACCAGCGCCAAGGCCGATAATCAGGAGCGGTACGCCGAGACCGAGTCCCATCGAGAACAGCGCCGCGCCGCCGAGCAACGCGTCGCCCGTATGCGCAATGAATGCCAGCACGGCAAAAAGCGGCGCGGTCATGCAGGCCCCGACCACCAGCGCGGACAGGGCACCCATTACCGCCACAGCGGCAAACTTGCCGCCGGAACGTCCGGTCGACGCGCGCGACACGCCGTCCTGCCAGCGCTGCGGCAAAGCGATGTCGAAGCCCGCGATCAGCGTCAAGGCGAAAACGGTCAGCAGTACGCCGAACGTACCAAGTACCCACGGGTTCTGCAGCCACGCGCCGAGGCTCTGCCCAACGAGCGCGGCCGCAATGCCAAGCGCCGTGTAGACGAGCGCCATGCCGATCACATAGGCCAGCGACAACGCAAAGCCGCGGGCACGCGTCACCCGCGCGCCTTCGCCAATGATGATCGCCGACAGGATCGGGATCATCGGATACGAGCACGGCAGCAGGCTGAGCACGGCGCCGGCCACGAAATAGAGCCCGATGATCGCGAAGAAGCCACCGCCTTGCAGCAGCGATTGCGCATAGTCGGCGCTGGTGGCGCGCTCATACCACGGCGCGCCGGCTGCTGCGGATTGCTGCGTAGAGCCGCCGCCGGTAGCCGCCGCACTGCCGGCCGGCTGCAAAGCCTCGCCGCTCACGTGGTACACGCGCTCCATCGGCGGATAGCAGATGCCTGCATCGGCACAGCCTTGAGACGTGACGGCCAGGTCGAACGGCCCCTGGGCCTGTTTCACCGGGATGCGGATCGTCAGCTCACTGCGATACGTCTCGACGTTCTTGTTGAAGGTCTGATCGAACTTGACATGACCAGCCGGCAATTGGGGCTCGCCAATCGTCGTCGTGCCGTTGCGGGTCGCGAACGCGAAGCGCTCACGGTACATGTAGTAACCGTCCGCGATCTTGTACGTGACGTCGACTTCGCCCGGTTTCTCGGTCGCGCTGAATTTGAAGGCGACGGCGGGATCGAGGAAGTCGTCCGCAGCGCGGGCAAGCGTGCCGAACTGCGCGAATATCAGGCAGCCGAACAGGAAGAAGACTACGCGCAACGCGTGACGCGCACGTCGATTTAGACCGTTAAACATGGAGAGGACGTTGGGTTTCAGCAGCAATCCACTGGCCGTACGCGACCGATGCCGTAGCTTGCCACGAGAGGATTTCCGGCGTGTCGTAGGGATGGTGGGCCTGAATGTACTGCTCGAGCTCGAGCGCGCGTGCCGCGCTGGTCTTGAACAGCAATTGGATCTCCTGCGTCGTTTCGACGGCGCCCTGCCAGTGATAGCTGGACTGCACAGTGCCCAACTGCGTGACGCAGGCGCATAGCCGCGCGGCCAACGCATCCGCGGCGAGCTTCTGAGCAACGGCAGCATCCGGTACCGTGGTCAGAATCAAGGTCACATTCAAGCTCACGCTCACGAAGGCTCCAGACAGACACGATTCAAGTGCCAATATCGTATCACCTAGCCTCGCGGTGCCGCAGACGCCCACGCAGCAAGCATGCGGCATTTGGCCGCCGCGATCGACATGCCGCAGTGAAATTCGCCGCTATAAACAAAAAAGCCAGGCTTGGCGCCTGGCTTTTTCTTCGATGCTAAAAAGCTTACTCAGCTTCTTGCACTTCAACTTCTTCGACTTCCGGACGGTCCAGCAATTCGACCAGTGCCATCGGTGCGTTGTCGCCGACGCGGAAGCCGAACTTCAGGACGCGCAGGTAGCCGCCCGGACGGGTAGCGTAACGCGGGCCGAGGACTTCGAACAGCTTCGTGACCGAGTCACGATCGCGCAGGCGGTTGAACGCCAGACGACGATTTGCCAGCGACGGCTTCTTGCCGAGCGTGATCAGCGGCTCGACGACTTTACGGAGTTCTTTCGCCTTCGGCAGCGTCGTCTTGATGACTTCGTGCTCGATCAACGAGTTGGACATGTTACGGAGCATTGCCAGACGGTGGCTGCTCGTGCGGTTCAGTTTCCGCAAACCATGACGGTGACGCATGTTAATTCCTTTGATTCAAAGTTTTGGTCCAGCTCTTCTATCGCGCTCGGTCTACCCTCGGTTTCCCAACGGTGATGAGTGCACGGGCCGGTAGTGAAAAAAGCCAAGACGCGGATTTTAAAGGAAAATCCGCGTCTTTGCCAGTGCAGCAGCGGGGTCTTATCCCGAGATTACTTCTCGACTTACTTGTCCAAACCTGCCGGCGGCCAGTTTTCGAGTTTCATGCCGAGCGTCAAACCACGCGACGCCAGTACTTCCTTGATTTCGTTCAACGACTTGCGCCCCAGATTCGGGGTCTTGAGCAACTCGTTTTCCGTACGCTGGATCAGGTCGCCGATGTAGTAAATGTTCTCGGCCTTCAGGCAGTTCGCGGAACGAACCGTCAGTTCGAGATCATCAACCGGACGCAGCAGGATCGGATCGATCTGCGGCGCACGCGACGGCGCTTCCGCCGTTGCTTCAGTGCCTTCCAGTGCAGCGAACACCGACAGTTGATCAACCAGAATACGCGCCGATTGACGGATCGCTTCTTCCGGCGAGATCACACCGTTGGTCTCGATGTTCATCACGAGCTTGTCGAGGTCGGTACGCTGTTCGACGCGCGCGCTTTCAACGGCGTAGCTCACGCGGCGAACCGGCGAGAACGACGCGTCCAGCACGATACGGCCGATGATCTTGGCCGACTCTTCGCCGTAACGACGCACATTGCCCGGCACATAACCACGGCCCTTTTCGACCTTGATCTGCACGTCGAGCTTGCCGCCCTTCGACAAATGCGCAATCACGTGATCCGGGTTGATCACTTCGCAATCGTGCGCGAGTTCGATGTCGCCAGCGGTGACAACGCCTTCGCCTTCCTTGCGCAGCGTAACCGTCACTTCGTCACGGTTATGCAGCTTGAACACTACGCCCTTCAGGTTCAACAACAGGTTGACCACATCCTCTTGCACACCGTCGAGCGTCGAATACTCATGTACGACGCCTGCGATCGTCACTTCGGTCGGCGCGTAGCCGATCATTGACGACAGCAGCACGCGCCGAAGCGCGTTACCCAAGGTGTGGCCGTAACCGCGTTCAAACGGTTCCATGACCACTTTCGCGTGGCTCTCACCAAGCGATTCAACAGCGATGATCTTGGGCTTCAACAAACTGGTTTGCATAGGTTTTCCTTTTCAATACCCTCGGCTCGTTACACCGATAAGGCTGACCGGTAACAACCTGAAAATAAACAGCCGAGACGCCCCCTTGCGCAACGCAATCGGGGTGCCCCGGCCGTTAATCCGATTACCGCGAATACAATTCGACGATCAGGCTTTCGTTGATATCGCCAGCGATGTCGCTGCGTTCCGGCTTCTGCTTGAACGTACCTTCGAATTTCTTCGAATCGACAGCGACCCAGCTCGGCAGACCGCCTTGCTCAGCCAGCGACAGCGCTTCGAGAATACGCGCCTGCTTCTTCTTTTGTTCGCGCACTGCGACGACGTCGCCTGCCTTCACTTGCATCGACGGGATGTTCGACACCACGCCGTTCACCGTGATCGCCTTGTGGCTCACGAGCTGACGTGCTTCAGCGCGCGTCGAGCCGAAGCCCATGCGATACACGACGTTGTCGAGACGCGATTCGAGCAATTGCAGCAGGTTTTCACCTGTGTTGCCCTTCAGGCGGTCGGCTTCAGCGAAGTAACGGCGGAATTGACGCTCGAGGACACCGTAGATGCGCTTCACTTTTTGCTTTTCGCGCAGCTGCGTGCCGTAGTCGGACGTACGTGCACCCGACGTGCGGCCGTGCTGGCCAGGCTTGCTGTCAAGCTTGCACTTGTCAGCGAGCGAACGACGGGCGCTCTTCAGGAAGAGGTCAGTGCCTTCACGGCGGGACAGCTTGGCCTTAGGGCCGATATAACGTGCCACGTTGATTCCTTCTATGATTGATCACACGAATGCATGCACTCGCGCTAGTCCGAACCCTTTGGGTCGAACGGTGGGCTTAGTCAATTCAATAGCGCAAGCAGCCTGTGGTCGCCGGCTTGAACCCCGGCGGCGACAGGCGCTAGCGAAAACAGCGTCTTAGATACGACGACGCTTCGGCGGACGGCAGCCGTTGTGCGGGACCGGCGTCACGTCGGAGATCGCGGTGATCTTGATGCCAAGACCATGCAACGCGCGCACCGCCGATTCGCGGCCAGGGCCGGGGCCCTTGATACGCACTTCGAGGTTCTTCACGCCGTATTCCATCGCCACGCGGCCAGCCGATTCGGCTGCCACCTGGGCTGCAAACGGGGTCGATTTACGCGAACCCTTGAAGCCCTGACCACCCGACGTTGCCCAAGCAAGTGCATTGCCTTGACGATCGGTGATCGTGATGATGGTGTTGTTGAACGACGCGTGAACGTGAACCACGCCCTCGGCGACGTTCTTCTTGACCTTCTTGCGAACGCGTTGCGCCGCGGAGTTGTTCGAAGCCTTAGCCATTACGTTTTCCTGTAACTGTCAGTTCCGCTTACTTCTTCAGCGATTGCGCTGCACGACGCGGACCCTTGCGCGTACGGGCATTCGTACGCGTGCGTTGGCCACGCAGGGGCAGGCCCTTGCGATGACGCACGCCACGGTAGCAGCCGAGATCCATCAGGCGCTTGATGTTCATCGTCGTTTCACGGCGCAGATCGCCTTCAACGATGAACTTGCCGACTTCTTCACGCAGCTTTTCGAGGTCTGCGTCGTTCAGGTCCTTGACCTTCTTCGAAAATGCCACACCAGCAGCGACGCAGATGTCGCGCGAGCGCGTGCGGCCGATACCGTAAATTGCCGTCAGGCCGATTTCGGTATGCTGGTGATTCGGGATGTTAACCCCTGCGATACGAGCCATTGTTTTTCCTCAAACAAAAAGCGCAGCAAAAAGCGCGGCGTTCAGCCTTGACGCTGTTTGTGGCGCGGATCAGAGCTGCAAATCACGCGCACAACGCCTTTGCGCTTGATGATCTTGCAATTGCGGCAAATGCGCTTAACCGATGCCATCACTTTCATGATATTACCCTTTTTTCAAATCACTTCGCCCGGAACACGATCCGCGCACGCGACAGATCGTAAGGCGTCAATTCAACCGTTACCTTGTCGCCCGGCAAGATTCGGATGTAGTGCATCCGCATCTTGCCGGATATGTGTCCCAATACGACATGGCCGTTTTCCAGCTTCACCCTAAAGGTAGCGTTAGGCAGGTTTTCGATGACTTCACCCTGCATCTGGATAACATCGTCTTTGGCCATAAGTCCTTTCAACGCATCGGGACGCCGCCGCCTTTGAAATTAGCTTTCTTCAGCAGCGATTCATACTGTTGCGACATAACGTACGACTGCACCTGCGCCATGAAATCCATTGTGACGACGACAATGATCAGCAGCGACGTTCCACCAAAATAAAACGGCACGTTCCAGCGCAGTACCAAAAATTCAGGCAGCAGACAAACAAACACGATGTAGATCGCACCAGCCAGCGTCAGACGCGTCAGGATGCGGTCGATGTATCGCGCCGTTTGATCGCCCGGGCGGATGCCTGGGACGAAAGCGCCACTCTTTTTCAGGTTGTCGGCCGTTTCTCTGCTGTTGAACACCAGTGCGGTGTAGAAGAAGCAGAAGAAGACGATCGCCAACGCGTACAGCAACACGTACACGGGTTGACCGGGCTTAAGGGCTTCGGCCACGTTGTGCAACGTGTCTGCGAACCAGCTGGTACGCGACCCCGAACTAAACCAGTTCAGGATGGTTGCCGGGAAGAGAATGATCGACGATGCAAAGATCGGCGGAATCACGCCCGACATATTCAACTTCAGCGGCAGATGTGAAGACTGTCCGCCGTAAATCTTGTTACCGACTTGCCGCTTGGCGTAATTCACAAGAATCTTGCGCTGGCCGCGTTCGATGAACACCACCAGATACGTCACACCGGCAATCAGCGCGACCACGATAATCGCCGAGATGATGCTCATCGAGCCAGTTCGCACCAGTTCGAAAAGACCACCGATTGCGTTCGGAAAACCCGCCGCAATACCGCCGAAAATGATGATCGAGATACCGTTACCAAGCCCGCGTTCCGTGATCTGCTCACCCAGCCACATCAGGAACATCGTGCCGGTCACCAGCGTCACGACCGTCGTCAGCCGAAATACCATCCCCGGATCGATCACCAGGCCCGGCTGATTTTCCAGTGCGACGGCGATGCCGAACGCCTGGAACGTCGCCAGCAGGACCGTAAAGATACGCGTGTACTGCGTAATCTTCCGTTGCCCCGCCTGCCCTTCCTTTTTCAGCGCTTCGAGTTGCGGCGAGACAATCGCCAGCAACTGCATGATGATCGACGCCGAAATGTACGGCATGATCCCCAGCGCAAAAATCGTGAACCGCGAAAGTGCACCACCCGAGAACATGTTGAACATGCCAAGGATGCCGCCCGACTGGCTTTGGAACAACTTTGCCAGCTGGTCCGGGTCAATACCCGGCACCGGAATGTGCGCGCCGATACGGTAGACGATCAACGCCAGCAGCAGGAACACTGCACGCCGACGCAGATCGCCAAACTTCGCCGCGCTGCGACCGGGTTTTGCGAGACTCGGACTGTTAGCCAAGTACCTTCTCCGATGCAAATGCTAGTGACGGCAAATAACTTGCGCGTTACTCGGCAAAAGAGCCGCCGGCTGCTTCAATAGCAGCGCGCGCACCCTTCGTCGCACCCAGACCCTTCACAACGATCTTGCGCTTAAGCTCGCCCGTCGCGATGATCTTGGCGCTCTTGATCAGCTCGCCGAGCAGGCCGGCTTGCTTCAGAGCCAACAGATCGATTTCGTCGACCGGCAGCTTTTCCAGATCAGAGAGACGCACTTCACCGACGAATTCCTTCGTCAGCGAGGTGAAGCCACGCTTCGGCAGGCGACGTTGCAGCGGCATTTGACCGCCTTCGAAGCCAACCTTGTGAAAGCCGCCCGAACGCGACTTCTGACCCTTGTGACCGCGGCCAGCCGTCTTGCCCAGACCGGAGCCGATGCCACGGCCGACGCGACGCTTAGCGTGCTTCGAGCCTTCAGCCGGCTTCAGGTTATTCAATTCCATTATCAACTCCTTGAGTCCTGGTCAGCCGCTTAGCTGATGACCTTAACGAGGTACGAAACCTTGTTGATCATGCCGCGCACAGCCGGCGTGTCCTGCAACTCGCTAACCGAGTTGAGTCGGCGCAGGCCCAAGCCACGCACCGTTGCACGGTGCGTTTCACGGGTGCCGATCAGGCTCTTGACGAGCTGGACCTTGACAGTTTTATCAGACATGGTGTCCACCTTAGCCCAGAATATCTTCGACGGACTTGCCGCGCTTCGCCGCGATATCACCCGGCGTCGACTGCTTACGCAGACCGTCGAGCGTTGCACGAACGAGGTTGTACGGGTTCGTCGAACCGTGGCTCTTGGCCACAACGTTCTGCACGCCCATCACGTCGAACACTGCGCGCATCGGGCCGCCAGCGATCACACCGGTACCGTCCTTCGCCGGGGCGAGGAGGACCATCGATGCGCCGTGCTTACCGTGCACTTCGTGTTGCAGGGTACCGTTCTTAAGCGGCACCTTGAACATGTTGCGGCGAGCCTGTTCCATCGCCTTCTGAACAGCGACCGGCACTTCCTTCGCCTTGCCCTTGCCCATACCGACGCGGCCATCACCGTCACCAACCACGGTCAGTGCGGCAAAACCGAGAATCCGGCCGCCCTTCACAACCTTGGTCACGCGGTTGACCGAAATCATCTTTTCGCGCAGGCCGTCGTCGCGTTCGTCAGCCTGAACTTTCGCTTGCATCTTTGCCATGACGAATTCTTCCCTTAGAACTTGAGTCCGGCTTCGCGCGCCGCATCAGCCAGCGCTTTCACGCGGCCGTGGTAACGGAAACCCGAACGGTCGAAGGCGACGGATTCGATGCCGGCAGCCTTAGCCTTTTCTGCAATGCGCTTACCGATCAGGGTCGCAGCAGCGACGTTGCCGCCCTTGCCAGTCTGATCAGCCAGTTGCGCACGCACTTCGGCTTCGAGCGTCGACGCGCTGGCGAGCACCTTGGTGCCGCACGGCGAGAACACTTGCGCATAGATGTGCGTGTTCGTGCGATGCACGGCGAGACGCGCGACCTGCAGCTCAGCGATCTTGATACGCGTCTGACGAGCGCGGCGCAGGCGAGATTGAGTCTTATCCATGATTGCGCACCCTTACTTCTTCTTCGTTTCTTTGAGGATCACAACCTCGTTGGCGTAACGCACACCCTTGCCCTTGTAGGGCTCCGGCGGGCGATAGCCGCGCACTTCTGCAGCGACCTGGCCAACTTGTTGCTTATTGATCCCCTTGATCACGATTTCGGTTTGCGTCGGGGTTTCAGCCTTGACGCCTTCCGGCATCTGGTGCACCACGGGGTGCGAGAAACCCAGCGACAGGTTCAGCTTGTCGCCTTGCGCCTGTGCGCGGTAACCGACGCCAACCAGCGTCAGCTTGCGCTCGAAACCCTTCGTCACGCCGTTCACCATGTTCGCAACCAGTGCGCGCATCGTGCCCGACATCGCATTCGCTTCGCGGCTTTCGTCCACCGGCTCGAACTTCAGCGTGCCGTTGTCGTTCACCACCTTCACGAGGCTGTTTGCAGCCTGCGAAATCGTACCCAGCGGGCCCTTGACGGTAATGCGTTCGTCGCTCAGGGCCACTTCTGCGCCTTGCAGCGCGATCGGGCTTTTACCTACTCGAGACATGTTTCTCTCCTTTCGGCCTTAAGCGACGTAGCAGATGACTTCGCCGCCAACGCCCGTTGCACGCGCCTTGCGGTCCGTCATCACGCCCTTCGGCGTCGACACGATTGCCACGCCGAGGCCATTCATGACCACGGGGATGTCGTTACGGCCGCGGTACACACGCAGACCAGGCTTCGAAACGCGTTCAATGCGCTCGATCACCGGACGGCCAGCGTAGTACTTCAACACGATGTTCAATTCAGACTTCGCACCTTCGGACTTCACTGCGAAATCATCGATATAGCCTTCGTCCTTCAGGACCTGCGCAATCGCAACCTTGACTTTCGACGAGGGCATTGTCACCGAAACTTTCTCAACCATCTGCGCATTGCGGATGCGAGTCAGCATATCGGCGATAGGATCACTCATGCTCATTTACGTTTCTCCTATTACCAGCTCGCCTTGGTCAGGCCAGGGATCTCGCCGCGGAACGCGATTTCGCGAATCTTGTTACGCGCCAGCCCGAATTTACGGAACGTGCCACGCGGGCGACCGGTAATTGCGCAACGATTGCGCTTACGGGTCGGGTTAGAGTTGCGCGGCAGTTGTTGCAGTTCCAGACGTGCTGCGTAATGCTCTTCGTCCGACTTGCTCATATCGCCGATAATCGCTTTCAGCTCAGCACGCTTGGGAGCGTACTTAGCGGCCAGGCGAGCACGCTTCTTTTCACGTTCGATCAGTGCCAGTTTAGCCACGGTAACCTCAGTTTCTGAACGGGAACTTGAAGCTGGCGAGCAGAGCCTTTGCTTCGTCGTCGGTCTTCGCAGTTGTCGTGATGCTGATGTTCAGCCCACGCAGTGCGTCGATCTTGTCGTAGTCGATTTCGGGGAAAATGATCTGCCCTTTCCCCCCGATGTTGTAGTTGCCGCGACCATCGAACGCACGACCCGACACGCCACGGAAGTCGCGCACACGGGGGAGCGCAACCGTCACGAAACGGTCCAGAAATTCGTACATTGCCTGACCACGCAACGTGACCATTGCACCGATCGGATAGCCCTGACGGATCTTGAAGCCAGCGATTGCCTTGCGTGCCTTCGTGATCACCGGCTTCTGGCCTGCGATCTTCGTCAGGTCGCCAACGGCGTTTTCGATGATCTTCTTGTCAGCAACCGCTTCGCCAAGGCCCATGTTCAGGGTGATCTTGGTGATGCGCGGCACTTCCATCACGGACTTGTAACCGAACTTCTCGATGAGGCCGGGTACAACCTTCTCTTTGTAAAACTCTTGCAAACGAGCCATTTTTTTACTCCGCAGCGTCAGGCGCTCAGCACGGCACCGGTCGTCTTAAGGAAACGGACTTTCTTGTCTCCCTCGACCTTGATGCCTACACGCGACGCCTTGCCATTCGCGTCGACCAATGCGACGTTCGAAATTTGCAGCGGCATCGTCTTGGCTTCCACACCACCCGTCGTACCCTTCATCGGGTTCGGCTTGACGTGCTTCTTGACGAGGTTGATGCCCTCGACAATTACCTTGTCTTCGCCAACGGACAGCACGACGCCGCGCTTGCCTTTATCTTTGCCGGTGATGACGATAACTTCGTCACCTTTGCGAATCTTGTTCATCGCGACTCCTTACAGCACTTCAGGTGCCAACGAAACGATCTTCATGAATCGTTCGCTGCGCAACTCGCGCGTAACAGGCCCGAAAATACGGGTGCCAATAGGTTCGAGCTTGGCATTCAACAGCACTGCAGCATTGCCATCGAACTTGATCAGCGAGCCGTCCTGACGGCGCACGCCCTTGGCGGTGCGAACCACCACGGCGTTGTAAATTTCGCCTTTCTTCACGCGCCCGCGCGGCGTTGCTTCTTTGACGGTCACCTTGATGATGTCGCCAATGCTGGCATAACGACGCTTCGAGCCGCCGAGAACCTTGATGCACATGACTTCACGCGCACCGGTGTTGTCGGCCACTTCAAGCCGAGTTTCGGTCTGGATCATGGTTTATCTATCCCAACTTAATCCGGTCACACCACCATGGCGTACCCGGTCAGTCTTGGTCCCGTCAGCCAATCGGCTGCTTGGGTATGAACAGCAGCGACGGCAAACGAAACCCGCCATCGCAATCCGGTGAATCCTTCGGAACAGACTGGCGCCTGAACCGCTTCCCCCACCAACTTCGCCCGCGACGGGGCTCCCATAAAAGAGGGAAGACCGAGATTATAACTGATAATCTCGGTCTTGCAAGCGAAACTTACTGCGATTTCAACTACTTCTACAACTTTGCGGCGTCAGATGACGCGAGCAGCCTCGACCAGGCGAGCCACAACCCAAGCTTTCGTCTTCGAAATCGGACGCGTTTCCTGGATTTCAACGAGGTCACCCTCGTTGTACGTGTTCGCATCGTCGTGCGCGTGGTACTTCTTCGAACGCACAACGTACTTGCCGTAGATCGGGTGCTTCACGCGGTGCTCAACCAGCACGGTGACCGTCTTGTCCATCTTGTTGCTGACGACCTTGCCGACCAGCGTCCGCTTGAGCGAGGTTTTTACGCTATCGTTCATTTCTGGTTCGCCTTCTCAGTCAGGACGGTCCGCACACGTGCGATGTCGCGACGAACCTTCTTCAGTTGGCTCGTGTTCGTGAGCTGCTGGGTCGCGAGTTGCATGCGCAGGCCGAATTGCGCCTTCAACAGGTCCGACAGCTCCTTGTTGAGCGCGGCCTGATCTTTCTGGTGAAGTTCGGAAGCCTTCATCATTTACTCCTTAGGCGCCGAGCTGACGCACGATAAACGTCGTCTTGAGCGGCAGCTTAGCTGCAGCCAGACGGAACGCTTCGCGTGCCAGCTCTTCGGTTACGCCGTCCATTTCGTACAGCATCTTGCCCGGTTGAATCTCCGCGACGTAGTACTCAGGGTTACCTTTACCGTTACCCATACGTACTTCAGCCGGCTTGTGCGAGATCGGCTTGTCCGGGAAGATGCGGATCCAGATGCGGCCACCACGCTTGATGTGACGCGTCATTGCACGACGTGCCGCTTCAATCTGGCGCGCGGTCAAGCGACCACGACCGATAGCCTTCAGGCCGAACTCACCGAACGACACCGCGTTGCCGCGGGTAGCGATACCGGTGTTACGACCCTTCTGCTCTTTGCGATATTTTCTGCGTTTCGGTTGCAGCATCGTTATTCTCCAGTCTTCCCGCCGTCGCCGGCACCGCCAGCACGACGGGGAGCGCCACGGCGTGCACCTGCCGGGCCACCACCTTCACCATCGCGACGCGGACGACGATCGCCACCCGGACGTGCGTTGCGGCGCGGACGCTTTTCTTCGGCGACTTCTTCAACCACCGGTGCGTCGTTGCGGCCGAGCGTGTCGCCCTTGTAGACCCACACCTTCACGCCGATGATGCCGTACGTCGTCTTCGCTTCCGAAGTTGCGTAGTCGATATCAGCACGCAGCGTATGAAGGGGCACGCGACCTTCGCGATACCATTCCGTACGAGCGATTTCGATACCGTTCAGGCGGCCAGCGCTCATGATCTTGATGCCTTGAGCACCCAGACGCATTGCGTTTTGCATCGCACGCTTCATCGCGCGGCGGAACATAATCCGACGCTCGAGTTGTTGCGTGATCGAGTCAGCGATCAGTTGCGCATCGGTTTCCGGCTTGCGGATTTCTTCGATGTTGACGTGGACCGGAACGCCCATGCGGCGTTGCAGTTCCGACTTCAGCAGCTCGATATCCTCGCCCTTCTTACCGATGACGACACCCGGACGCGAGCTATAAATCGTGATGCGCGCGTTTTTCGCCGGACGCTCGATAACGACGCGACCAACCGAAGCGTTTTTCAGCTTCTTCTTCAGGTATTCACGAACACCGATGTCTTCCTGCAACATCGCCGCGAAATTGTTGTTGTTCGCGTACCAACGCGACGCCCAATTGCGGCTGACGGCCAAACGGAAGCCAGTCGGATGAATTTTCTGTCCCATCGTATGACCCCTTAATTCCCGACCGTCACAGTGATGTGACAGGATTGCTTCTCGATGCGGTTACCGCGGCCTTTAGCGCGCGCAGTAAAACGCTTGAGCGATGCAGCCTTGTCGACCATGATGCTCGTTACCTTGAGCTCGTCGATATCGGCGCCTTCGTTATGCTCCGCATTCGCGATCGCCGACAGCACGACCTTTTTCACGATTCCCGCAGCCTTCTTCGGCGAGAACGTCAGAACGTTCAGCGCCTTGTCGACCGGCAAACCGCGGATCTGGTCAGCCACAAGGCGCGTTTTCTGCGCCGAGATGCGGGCACCGCGATGAATTGCTTTCACTTCCATCATGAGCCCCTTATTTCTTAGCCTTCTTGTCGGCTGCGTGACCCTTGAACGTCCGGGTCAATGCAAACTCGCCAAGCTTGTGGCCGACCATGTTTTCCGAGATGTACACCGGAACGTGTTGACGGCCGTTGTGCACAGCAATCGTCAAACCGATGAAATCCGGCAGAATCGTCGAACGACGCGACCAGGTTTTGATCGGCTTCTTGTCACGTGCAGCGGCTGCCGACTCAACTTTCTTCAGCAAATGGGCGTCGCAGAACGGACCTTTTTTTACAGAACGTGCCATTGCCTACTCCTTAACGCTTGTGACGGCGCTGGACGATCATGCTCGTCGTGCGCTTGTTGCTGCGGGTGCGATAACCCTTAGCAGGCGTGCCCCACGGGCTCACCGGATCGCGACCTGCAGCCGTCTTGCCTTCACCACCACCGTGCGGGTGATCGACCGGGTTCATTGCAACGCCACGCACCGTCGGGCGGATACCGCGCCAGCGGTTCGCGCCAGCCTTACCGATTTGACGGAGGCTGTGCTCTTCGTTGCCAACTTCACCAATCGTCGCGCGGCATTCAACGTGAACGCGGCGGATTTCACCAGAGCGCAGGCGGACCTGTGC
>NZ_VOSW01000137.1 GCF_009690905.1 Paraburkholderia madseniana
CAGTATATCGAGCTCACTTGTCATCTTTCGTACGTTACGCTTCTAATCTTGCTATCTTTGTCGCATCTACCTGTTTCATGTGAGAGCGGATAGAGAGATTCTGTGGTTTTTTTTTTTAGATGTGTATAAGAGACAGACACGTGTGCGCCGATCGAATGCGGCGTGGTGATCGCCGAGTATCTGTCCGGCGATGAGGGTTATGACGTCACGTCGAATTTCATGGGGCCCTTCTCGCTGCATGCGGTGATGTCGATGGCGCTGAACGTGCCGGCAAATCGTCTGCGGCACAAGGCGCCGCGCGATTCGGGCGGCAGCTTCGGCGTGAAGCAGGCGGTGTTTCCGTATGTGGTGTTGATGTGCCTTGCGTCGCGCAAGGCCGGTGCACCGGTGAAATGGGTCGAGGATCGCCTCGAGCATCTGAGCGCGGCCACGTCGGCCACCGCGCGCCTGACGACGCTCGAAGCCGCCGTTGAGGGCGACGGCCGCATTACCGCGCTCTCATACGACCAGATCGAGGACTGCGGCGGCTATCTGCGTGCGCCGGAGCCAGCAACGTTCTACCGGATGCATGGCTGCCTGACGGGCGCCTACGCGATTCCGAATCTCGTCGTGCGCAACCGCGTGGCGCTCACGAATAAAACGCCGACGGGCCTCGTCCGCGGTTTCGGTGGACCGCAGGTGTATTTCGCGCTTGAACGTCTGATGCAACGCATCGCGATCAAACTGAAGCTCGATGTGCTCGACGTGTATCGCCGCAACTTCGTCGCCGCCGATGCGTTCCCGTATCGCGCCGCAGCGGGTGCGCTGCTCGATTCTGGCGACTATCAGGAAGCGCTGCGCCGCTCGCTCGCTGAAGGCGGCTACGACGAACTCGTCGCGCGTCGCGATGCGGCGCGCCGCGAAGGACGTGTGTATGGCATCGGCTTTGCGGCGATCGTTGAGCCGTCTGTGTCGAACATGGGCTACATCACGACCGTGATGCCCGCCGAGGCGCGCAAAAAAGCCGGCCCGAAGAGCGGCGCCGTCGCGAGCGCGACAGTCAGCGTCGATCTGCTCGGCGGCGTGGTCGTGACGATTGCATCGACGCCGGCGGGGCAGGGGCATATGACTGTCTGCGCGCAGGTTGTCGCCGATGTGCTTGGTTTGAATCCGCGCGACATCGTCGTCAACGTCGAGTTCGACACGCACAAGGACGCATGGTCAGTGGCGGCAGGTAACTATTCGAGTCGTTTTGCCGGTGCGGTGGCCGGCACGGTGCATCTGGCAGCGATGCGTGTGCGCGACAAGGTGGCCCGCATCGTCGCGAAGCAATCGGGTTGTGCGCCCGAGGACATCTGTTTCGAAGACGGCCGCATCTTTGCGAAGGGCAAGGAAGACCGCGCGCTGCCGTTTGGCCGCGTCGCGAGCAATGCGCCGCACTGGGCGCCCGCGCTGTTGCCTGAAGGCGAAGAGCCGGGCCTGCGCGAGACGGTGTTCTGGACGCCGCCGCACATGGACGCGCCCGACGAGCAGGATCGCATCAACACATCGGCGGCCTACGGTTTCGCGTTCGACATGTGCGCCGTCGAAGTGGACCGCGCAACCGGCCGGGTGCGCATCGACCGCTATGTGACCGCCCACGACGCTGGCACGCTGCTCAATCCGGCACTCGCCGACGGCCAGATTCGTGGCGCGTTCGCGCAGGGCCTGGGCGCGGCACTGATGGAAGAGTTCCGCTACGGCGCAGACGGCAGTTTCCAGTCGGGCACGCTCGCCGACTACCTGATGCCAACCACCTGCGAAGTGCCTGATCCGATGATCGTGCATCTGGAAACGCCGTCGCCGTTCACGCCGCTCGGTGCGAAAGGGCTGGGCGAAGGCAACAACATGAGCACGCCGCCGTGCATCGCAAATGCAGTGGCCGATGCACTCGGCGTCGAGGATATCCGCTTGCCGCTCACGCCTGCGAAGGTGATGCACCTGATCGGCATCGACGATCCGCCGCCTTCGCGTCCCGAGTTACTTCAAGCGGCTGCGGCCGCCGCGTCGAACAAGGCGCTTGCAGGCGGCAAGGCGCTGACGGCGCGGGGCACTGTCGATCTCGACGCCGCACCTGAAGCGATCTTTGCGGTGCTGATGGACCCACAGGCGCTCGCGAAGGTCATTCCAGGCTGCCACGCGCTCGAAGCGACCGGACCGAACCAGTATCGCGCCGATGTGACGGTCGGCGTCGGCATGATCAAGGCGCGCTTCGAAGCGCGGATCGGGTTGTCGGATATCGACGCGCCGCATCGTCTGCGCCTCGCTGGTGCCGGCAGCTCGCCGCTTGGCACCGCGCGTGGCGAAGGACTCGTAGAACTGACGCCCACGGAGCGCGGCACGCGGCTGTCGTACGACTATGAAGCGCAGGTGTCGGGCAAGGTTGCGGCAGTCGGCGGGCGGATGCTCGAAGGCGCGGCGAAAGTCGTGCTGCGGCAACTGTTCGAATCGCTGGGCCGGCAAGCATCAGGCAAGCCCGTCGATCAAGGCCGCGCGCAAGGCTCGTGGCTCTCGCGCTTCCTCGCATTCTTCAGGAGTAGAACATGAAACCGGCGCCGTTCGATTATCTGCGCGCGACGAGTACGGAACATGCGCTCGAAGCGCTCGCGCATGGCGGCGAAGACGCACGCGTGCTGGCCGGCGGCCAGTCGCTGATGGCGGTGCTGAACATGCGCCTCGCGCAACCGCGCTGGCTCGTCGATATTTCCCGCACCGACGAGTTGAATACGGTGCGGGTCGACAACGAGGCGGGGCAGCTCGTCATTGGTGCGGCGGCGACGCAGGGCAGCGTCGAGTGGCGCCCGTCTCTGCGCGACGAAGTGCCGTTGCTCGCTCTCGCGTTCCCGCACATTTCCCACTTTCAGATCCGCAATCGCGGCACCGTATGCGGGTCGATCGCTCACGCGGATCCGAGCGCCGAGTTGCCTCTCGCATTGGCAGCCCTGGGCGGCGGTGTGCTGCTGCGCTCGACAAAGCGCAAGCGCGTGCTCGCCGCCGAGGACTTTTTTCAGGGGATGTTGATGACGGCGCGCGAGCCGGACGAACTTGTCGAGGCTGTGCGTTTTCCGCTGAAAAAGCCGGGCGAGCGCTACGGCTTTGCGGAATTCTCCGCCCGTCATGGCGATTTCGCCCTCGTGTCGTGCGCGGCGGTGGTGACGGATAACCTGATCCAGCTCGCAGTGGGTGGCGTCGCCGACCGGCCGGTGGTGGAGCGCTGGCCGCGTCTGCAGGGCGACGACTTGCGTACTGCATTGAACGATTTGAGCTGGAAGCTGGGCGCGCAGGACGACGCGCATGTCAGTGCGACGTATCGCCGGCATCTGGTCCGGCAACTGGGATGGCGCGTGATAGAGGAGGCGAAGTGAGCAAGACCCCGAAGACCCCTGTTAATACGATGCCGCAGGGCATACAACCGCGCGGCGAACGGCGGCGAATCACCTTGACGCTCAACGGCCGCGAACGGAGCGGCTATTGCGAGCCGCGCGATCTGCTGTCCGATCTTCTGCGGCACGAACTGGGCGCAACCGGCACGCACGTCGGATGCGAACACGGCGTGTGCGGCGCCTGCACGGTTCATATCGACGGTGTGGCGGGACGTTCGTGCCTGATGCTCGCGTTGCAGGCGGACGGCCGCCGCATCGATACGGTAGAAGGCCTCGCGCCCGACCAGACGCTCGGCGACCTTCAGCAGGCGTTCCAGCGTCATCACGCGCTGCAGTGCGGCTTTTGCACCGCCGGCATTCTGATGTCGTGCGCCGACTATCTGAAGCGCGTACCGGATCCAAACGAGGCGCAGGTGCGCGACATGCTGTCGGGCCATCTGTGCCGCTGTACAGGCTATACGCCGATCGTCGCCGCCGTGCTCGATGTGGCGGCGCGCCGGCGCCAGGCGCAGGAAGAGAAGGAGACGAGCGATGCTTGATCTCGGCCGAACCTTTCTGCAAAGCGTGGAGCGCAGCCCGAACGCGCTGGCGCTCGTCGATGGTGAACTGACGCTCACGTATGCGCAGTGGCACCGGATCATCCTGAACGTTGCGGACGGTCTGCACGAACTCGGCCTCGCACACGGCGACCGTCTGCTCGTCGTGCTGCAAAATCGCTGGGAAATGGCGACGCTGCACTGGGCGTGCCAGTTCGCCGGCGTGGCGATCGTGCCGCTGAACTGGCGGGCGAAACCCGATGAGCTCGATTACTGCGTGACCGATGCGGGCGTCAAAGCCATCGTGTACGAGCCGGTTTGCGCCGAAGCCGTCACGCAAAGCGCCGCCGCGAAGGCCGTTGCGCGCATTGCGCTGGACGATGCGGCGGGCGCGTCGATTTCGTTCGATGCACTGCTGGGCGAGCGTCGGCGCGAAGGCGCAGCTGTTGCTGCGGCCACCGCGGAAGACTACTCGCTGATCCTCTACACGTCCGGCACCACGGGCAAGGCGAAGGGCGTGCCGCGCCGGCATCGCCACGAACGCGCCGCCGCGCTCGCGCACGTCGCACAGAACCTCTATCGCCACGGCGAACGCACGCTCGGCGTGATGCCGCTCTATCACACGATGGGCGTGCGCTCGCTGCTGGCGATGGCACTCGTCGACGGGCTGTTCGTCTGCGTTCGCCGCTGGAATGCGACCCTTGCGCTCGATTCCATCTGCACGTACCGGCTGACGTGTCTGTACCTGGTGCCCACGCTCTATCACGATCTGCTGGCCGCACCGGAGTTCGCGCGCACCGACAAAAGTTCGGTGACGAAACTCGGCTTTGCCGGCGCGCCGATGAACGACGGTCTGCTGAAGCGTCTTTCGGCTGCTTTCAAGCCGGAACTGTTCGTCAATCACTACGGCTCGTCCGAGGTCTACACGTTCAGTATCGATCAGGACGCGACGCTGAAACCCGGCAGCGCGGGCCGCGCCGGCGTCAATACGCGGCTGCGCGTCGTGAAGCTCGACGCGACGTCGCCCGACGAACTCGCGCAAACCGGCGAAGAAGGCCAGATCATTGCGGACCTGCTCGGCGACGAGTCGTTCGAAGGCTACTGGAACCGGCCTGACGCGAACGCGAAGTCGTTGCGCGACGGCTGGTATTTCACCGGCGACACCGGCTACTTCGATAACGACGGCGATCTCTTCGTATCGGGCCGCGTCGACGACATGATTATCAGCGGCGGCGAGAACATCTCGCCAGTCGATATCGAATCGGTGTTGTCGCTGCATCCGGCGGTGGACGAAGTGGCCGTCGCTGGCGTGAAAGACGAGCGCTGGGGGCAGCGTGTTGTCGCCTTCATCAAGCGCAGCGAATACGTCGAAGCCCAGGCGCTCGATGACTTTTGCCGGACCTCCGATCTCGTCAACTTCAAGCGCCCGCGCGAATACGTGTTTGTCGACGACATTCCGAAATCGCCGGTCGGCAAGATCCTGCGCCGCAAGCTTTCCGCGGGCGAGTACGAACCGGAGCACGGCGCCGCACAACCTGACAGAACCACAAAAGGAGTAACACATGACTGACCTGACTCATCGCGGCCAGACGCTGCTGCAGGAACTCGACGGCTTCTCGATCGAAATCGACGCCGCGCGCGAACGCGCCGACATCATGCTGCACCGCCCGCCGTTCAACGTGATCTCGATGCATGCACGCGACCAGCTGCGCGCCGCATTCGAAGCACTCGACGAGGACGACCGCGTCCGCGTGATCGTGCTGCGTGCGAAAGGCGAGCACTTCTCGAGCGGCGGCGACATCAAGGGCTTTCTCGAAGCGTCGCCGGAACACGTGTCGAAGTTGGCGTGGAATGTCGCCGCGCCCGCACGGTGCTCGAAGCCGGTGATCGCGGCCAATCGCGGCTTCTGCTTCGGCGTCGGTTTCGAACTGTCGCTCGCCTGTGATTTCCGCATCGCGACCGACACCAGCTTCTACGCACTGCCGGAACAGAAGCTCGGCCAGATTCCGGGTTCGGGCGGCTCGGCGCGTCTGCAGAAGATGGTCGGCGTCGGCCGCACGAAGGACATCGTGATGCGCTCGCGCCGCATTCCGGGCAAGCAGGCGTATGACTGGGGCATCGCGGTCGACTGCGTGCCCGATGCGGAGCTCGAAGCCGCGACCGATGCACTCGTCGACGAGTTGCGCGCCTTCTCGCCGCTCGCGCAGCGTACTGCGAAGAAGCTGCTGAACGACACCGAAGACGCGCCGCTTTCGATCGCGATCGAACTGGAAGGACATTGCTATAGCCGGCTGCGCAGTTCGGACGATTTCCGTGAAGGCGTCGAAGCGTTTCATGGCAAACGCAAGCCCGTGTTTCGCGGTAGCTGATAGCAGCGCATAGATCGAGCAATTCAGGAGACAGGCATGGAGCGGGTAAGCGCGCGTTTCGATTATGTGATCGTCGGCGGTGGGTCGGCAGGATCCGTGCTCGCGCATCGGCTGTCGGCCGTGCCGTCGGTGAGCGTCGCATTGATCGAGGCGGGTGCGGATACGCCGCCGGGCGCGGTGCCGGAGGCGATCCTCGACAGCTACCCGATGCCTGTTTTCTGCGGGGAGACCTGGATCTGGCCTGAGCTCAAGGCGAAGGCCACGCGGAAGTCGGCGGCTAAAGTCTATGAGCAGGGCCGCGTGATGGGTGGCGGTTCGAGCATCAACGTGCAGTCGGCCAATCGCGGCCTGCCGCGGGACGACGACGACTGGGCCGCGAGCGGTGCGGCAGGCTGGGCGTGGGATGACGTGCTGCCGTATTTTCGCAAGCTCGAGAGCGACGTCGACTTTCCATATGGTCCGCTGCACGGTGCGGATGGACCGGTGCCGATCCGCCGCATCATGCCGCAGCAGTGGCCGCCGTTTTGCAACGCGTTCGCCCACGGATTGCGCAGCAACGGCTTCGCGGCGTTGCAGGACCAGAACGCGCAGTTCGACGACGGCTATTTTCCGGGCGCGTTTTCGAATCGCGACGACCGGCGCGTATCGACCGCGGTCGCCTATCTCGATGCAGAAACACGCAAGCGGCCGAACCTGCATATCTTTTCGAACCTGCGCGTCGAGCGCATCGTGATGGAAGGGGTGGCCGCACGCGGCGTGCTTGCCGTTTCGCCGCACGGCGAGCGACTGCGCTTCAAGGCGCGGGAGACGATCGTGTGCGCCGGCGCGTTGCAGTCGCCGGCACTGCTGATGCGCGCGGGCGTGGGCGACGCGAGCGAACTGCGCGCACTCGGCATCGAGTGTGTGCTCGATCTGCCGGGCGTCGGGCGGAATCTGCAGGACCATCCGTCGCTGACGTTCTGTCATTTTCTCGAGCCGCGCTTTCGCATGCCGCTCGCGCGGCGCCGCGCCAGCATGACGGCAGCGCGATTCACGTCGGGCGTCGCGGATTGCGAGGCGTCCGATCTGTACCTGTCGAGCGCGACGCGCGCCGCGTGGCATGCACTCGGTAGCCGGCTTGGCCTGTTTTTCCTGTGGTGCAACCGTCCGTATTCGCGCGGCCGCGTGCAACTCGTTTCGAGCGATCCGGTCGCCGCACCGCAGGTCGATCTAAATCTGCTCGACGACGAACGCGATGTCGCGCGGCTCGCCGCGGGCGTGCGCATGTTGGCGCGTGTGGTCGCGGCCTCGGGCCTGAGCGAGGATCAGCGCGACTTTTTCCCCGCCGCTTTTTCGCCGCGCGTGAAGGCGTTGAGCCGCGTGAGTAAAGCCAATGCGGTGATCACGTCGCTGCTGGGGCTGCTGCTCGATACACCCGCACCGATGCGTCGGGCGTTGATCGAACGCTTCTTCACGCGCGGCGTGCAGATGTCGTCGGTACTCACAAACGAGCGCGCATTGAACGACTTCATTCGCGCGAACGTGTTCGGCGTCTGGCATGCGAGCGGTACTTGCCGGATGGGCGACGCGCGCGAGCGCAGCGCCGTGACGGATACCGAAGGGCGAGTGCATGGCGCGCATGGGCTACGGGTGGTCGATGCTTCGCTGATGCCGCGTCTGCCGTCAGCCAACACGAACATTCCGACCATCATGATCGCCGAGAAGATCGCCGACGCGATGCTCGGCAAGACGCAGTTTGCGGCGCAAGACCAGCGCGGTCTGGCTCGCCTGACGTCATAACGATTTTCGTCAACGTAACAAGAGCGCGCCGTGCCTTTCACGAGGCCGAAGCGCGTCGCACATCGGGTGAGTTCACATCTGGGCCAGCCCGGTATTAACTTAGGAGATGATGATGTCCGTTGCAGCGCAAAGTGGCGCCGCCGTGCCCGCAATCAACAGGCGGCAGGTGATGGGCGCAGTGGTAGCCTCGTGTCTGGGATGGGCGCTCGATCTGTTCGATCTGTTCGTCCTGTTGTTCGTCGCACCGGTGGTCGGCCGGTTGTTCTTCCCCTCCGAACACGCGATGCTGTCGCTCGCCGCGGTGTATGCGTCGTTCGCCGTCACGCTGCTGATGCGGCCGCTCGGATCCGCGTTGTTCGGCTCGTATGCGGACCGGCGCGGCCGCAAGGGCGCGATGATTCTCGCGGTGGTCGGTGTCGGTCTGTCGACGGCGGCGTTCGGTTTGCTGCCGACCGTTGCACAGGTGGGCGTGATCGCGCCGGTGCTCTTTCTGCTGCTGCGTCTCGTGCAGGGCGTATTCGTCGGCGGCGTGGTGGCGTCGACGCACACGATCGGCACGGAATCCGTTGCGCTGAAGTATCGCGGCGCGGTGTCGGGGCTGATTGGCGGCGGAGGGGCAGGCCTTGGTGCGCTGCTCGCTTCGCTGACGTATCTCGCGATGTCGTCGCTGTTTCCCGGCGACCTGTTCGACGTGTGGGGCTGGCGCTGCATGTTCTTCACCGGGATCATCAGCTCGGTGCTCGGACTCTTCGTCTTCAACAGTCTCGAAGAATCGCCGCTGTGGAAAAAGCTTGCCGCGGAAAAGGCCGCGCGTGCCGCCGCCGACAAGACGCGTAACGCGCCGGTCGAGGTGGTTCGTTCGCCGATCCGCACGCTGTTCTCGCGCGACTATCGTTCGATCCTGTTCGTCAACCTGCTGCTGACGATCGGCGGCGGCAGCGGCTATTACCTGACGTCGGGTTATCTGCCGACCTTCCTCAAGGTCGTCAATCACGCACCGAATGGGACGGCTGCTGCGATCCTTATGTTGTGCAGCGTGGCCGTGGTAATCGCATCGGTCGCGGCCGGTCACCTGAGCACGTTCATCGGCCGCAAACGGACCTTCATCCTGCTCGGCGCAATCCGTCTGTTTGCATTGCCCGCACTGTTCCTGCTGTTGCCGACGGCGCAGACCATCACGATGGTCGGTGTCTACGCGGTCATCCTGAGTGCGCTCGGCAGCGCAGGTTATGCGCCGATATTCTGATCTTCCTGAACGAGCGGTTTCCGACGGCGATCCGCGCGACCGGCACGGGTCTGTCGTGGAATATTGGCTTTGCGATCGGCGGGATGATGCCCACGCTCGTCTCGCTGGTCGCGAAGACGCCACTCGATCTGCCGATGACGCTTGCCGTGTTCGTCGGCGCGATCAGCGTGATATTTCTCATCGGCGCGTTCGTCGTGCCGGAGACGCTCGGCAAGCTCGACAACACGCCGGTGCGCGACCCGTACTGATCGCGCGACCGCGCGCGATAGGCCGACTTGCGTCGCGCCGTTCGCTATCCGCAGCGATGCGCGTAGCGACGCGCGCCAGCCGGCGGAAGGACAGCACCAGCGAAGCGGCTCACGCCTGGTTGCCGTTGGCCGGATCGGGGTCCGCGATCTCGATCCCCGTTGTGACGCGGCGGATCTGGTCGGCGATGATGTCGATGAGCTCGGTCGTGGCAGGACCGATCGGCCGCTTCGGATGGCTCACGCAAACGATGTGACGCACGATGCGCGGCGCCGAGATCGGGGTCGCGCGCAGCAGGCTGTCGTCGACCTTCCGCTGCACGACCACGCGCGGCATGATCGTCGCGATGCTGCTTTGTTCGACAAATTGCACGATCGTGGTCAGCAGGTCGATCTCGAACTGCGGCTTGATCACGATGTCGGCATTCAGCAGCGCGGCGTCGAGCACGCCGCGCAGGCCGTTGCGGCGCGTCGGCAGCACGAGCTCGAGCTCCATCAGCGCGGATGCCGTAATGGTGTCGGGCAGCGCAGGGCCGTGTTCCGCGCTCGTGACGAGCACCATCTCTTCGACTACCAGTGGAGACGTATCGAGCGACAGGCGCCCGCGGGGCCGGTTGATGATGGCCGCGTCGAGCCGGCCCGCTTCCACCGCGTCGATCAGTTGCGCGCTGAAACCATCGGCCACCGACACCTCGACATGTGGGTAGAGCGCGTTGAATAGCGCGAGCGATTCCGGCAGGACGCTCTGCGCTTCCGACGCCACCATCCCGAGCGAGATACGCCCGGCCACGATCACATCGTGCCGGCAGAGCTGCTCGCGCGCGTGGTCGATGTCGCGCATGATCGGCATGTAGAGGCGGTACATCTGCCGTGCGGCGTCGGTGGGGGTCATGCCATGCGGGCCGCGCTCAAAGAGCTGGCTGTTCAGTTCCGTTTCAAGCTTGGAGATCTGCATGCTGAGCGCGGGCTGCACGATATTGAGCCGCTTCGCGGCCCGCGTTACGGAGCCATCTTCGAACAGCGCGATGAAATACTGAATCTGCTTTAGATCCATGAGCCGGGAGGCGAAGGAGCGATGGCCAGACATCAAGTGTAACGACATCGACGTGTGGAGGTCAACGGCGAACCTGATTTCATCTCGAAGGAAGCACACTGGTTCCTCGAGATGCCTGAGCTTGATGGCGCGACGCGGCATGGGCGCTATGCTTGAGAATTTCGTTTATAACTGGTTGCGGGTTTTCTGAGGGGGCTAGATTTGTCTGCCGTATCAGGACTGGATTTTGTAATCTGCGCGGCCAGTCCTGTTTACTGCAGACTTGTCCATCTGCATGCCATAACTTCCCATCCCAGTAGCGCAATACGGAATGCGACCCGACCGGCTCTGGTGCAAATTACCGGCGCGAGCGAAAGATAGACGACTAATCGCCGTTACATCATCGATCTGAGAGGACTGCCATCCAAACTGCAGGCGCAGTGGTATCTTTGAGGCGCAGCTGTGTGAGGTTAAACTGACCCTTTCGAATGCGATGCATCAATTCGATGCCTGAGATAGTAACGGCGGCGTTCCTGAAGCGTTTGAAGCCGAGCATCGCATTGACCCTGGACTTGATGTTGCGATGATCCTGCTCGATTAAGTTGTTCAAATACTTCGACGATCGCAACGTCGTGTCCTCGGGAAGCAACTCGTCAGTCTTCATTTCGCGCACCGCGCGGTGAGACGCCGCGTAGCCGTCCTGCGTGATGGTCTTCGGGGCGAGCCCTTGACTGTTGATCGCCTTCACGAAGAAAGCCTTAGCCGCAGCGACATCGCGCCTGGCGCTGAGCCGGAAGTCGACCGTCTTTCCTGCGCGGTCAACTGCACGGTAAAGATAGGCCCATTTGCCACGAACCTTCACATACGTCTCGTCGACTCGCCATGAACGGCCAGCGGATCTCGCAAATCGATTCCAGCGCTTGACGAACTCCGGCGCGAAGCGTTTTACCCAGCGCATGATCGTAGTGTGCGCCAGCGACAGGCCGCGCTCGGCCATTATTTCAACGAGGTTTCGAAGGCTAAGCTTGTAACGCAGATACCAACGCACACACAGGACAATGACTTCGCGGTCAAAGTGGCGGCCGTTGAACAGCCTGTCGATGTCTATCAGCTTACTCATTGCCTGCTCGCGCTCGTCAACACCCGAGCGTAACCTATCGGCTCCTCCGATTTGCACCGGAACGCAAGAACTGTCTTCATGTCGGTCGGCGAGGCGAGGAAACCCATGAACTGGTCAAAGCGCATCTGTGTGAACGGCAGGTCCCGCAGCCGGTCGTTGATCGTCTGGCGATGCGCCGGTTGAGCAAGGACAGTGTAGAGCTGCGCGAGGTCCAGTTCTTTGAGCGCGACCGGCTGACCGTCGCCCGGATCGACGAGTTCGATCGACTGCTCCAGCAACACCTCGCGATAGGCGCCGAGGTGGTTGGCGATCGAGACCCCCATCAGCACGGGCGTCAGACTTGACTCGACCGCCCCGCCGATCGAGCTGGTTCCTCCTCCGCCCTTCGCAAGCTGTTCCAGCCCGGTCCACCAGTTGACGAGCTTGTTCTCGAAGTTGGTCGTATCCGCGCCCGTCCGATACAGGCGGAAGGCGGCCAGTCCCCTGTCACGCCCCTCCTGCGAAAACCGCTCGCCGGTCACAAGGCGGCTGACATTGCCGGCGAACCGGTGCAGCTCCTCGCCGCTGACGGCCGCGCGCGGATTGGGCACCACCTTCGGAATCGGCAGCACACGCCAGTACCCGCCGGTGGAGCGGCACGCGGCAAAGTCATCCGCGACGCTGATGTTCGCGTGGTCGTACTCGAAGCGAACGAGATCGAGCACCCGGTTGATCTGCTCATGCAGCAGCTGGCCGGCCGCCCGCATGTCCACGGCCTCGATCTCGCCTGTGGCGTAGAGCCTTCTTGGGCGTTCATTCATGTTGCGCAGCCCGGCTACCTTGCCGGGGAGCTGCCGGACAAAGCGGATGTCACCGATGTGGTCGGGAAAGGCGGCGACGTCGGTGATGCCGTCGACTGCAAAATAGGCTCGCTACGCGTAGACCGGATTAAATCTGCCACCGTTGCGACAGTAAAAGTGCCCACTCGCGACGACGCGAGGTTCCCATGGCGGTCGCGCCTTGGGAACAGGTGTTTGGTCAACGCGAAGGAAATTTGTCACTGGCCGGATGAGTGCTGGCGCACGGATTGCCGGTCCGTGCACCAGCAGCCGGCCTTCTGCGGATTTTGTTCCACCGTTTCACACGGACGTTCGAACATCGGTTCCGTCCAGACAACGGACCTTTGTGCGCAGATGATGTCTGTCGCGTCGTCGTCCAAACCAGCCGCTCGCGTTCAACCGACTACGACCGCCCAGCAGCATCTGGGCGGTCTGTGCCTGCCTCGGCCAGACTACCCGACGTTACGGCGCAACAAAGAAAACATCCGTGCGATTAGAGGTGTTGCCCGGGTTCGTCTGCACAAAGAACGACAGGAACGCATTTCCCCGCGTGTCCAAACCTGAATAGTCCCCCAGGAAGAATCCCTCCGCTACCGGCGCCGTTTTCAGATCGAACGGACCGGACAGTCGCAACTCGCTGCCGAAGCTCCCCCCGCCGTTGGTCGACGTCGTTTGCCAGTAGTTTGTCGGCAGCGTCGACTTGTTATCCGCCGCCAGGTCGCGGAAATCGTAGTACGTGACAGCGACCGTACCTGCGGAATTCACGCGAACCGACGGATTGAACGCTGGCCGCCCTGAGGGTGTGTTCACCCGGATGGGCGCGGTCCACGATGCACCGCCATTCGTGGACGTCGAGAAGGCGATCTCGTCATACTGGCCGCCGTTGAAACGCGAGTCCTGCCAGACAACGTAGAGTTGCCCCGTCGCTGGATCGATCGCCGGTTCGGGGATGATGTCGCCGGTGCGCACCGCTTCGCCGGTGTTGGGATCCGTGACCGGGACGGTCTCCAGCCCGGCGATGATCTGCGGTTTCGTCCACGTTGCGCCATCGTCGGTCGACTTGGTGAACGCAACCTTGCCGGCCGATTTTTTGAACGGTGGACTGATCAGGTCGAAAAAGTCATACAGTGTCCCGTCCTGCGAATTGACCACGATCTGGTTGCCGATCATCTGCTGGCGTGACGGCACGCTCACGATGACCGATGGTGAACTCCATGTGAGACCGCCGTCGACGGTCTTCGAGAACATCGACGGCCCTCGGAACGCGGCAGTGTGCAGGTTGGCGTATGGGTTGCCGTTCGGCAGTTCGAGCCGGTCCCAAACTGCATAGGCGACCCCTGCCTTGATGGGATTGGCCGTCACTGACTCCTTGTCGTTGAAGAACTGCAGCGTGGGCTCGTTGTCGGCGATGAGGACGCTCAGGTTCCCCCAGCTTTGGCCGCCATCCCGTGAAACGGCCGCGGCGACTGCATTGTTGTTGTTGGACTGGTTAAACGAGATCGATACGGAGTAGGCGGTCCCGTCCGGCCCAATGGATACCCAAGGGTCAGAGGCGCGCTCGTACCCGAGTCCACCTGCGCACACGCTGAAAGGCAGATTCGTCTGTTTCCATGTCTGACCACCATCAAACGAGAAGCCGGCAACCAACCCATGCGCACCGCCGTTCGACCAGCGATCCTGTTGCCACGCCCCGATGAGGTTCGACGGATTGGCAGGATTCACAGCCATCCAGGGTTCGACCTCCGCGTTCACGTAGACGGTGCCGGGTCCGCCAACGGTACAGCTTGCAAACGGGCTGGGACCCGAGACCAGCGTGGGGGCGCCCCAGCTCGTCGTGCTGGCCGCCAGCATCGCGGCAAAGGGAATTCCGATCAGAAATGCACCAGGCTTGTTGCGTCGCATGGAAGACTCCTCATCTATATGCGACCCGTAACAGGACGAGCGGCAGCGGCACGGCAGCAGCTGATAGCTCGATTGGCATTGCACCCTTTGCCGGAAATTTCCACGTTGGCATTGCCGGAAAGTCTTTTCCGCCGTTGTCGTTCGCCGGTACCCACTGCCGCTTCCATGTCACAGGCCGCCAGCGCTGGGGACCGCCAGCGCGTCGGCTACGATTCCGTCTACGAACAGTCAACCTTCCCTGGTGCCCGGCATTTCGCCAATCTCGGCGCGCTGTCCAGCGCTAATGACGATCACCTGGAGGAATGGAAAGGAATTTAGGTCGTACGAAAGGCAGCGGCATGAAATTTTTTGTAACATTCGGCGTGCGACGATGAGCGTCGCACGCCCGCAACCGTATGCACGCTACGAAAATTGACGTGCGTCGCGACTGCGCGGAACACGTCGCCAGAATCCGGCGAAGTAAGCGGATGAAACATGTTGAAACGACCTCGACAAAGCATTCGAAGCCAATCAATGAGGTCGTCTGACGGCGCAGTCTAGTTGCCGAACAGCATGCGATGTTGGCCAATCGCAACCTGCGGCCACCGGATGCCGCGCAAGAAGTTACGCTTCGTTGCAAATCGTCTAAAGTTTTCCGTCCCCCTTTTTGTATTCTTCGACCACCAAAAACAAGGGGGCGTTGTTTCACCATGAGGACGATTCTGAAGACATTGACCGGTTTGCTGGCTGTGCCAGTGATGCTGTCCGGATGTGGCGGCGGTGGTGGAGACGGAGCAGGCCCGGCGACAGGTACGCCTTCACGTCGCAATGACCGATGCGCCGTCCTGTGGCTTCGACCACGTCTACGTGACGGTCGACAAAGTGCGCGTCAACGCCAGCTCGACAGCCGGCGATACTGACAGCGGCTGGACCGACATTGCGCTGCCGGCACCGCAGAAGGTCGATCTGCTGTCGCTGACCAACGGCGTTCTGACCGATCTCGGCCGCGCGCCGCTGGCGGCAGGCCAGTACCAGCAATTGAGGCTGGCGCTTGCGCAGAATCAGGGCAATACCCTCGCGAACTCAGTGGTCGTCAGCGGCACCACGACCGCCTGTCTGGGCTGCTCCGATTGGCGGCACGGCGTCGTTTATCGATGGCAGCGCCTCCTTTGGCGCTGCAGCGGTGGCAACAGCGGCAGGCTGGGCGGAGTCGGCCTTCAGGTAGTGATCGACTAGCGCGAAGAAACGCTGATAGAAAACGCCGGCAGGAATCGTCTCGCTCGCAACCTTCACCATCGAGTCATCGCTCGAGCCGATCGGCAGCGACAGCGATCCGAATACGCTCAGTCCGACGCTAGCCGACGTGTTGCTCTTCTTCAGCGCATAGCGATCCTGCACCGCGTTCACGTACGCCGTACTGCTGGTGCTTTTCGGGTCGTCGGTTGTGCAGACCACGTGGATTTCAATCACTGCGTGCGAATCGCTGGTGGGCTGGAAATTTTTCGATCCATCGACCGAATCGGGCCTCGTCGAACTGGCGATATATCCCTGGCTGAGCAACGCACGGCGGGCGGCTTCACAAGCGGGTTCCGCCTTCGCGTCGAACCTGTGCATATAGGGGCTATCGCCTGCGTCGAACTGTTCTTGCTGGTAAAGCGGCTTCGGCGTCGAGCACGCAGACAGTGCGCTCGCTAGCGCAAGCACGAAAGCCGCGGAGGAAAAGCGGAACTGAGTATGCATGGCTGAATACGATGGATCGGCTTGAGCGGAGCAGCGGGTCTGATGCCAGAAGGTCAGGACGCCCAATGCTCTTTCGCAGCATGAGAGGGACACATCATGCGGCCGATCCGAAAATGAATGGGCCTCGCCATTATAATTTTATTTCCCTACAACAACCTTCGACGTTGTCGTGAGCGCAGGTCCGTCACGTGTACGGCGGATGTGGCAAGCCGATACGAGGAGACGCATGATGCGGATCATACGATCGAGAAAAGGGCGCCGTACCTTTCTGTGTGAGACCTGGACTGAAGCGGATGCGCGACCGAAGGCCACGCGTGTCCTTCGGCGTCCATCGTGCGCCAGGCAGGTGGGATGCGCCCGACAATTAGGTGGGCGCAGGGGTCAATCACGCGCCCGTCAATGCGCAAAGCGCGACTTGAGCGGACTAATCTCAGTTTTTTTTAGTAGTGCATACTGGATAGGTTCGCTGCTTGCCCCAAACTGGACAGCAAGCCATTGACAACGGCGGGTTAATACCATGACCGACATGATTTCGCGGATCGTCCTGGTCCAGACTGGGGCAGCAGCTCTGTTCCCTGACGCTGATACAAGCCAGCGGGAACCACCGCTAACGCATAGCGCCGAGTTTCGAAACCATCGACGCTGAACGCGCGGGGAGAATGCTTCGGATCGCAGCAAGAGACTCTTCGGCCACCGGACTGGGAGTTTGGTGTGGAACGGAAAACACCGGGGTCTTGACACCCAGGTGTTTGCAAACGGCAGAGAGATAAGGTTTGCCGGATCCGGCAAACCGTTCGACTGTAACTGCAATCGCGGAATCACCGACGTGCCGACGCAGCCATTCGAGCGTTCGGCGGTCGCTTTCGGTGTAGACCCTGACCAGATGCTCCATCATCCCGCCAGTGCTGTACAAAAATACAGTACTGTATTTTTGTACAGCTCGCGGGCCAGGAGCAAGGCTTTTCGCTGATAGGACCAGGCCGTCGAGTACGACTTGTCAGCATGAAAAATAGGGCGGGATGTTGAACTCGTTGCATCAGAAGTTAAGAGGGCGGAATTGACCGCGCGTGGGCCAGTCGGCTGAGCATTTTCCGGTCCAGGTTGACACACGCCGGCGGATGGTCCACGTGCCCACAGGACGATTTCTGCCGAAGGGAGGTGGGAGTGAGGCATCTCCGATACGCTGTGTGACAGCGTTTGCGGGAAGGCGCAGGCCTTCAGGCGATTCGCCACAGTCAATTTATTGTTTTACAATAGAAACTATTGGAAACTCATAATTGAGGCATCAATGACCGCAACAGCGACAACCCGGACCCTGACTGCGCAGGTACCCGTGGCGTTGGCCGAGGAGGTTGACGCCCTGGCCGAGCAGATCGAACGCCCGAAGCAATGGATCATTAAGAAAGCCTTGATCGCGTATTTGGCGCGTGAAAAGGAAAGGCGACGTCTGATCCAGGAGGGCCTGGACGACGTTGACGCAGGCCGTGTGGTTTCGATGGAGCAAGCCGAAGGGTGGGCGGATAGCATCGGGACGCAAAACGAACGGCCGGTGACGCGTGCATGACCGTGCCTGTTGAACTGACCAGCAAGGCCATGTCCGACCTCGGTCAAATCGCTGATCACGTCAAGCTTTACAACGACGTCACAGTGGCGCGAAAGGTAGTAAAGGCACTGTTGGCCGAAGCGAAGAAGCTGGGTGAGGACCACCACCATCGGCTCGGGGAAGAACTGGACGGGTACGACGGCCCGCCGCCCCGCGAGGTTCACAGGTGGGTGTGCCTGGGCGGACGATACGAAATCCATCTCGAAATCAAACCCGCATACGCCGATCCCCCCACCACAATCTTCGTGCTCCGGGTATGGGACACGAGGCAGGACCGCTGACCAACGGGCACGACAAAGCGGGGCATTTGCCCGCTTGCGCGGTGCGTGACCGGGGCAAGTTACCTTGCACCCGCTCATGCGGGCGTAGCCACACTTCGCACATATTAGTGAGGACCCGGGCCCGAGACGATGCCACTGAATGGCATGGGGCCTGTAAGATCGGCGCTGGTGAGCATGCCGACACTTGCGGCGTGGCGTTCATCAGGCCCCCCAAAGAAAACGCCCGCGCTATTCACGCAGGCGTTTCCGTGGCCCCGCTACCGCGCCCCAATGAACGATTTCTCGTCCGTTTCTGCTTCAGGGGCCGGCTTCCGCGCGGCTCCCTTTTAGTATAGGACGCGCAGCAGGATATCCAAGTGGGCGAAACTGGCCTCCAAGAACCGCTGCGTTCCGCAGTTGGACCGTCGTTGGTTCGCATAATTTTGTTCCCGCGCGTGGCCTGTCGAATTGCGGCTGACAGAAACATCGCGAACAAGTTTGCTTCAGGAGGTTTTGCAGAAAGTTGTTCGTCAGACCAACATTTGAGGCGATTTTGCGGCTTTTCCGGAAGGCCCTAAATGCAACGCCGAGTTGAATACTGATGAAAGCACCTGCTGAGGTTGCTGGCGCAATGCGGGAGAAGGTAGGCCTTTGGCATCACGCGGTGCTTGGTTCAGGTCTGGATGCCAGGAACAAAATTCTGCAAAAAACGGGAACAGTTTTATGGAAAACAGCGGTCGAAATAGCTTGACGCCATCTCCAGCATTCGACTTTACATAACATAATTTGTCGTTCGTGCGACGTGTAGTAGCTTTATAGAAATGTCCGGTGCCAGCCGCGATAACATCGGTTGAACGAAGCCGCTGACGCGGTAGCGGTTGGTCGGCCGCAGCGATCGTTGATGCCTCAAGGCGTCAAGGCTGGTATGGGCTCCTCAACTGACGATGATCAACCGGTCCGGACGAACGACCGCTTTGAACGTCGCCAGGCGGCAGTGCATGAGTTCTATCAGTCTATTCCGCCCGATCGCAAAACAGCGGCGACTATGGATATACGAACCACGCCAGAGCCTGCAAGAATGCGAGGGCAGCAAGCGCGCCACGATCCGATCCCGCACGGCGCCCCGCAACCTGAGCCAGTAGTAGGAGGACGTCCATGGGCAGCCCTGCCGGATCCCCTGCAGGCAACTGGAGAGCGCGACAGTGCCTGATAGCCACGATGCTGGCGGTGTTCTGCTGCCTGTGCCAGAGCGCCTTCGCGCAATCGGCCGACAATGCGGCGAGCCTGCGCAACAGATACCGGAGTCTGACGCAACAGCTCGCGCACAATCAGTTCCAGCGACCGCTGCACCTCGAATCGCAGGAGTTGCCCTCGGCACTCAAGGGCGATATTTACGGTGTGGTCAACTATCCGTTCGCGACGGTCAACGGCACGCTCAATGAGCCGACTCAGGGCCCCGCAAACTGGTGTGACGTGCTGATCCTTATTCAGGATCAACTTAGGATCGCGAAGAGCCTTGCTGGTCGGGACTTTATGGCTCATTGCTGAGTGACAATATGAATTTCTACCCGCAATTTACCCGCAGATCGCTACCGATGCCTGTAGCGGCGCTTTGAAGGTCCGGCCCGCTCTGATCAAGCATTTTCGAGCGTTGCGAGTCAGCTGTGGGACCGCTGGGGGCAGCGGATAATCAATTCGCAGCCAGCCAGGCGTGTTCGCGCGCATCCGGCCCGCACGTGGCGGGTGGTGGGTTCGGTGCACCTGCAATTGATCCGGTCGCCGCGGAATGGGATCGCCTGCTGCTGGTGATTGCGTGAAGGCGCGCCGATCGGGTAGGGTGGCGACAACACAACCGGTTCTGATAATCATATAGCCGGCCTCCCCTCCGTTCGGGTCGAACGGCTGGCGTAGAGTCGAGGTGCGAACAGCGACGTGACGCACAGGAGGCCGGCATGAACAAGTTTAGTGGAATCGATCTGC
>NZ_VOSW01000138.1 GCF_009690905.1 Paraburkholderia madseniana
GTCTATAGCCATTAAAACTATGCCGATCCGGGCGACCTAAGAATGACCTCCCGCGGGCTCTTTACAAGCATCATCGTGATCCAATCCCGGCTTGATCGGCATTGCCACGAACGCGGCATAGTTGCCACTACGCCGCTAGCGGCGTAGCGGCAAGACTCGTCTGGTACCGATTGGGCAACGGTTGTCGACGGAATTGGCCGCGCATATCGAGCGCCGTCGGGGCCTGCCGATGCCGGAGGGCAATAATTCGCGCCTGTTCACTTCACGCACTGGGCACGGGTGGCCGTATTCGCAAGTCATTACCCTGTTTCAGCGTCTGCGCCGGATGGCTAAAATTGAGTGCCCCGAGGGAGAGCTGCATCCGCCGCGCCTACACGATTTGAGGCACACCGCGGCAGTACATCGGGTTCTTGCATGGTATCGCGATGGCAAGGATGTGCAACGCCTGCTCCCGCAATTAGCGACCTACCTAGGGCACGTCGATATCAAATCGACGCAGCGATATCTGCGCATGACACCGGAGTTGCTCGCAGAAGCAAGCCGGCGTTTCGCACAGTACGCGCAGTGTGGAGACGATCATGAATGACAGGAACCTGCTTGGCCCCTGGATCCGGCGCTTCATGCTTGAGCATATGGTGGCGGAACGGAACTTCTCGCCCAACACGCAGGCCAGTTACCGCGACACATTGACTTTGTTGTTACCGTTTGCGGCCAAACTCGGCGGCTTTGCGATCGACCGGATGACCGTTGAGGACCTTTCGCCAACCATCGTGCGCCAGTTTCTGGATCACGTCGAATGCGATCGGCATTGCGGTGGCGCCACCCGCAATGTGCGGCTCAGCGCGCTCCATTCTCTGGCCCGCTTCATCGGCATGCACTCACCAGTTCATCTGTCCTGGTGTGGCGAGGTACGGTCAATTCCATTCAAAAAAACGGCGATGACATTGATCGGTTATCTCGAGAAGTCCGAGATGGATGCTTTGTTGGCAGCGCCGGACCGTCGCACGGCGATCGGGGCGCGCGACTATGCATTGCTTCTGTTCCTGTACAACAGCGGGGCTCGCGCCGATGAAGCTGCGAAGTTGACCATCGGACGCTTGCAGCTCACCGAGCCGTCCTCCGTTCGCATACTTGGCAAAGGAAACAAGATGCGTGTGTGTCCCTTGTGGCCGACGACGTCCTCCGTCTTGACTCAACTCGTAACCGGGCGTAGTGCAGACGACACCGTGTTCCGTGGACGGACAAATCAGCCGATGACACGGTTCGGCATACATCGTATCGTCACCCAATATGCCAAGCTCGTGACGAAGTCACATCCTGCGATGAAAGATAAACGTATCAGTCCGCATTCGGTTCGGCACACGACCGCGGTTCATCTGCTACGTGCCGGCGTCGATATCAACACGATCCGAGCCTGGTTAGGGCATGTCTCTTTGGATACGACACACATCTACGCCGAGGTCGACCTAGAAATGAAAGCAAAGGCGCTTGCTCGCGTCGACATCTCAGGCCTGCCCGCAGCATCAAGGCGTGCGACCACGCTGCCTTCACTGATGACGTTTCTGAAGCAACTTTAGTTGTTCGCTGGCATTTTTTATGTGCGGGCACGAGTCAGGGGGGATTGGATAAGCCCTGACTCGAAGACATCGCCGCCACATAAATTTGGCCGCAACATAGCCAGCGAAATGTTATGCATAACATTTCGCTGGGTACAACGCGATCTACGAGGGTGGTGATGTGCGCGAGGCTGCATGCATGGCGCACGCGCGCCGCAAATTCCACGATCTGTTCGTCGCACGCAGGAACGAGGTCAACACTGAAGCGTTGCGCCAGATCGGCGAACTGTACGCAATTGAGGCCGCGATCCGCGGCAAGCCGCCCGACGAGCGAAGACGTGTCAGGCAGGAACAGGCGCGTCCGTTACTCGATGCCTTTGAGATCTGGCTGCGCTCGACATTGGGTACGGTGTCGCAGAAAGGCGATACCGCCAAAGCCATCAACTACGCGCTGAATCAGTGGGCGGCGCTCACGCTGTACGTCGATGACGGCGCCGTGGAAATCGACAACAACGCAGCTGAACGCGCTTTACGTGCCGTCGCCCTCGGCCGAAAAAACTTCCTGCACTTCGGCTCCGACAGCGGCGGTGAACGCGGGGCCGCAATCTACACTCTGGTTGGTAGCGCCAAACTGAATGGCCTTGATCCCGAGGCCCACCTGCGCCACGTCATCGCTCGTATCGCCGAGCATCCCGTCAATCGCGTCGACGAACTGTTGCCATGGGTCGTGGCCGATCAGCTTCACCACGACATCGCCTGACCCAACACGCCGCCTTCAACTGTTCGATATCAATACGCTGTCAAGAACGGTCGCGGTCGGACGGTTACGGACATCAATATGGCCGAAGCGTTGCTACACGGCGAAGAGGCGGATGTGTAGGCTGATGCCGGATATCAGGGTATTCAGAAGCGATGCGCGGGCGGTTCGGTGCGCGGGCATGCCGCAATGGGACCCGGCAAACGCAGAAAACTGGGCCTGATTGGCCGTCTGGAGGCGATATACGATCAGATCGAACGCCTGAAGGCCCGTGCCCGCGCCAAGGTGGAGCATCCATTCCGGATCCAGAGTGTGTGAAAACGCATTGATCGCCTAAACTGAATCAACGCACTGAGACCGGGTGACTCATGAAGCGATTCGTTGAAGGCGATGACCGCAAGCAGGTCGCACTACTTCCCGAATGTGTCGATGACTACATCGGGCAGGACAACCCGGTCAGGGTGATAGACGCCTTCGTCGACGAGTTGGACCTTGCGGAACTTGGTTTCAACGGTACCACGCCAGCGATCACCGGCCGCCCGTCCTATCATCCAGGCGTGATGCTCAAGATCTATATCTACGGCTACCTGAACCGGATTCCTTCGAGCCGGCGTCTCGAGCGTGAATGTCAGCGCAACGTCGAGCTGATGTGGCTAACGGGACGTCTGGCTCCGGACTTCAAGACGATCGCAGACTTTCGCCGTGACAGCGGCGTAGCCATTCGCAACGTATGCCGGCGTTTCGTCGAACTGTGTCGCGGGCTGAAGCTGCTATCCAGCGACATGGTGGCCATCGACGGTAGCAAGTTCAAGGCGTCAAACAGCCGCGACAGGAACTACACGGCAAGCAAGATCGACAAGCGTCAGCAGCAGATCGAGGAAAGCGTGCAGCGGTATCTCGACCTGATTGAATCCGCAGACCGGACCAGTCCAACAGGTTTCGACGTGAAGACCGTTCGCCTGTACGAGAAGATCGCCCGCCTGCGCCAGCAGATGCGTGAACTCGCACAGATCAGGAAGCAGTTAGGAAAGCAACCGGACAAACAGCTGTCGATGACGGATCCGGACGCACGATCCATGGCAACAAGTGGAAGAGGTTCCGGCATAGTGGGCTACAACGTTCAGGTAGCCGTAGACACGAAACATCACCTGATCGTGGAGCATGAGGTAACTAACGTCGGAAACGATCACGGACAACTCAGCAAGATGGCGGTGTCTGCGAAGGACGCGATGGGCAAGCCGAAGCTGAAGGTTGTTGCTGATCGGGGTTACTTCAGCGGCCCGGAGATACGGGCATGCGATCTGAACGACATCAGCGCGTACGTTCCCAAGCCGCTCACCTCTGCATCGAGGAAGAAAGGTCTGTTCACCAAGGCCGACTTTATCTACGTGGCAAAAAGCAATGTGTATCGATGCCCTGCTGGCGAGCGGGCCATCCTTCGATTCACGACCGTCGAGCATGACATGAACCTGCGGGTTTACTGGCCCAGCGCCTGCCCGCGTTGCCATCTCAAGGAACGATGTTCACCGAGCGACTATCGTCGCATCCGACGGTGGGAGCACGAGAACACACTGGAAGCCATGCAGCGCCGGCTCGACCGGAAGCCCGATTCAATGACTATCCGCCGAAGTACTGTCGAGCATGTATTCGGTACGCTCAAGCACTGGATGGGTCCTGCACACTTCCTGACCAGGACGCTCAGGCGAGTGAGTACGGAGATGAGCCTTCAGGTGTTGGCCTATAACATGAAGCGGGTGATGAACATACTTGGCGTTGCGGGGACGTTGAAGGCCATGAAGATGGCCGGAAGCTAAAGCCCCGGGGGGCTTTGTCGCTCGCGATGTTGGACTAGTGAAAACTCGCCGTATCAAACTCGATCGACCTGACCGGCAATCGCCCGCTCGGCGGCAAAAATGGAGTTTCCACACACTCTGGATCATCAAGCGCCAGTTTGGCTATACGAAGACACGATGCCGTGGCCTGATGAAAAACACTGCCCAGATCACGACGCTGTTTGCGCTGGGTAATCTGTGGATGACGCGCAAGGCACTGCGCAAAGCCTAAGACACGCTCCACAGACGCCATGAGTCTCAAACGCGTGTCGCCATGGTTCGAATAAAACTGTGATCAAGGTCCCAGCATCTTCGCCGACACTACAACGCGGGCAGCAAACCGCGCGACGTGCACGAAACAGCTTGTGCAGACCTTCCTTAATGCAAATCTGAGAATCTGAGTCGACACGAGCTCACTTCAATTTCTTTCTGGAACCACCTGAAACGACTCGGCATCCGAACCAGCAGAATGTAATACGTAACCGCCCAGAAGAAGGTGTAACCAATCGCAAGCCCACCATACTTTCGACCAGATTTCCGAGCATTCGCCCTCCCTTCTCTGGTCAAATATTCGAATGCGAGTGTCTCGTCAATCAAGCAACGGATGAAGGCTCCAATAATCGACAAAAATCAGGCCAAACAGGAAGGGAGCCGCCAGCCCAGGCCAGCATCTCGTCGCGCGAGAGGACTGTCACCAGAAAGGCAGCTGCCCGATCCAAGCATTGAGCCATTGAACCACCAGCGGTCCTTTGCTTTAGGCTACAAGGTTCGCAAAGCGATCAGACGCCTTCAACGATCCGGAAATCACGTTCGACGGCATCGCCGAGCGTTGCGACAGCACGTTGATACGGGGCACCTTCGCGGCAGTTGAGAGCCTGCTGTAGGCTCGCGAATTCTACGACCGTGGTTCGTCCCATTTGCCCCGCATCGTAGACTTTTGAGGCAACAGCTCGGGCGAGAAAACGTCCTCCGCCGGCTGCGACCGCCTCCGCCGCGAGTTTTGCATATGCAGCGAGCTTCTGGGCATCCCGTATCTCACGATACGAGCATATCCAATATCCTTTTGGCACTTGAGCACTCCAGTTTTCGTTGTTACCGCGGGCCCGATTGCCCTACGCCCCAGGAGGCAAACGCACGCGCTGGATCCACATGGACACTTGTCAAGTCAGGCTGATCGTGGTATTGACGCCTTTCACTGTGGTCTCGTCGTCAAACCAACGAGCAGTAACGGTCTTCGTCTGCGTGTAGAACTGCACTACTTGTTTGCCGTACGGCCCCAATTCGCCCAATTTTGAACCACGGGAACCCGTGAAACTAAAGAGCGGAACAGGAACCGGAATTGGAACGTTGATGCCGACCTGTCCAACATCGATCTCGCTCTGGAATTTGCGAGCGGCCGCGCCGCTTTGAGTGAAAATCCCCACGCCGTTACCGAACGGATTGCGATTTACTAGGGCAATTGCCTTCGCAAGCGAGTCGACCTGCAAAACGAGGAGAACCGGACCGAAGATTTCCTCTTTGTAGATGCCCATCTCGGTCGTGACATCAGAGAAAATCGTTGGTCCGATAAAATTGCCGCTTTCAAATCCTTTTACCTGCACCCCCCGTCCGTCCAGCAACAACGTTGCACCTTCCCGCGCCCCCATCTCGATGAGGCTCAGAACGCGATCTTTCGCAGACCGGGATACGACTGGGCCAATATCTGTATCCGGCTCTGTACCAGCGTTCACTTTGAGAGTTTTGGCTTTCTCAACAAGGTCCGGCAGCCACTGACCCGATTCTCCAACCAACACGACGACGGAAGTCGCCATGCAGCGTTGACCTGCTGCACCAAACCCGGCGCCGACTAACGCGTTCAGTGTCTGCTCGCGATTGGCGTCCGGCAACACAACTGCGTGATTCTTGGCACCCATCATGGACTGCACACGTTTTCCATGCTCGCTGCCGAGCCTGTACACATGGGTACCGACGGCCGTTGAGCCGACAAAAGAGATAGCCTTTACATCCTGATGTGTACACAAGGCATCCACCACTTCTTTCCCGCCGTGTACTACGTTCAGAACGCCCGCCGGCACGCCGGCCTCGATGGCAAGTTCCACTAGTCGCATCGTGGAAAGCGGATCCTGTTCCGATGGCTTGAGAACGAAAGTGTTCCCACATGCAATGGCCATCGGAAACATCCAAAGCGGAATCATGGCCGGGAAATTGAATGGCGTGATTCCGACGCAAACACCGATCGGCTGGCGCAGCGTATAGGTATCAACGCCCCTCGCAACATTCTCGCCGAACTCGCCCAGTTGCAACGTACCGATCGACGCTGCGTGCTCGACGACTTCCAGCCCGCGGAACACGTCACCTTCGGCGTCTGCGAGAGTTTTGCCCTGTTCCTGGCTGAGCGTGAGCGCGATGCCCTTCAGGTTCTCCCGAATCAGCGCCTGAAGCTTGAGCATGATCCGCATGCGCACGCCGACCGGAGTGCTCTTCCATTTTGCAAACGCGCTATGCGCTGCCTCGATCGCTGAACGCACTTCGCCTTCGGTCGCAAAAGGCACCCGGGCGAGGACTTCCTGCGTGGCCGGATTCACGACGTCGCGCCAGTGCTGCGTTCCAGAATCGACGAAGCTACCGTTAATCAGCAGCTTCACCGACGGAGCGGACTCACGCGATGTATCGCGGGATGCATTCATAATTCACCTCTTCTAAAGTTCTCAAAGGGTACGCCCTCTGCAATGAGTGCCACTTCCAGTGGCGCTCCCCCGGGCGCCATACTGCTCAACGATCGCGGACCCGGGAATGCCTTAATGTCCCAGAACTGGTGCCAGTTCTGAGGAACCTTCTTATTGCCAAAGGATTTCTTGCTGTATCCAAAACCCATGCGCGCGAAATTCAGCAGCACGCCTGTGACGTTGACAATAACATCGAGTTCTGGCCGTCCTGATTTCACCATCGCATGAATTTTTTTCGGTGGTGACGGGGATGGGCTGCACCCGAATTCCAGTCTCGGCCTCAAAAGGCTGCCAGATGTGTTCGCGCGCATTCGCCTCATAAGCGCCTGGAGAATTGAGGATGATCTGTCCCGCAGTGGCTTTTCATTCTTGATTCAGATTGCTGGCGACGCCAACCACGCGAGTCCAAAGGTCAATGCGCGCCGACGCGTATCGACATCGTGCACTATCGTCCCTGTCATATCTGCTCCTCCCGTCTTCCAAGTTCCTCGCACGCGGCATGAGCTTCCTTTTCAGGAAAAAGGACTATCCCGTTTGGAAGAACCAACCATTCGCCGATACTGAGACCAGCATCAACACGTCGCGCCTTGGGTCAGGCGACTCACTCTCAGGTACCTTGGCCTCCAATTCTTCGCGCGCGTGGGAAACTGCACCGAGTACATATTCCAATGCAGTAAAAACGCAAGCGTTCGTCGGAGATCTGTATTTTTACGCAGACTATCGCGTCACAGCTACGTTGAAATCACACTGCGAGCATGGAATTAATAGTATCTTCCGGATCGGTTGGAGTATGAAAGCGTTCCATGCACAACATTCCTGCATCGAATGCATGAGTCGGGAACGTGAGGCTTTTTAGGAATTTTTGCCTGGCGATTTCTCCTCAGAATCTGAACATGGGATGTTGCTAGCTCGCGTTGACTATCGTGCGGGATGAGGTCTCTTTACCGACTGATCGGCTAGCAAATTCAAGATCGACGCCGTGTCATTTTCAAAATTTGTGGCCCGAGCTGGCGTCGCCTTCAACTCGGACGCATATTGCTCAACAAGCCCAGGATCGACATGACCTCACTTCACGCGCTTTCTGCAACCACCCTCAGGCGCCTCTATAAAGACCGGGAAGTCTCCCCTGTTGAGGTCACGCAAGCAGTACTGGAGCAGATGGTGGCGTGGAAACCGATAGTCAACGCCACCTTTGACCTGGGATGCGGAGATGGCTCGTGACTCCGAGCGCAGATGGGCTCAGAACACGCCATGCGGCGAGCTAGACGGGATACCCATCACGATTAGAACAACCTGGAGATTGCCGGACACAAATCGCCGATTGGCCTCACATGCGTCAAACCTTCCACCGACACAGAAGACTGCCCGCCGATCACATGCATCCACGAGGCCGGCGGGCAGTCTTCGTTGCCCGCAAGACAATCTCCGAATACGGCATGCTTGTCTCCGGTGTCTCGACCTACCACGGAGTAACCCGCAACCCATGAGATCCCAACTGCAACACCGGTGGCTCGCGCTGCGGTACATGCGCCGCGGCGGCCGCCTATTATGGTCCTCTTCACCGTGGAGTGACTAGTTCAGCATCGGATAGCGTCCGAATCGCTTTACATACTCAAAGATAACCAGACTTTCGCATAACTGCAGCGTCGCCCAGTCGGAGGGTTGAACTCTTCTCCCGAATGAAGTCCATTCTGACAACCAGACAGATATGCGCAATTGATCGATGTCGTGATTCTCACCGCGCTTCCTGTAAGACTGCAACGGCACGCGTAGGGAGTACCCGCATCTATCGACGTAGCGCGATGCTCCTATATAAAGAACATCATGATCCAGATGATGCGGAGCCACATCTGCGGCGCCTGCTCTCGCGATCATGATCAGACCAAGGCAACCATAAGGTCCAGTTGGGGGGTGTGCGTTTTGTCCGCAGCAGATTTCTCCATAAGTTTGCCACGGGCCAAAGCACACATCAGGCAGAACATTTTCGTTACGCAGAAGCATCCGGGGAGAAGTAGGTAGGGGTTCCGCCCGTCGCAAGATGGGCATAATCAAATGGCGCTAGACCTGCTGAATGTTGCTACAAACGTCGCAAAGCTATAAGACGCCTTCAATCACCCGGAAATCGCGCTTTACACTGCACGCTGGTATGCAGAACCTTCCCGGCAGTCGGTGGCCCGCTTCAGGCTCGCGAACTCTGCGACAGTGGTTCGCTCCGCCTTTCCGTCGTCGTAGAGCTTTGCAGCCACCCTTCTCTGCAGTTTGCTTGTTTAATGCCCGTCGGGGAATAGTTGATTGCTGCACCGGGTGCACGAGTGTTCTGCATCAAGGGTTTTTGGCGAATGCCTCACCGAACGCATAGTGACCTTGCTGCATATCACTCGGAATCGCAGACGCCATAGAAGAGCAGAGACGCGACTATTTCACGGGATGTTTTTTCGCGAACCGCTTCAGCCTATTTGATGTACGCGGATGCACCAGACTGTGACGTAAATAGTCTCTTTCTAAGATCATCTCGACGGCGCCAGGTCTTCTTCGCTTTCAAGCGACTGAGGTAGTCGTGATGACCCGCCACAAAGTCACTGGTCGTTTGAGTACCATCGTTGCGACCTGAACCGTTCCGCTTCGTCGGCGGCAGATTTGTTCAGTGGGGAATTCTCGGCTGCGAAGAAGCGGAAGAGCGTGGAATTCAGGCTGGAATCCTTCAGCGAAGTGCCGCTGCTATCCCAGGCTGCTGGGGTTGCGTATTGGGACCCGTTAGTAGCTACGCGACGCTCTAAGCCGCCACGTCCGTCTGTCGACTGCGAACGCGCGCCGGCGGCTTCCACACGCCAACGCGCTACTCGTATCGACTACTGGCCTCATTATCTGCATGATCGCCCGGCTGGGGAAAGGTGATCATAGCGCCTGCCTGTATCGTAAGTTCAACACGCCTTCGACGACCAGCACCGCGATCGCAACCCAGATCGAAATGTATGTGAGCCACTGGTTATGGGCGATCCGCTCGCCGAGAGCAAGCGACACCAGAACAAGCAGCACGGGCTCGACATACGTCAGAAGCCCGAAGAGTGTCAGATTCAGCCGATGGCTCGCCGTGATCATGCAGGACAGGCCAGCGACGCTGATGCAACCGTCGCGAAATAAAAATTGCCAACCATGTTCCTTCCTCGCACCGATGCGCGGAGGTCGGACGGATTGGTCAGCTTCATGCCGTCGTAGTCGATCGGGTCCAGTGCGCCGGCTTTTTCGAGCGTCAGCAGGTGCAGATCACCAAGATCCGCCACATCTACCTGCACACGACCAGCCTCTACCATCGCGAGGATCTGCCCGGCGGTCAAAGGCTGTACGATCACTTCGATGCCAGTCGCAGCGGTAAATGGTTTGTAGACCGCCGCGTCCATCGCGTCCTGATAGGCTCCGCCCAGTCCGCGCACAACCACCTGGCCTGCATCCCTGGCAAACAACGGACGTGCCGCAAGTGCCGCGCCGGCCGCTGCTGTTTGTTTAAGAAACGTGCGCCGATCAATACGACTGGTGAAACTTGTTTCATTCCGAATTAGGTCAGTTTTCTTCATGATTGTCCAATAGGAGTACTTAACCTGCAGGTTGATTGATATGGTCGGATGCTGCTGTCCGGTCAGTTTTAGGGCTTCGCCCGGTTCGCCAACGAAAACTCGTCCTTATCGTTGCCAGCGCTCTGCCAATGACCCAGCTGCTTGAGGTGCTCGTCGGAAGCCGTCAGTTGGGCATTTGCATTTGCTGCGTCGCGCTCCAGCACCAGTGCAATGAGCCAGTTAGTCAAGGTGAGCGTGCCCGCTTGCGACCACCAGGCTGGCGAGCTGACCGAGCGCGCTACAAAGAGCGTTTTGTCGGCTATTTCGGCGAGCGGAGACGAAGCGCGATCGGTGATTGCTACAGTCTGCGCGCCCACATCGCGGGCCGCCTTCATGAGATCTATCGTGTACGGCAAGTAGCGCAGATACCCTATCCGGATGAACACATCCTCCTTGCCAACGCCGCGAAGCCGGTCGGCTAGGTCGCCATTGCCCATGTTGAAGACCTCGCCTTTTCCGATGCAGTGATTCAACTGCATCGGAAAAGGCGAGGGAGTAGGAAGTCCCGTGTGCGCTAATGTAGACGCGCCGCGCGCCAACGATCATGTTCGCAACATGCGAGACAGTCTCGTCGGCATTGCGTCGAGCGGTCTGCTGAACAAGAGCAGCGTCAGTCTCGAAGACGGCGCATTTGAGCTCCTGCTCGTTTTTTAGTCCGCTTTGCTCGGGGATACCGCTTTCTCCGACCCGCTGAAGCAGGCTCTCGCGAAGCGACTCCCGCAACGCCATATACCCGCCGTATCCGATCGCCTGCGCAAAGCGGATGACCGCCGCATCACTCTGGCCGGTGTCCTCAGCCAGTTGCTTGGCAGTGCGGAAAGCAACCTGCTCCTTGTGATCAAGGATGTATCGCGCCATCTGTTGCTGGGCGGGAGTAAGTCTGGCGAAGCTTTCCTCGATGTACTCGGAGAAGGTCGAAGTTGGGTCCATTAAAATTCTCGCTACCGAGTTGGTGTTTTTGGTAGTACCCACTACCGATATCATTTTGCTATCTAGGGTTTCCCCCAAAGACGCTGGCAGTTTTGGCGTGGCGAGGCCGATCTTCATTGGTAATTTTTACCATTTCAACGAAAATAGCTCATATTGCTGCGCCTGATGCAGCATTGAAATGCAAATTACAATAATTGCTTTTATCTGATGCAGCTATCAGAATGGTTTCCGTAGGGAAAACCACTGGTCCACTCAGGAGTCGAGTCGCGATGATTAGCGTAATCAGGATTACCGAAGCAGGATCGCCAGATGTGATGAAAGTCATTACCGGCGAAAAAACCGACCCGGCAGCAGGTCAGGTTTGGCTCGAGCAGGAAGCGATCGGCGTGAACTATCTTGATGTCACTCAGCGAAATGGAGCCGTGCGAATCCCGCTGCCTTCCGGGCTGGGGCTTGAGGGTGCGGGTCGCGTCGCCGCAGTCGGCGAAGGCGTCGACAACGTCAAGGTCGGGCAGCGGGTCGCGTATGCGACAGGTCCAATTGGCGCATACGCAAGCGCACGTCTGTTCCCTGCCGAAAGACTCGTGCCTCTTCCCGACAACGTATCCTGCGAAGATGCAGCAGCAGTTCTGTTCAAGGGTATTACTGCACAATATCTTCTGAAGTCAACGTTTCAAGTCGCACAGGGAGCGACCGTACTTCTTTACGGTGTTGCCGGCGGCGTAGGCCAGATTATGGCGCCGTGGGCAAAAGCGCTGGGAGCAACCGTCATTGGCGTCGTATCGAAGCCCGCGAGTGTTCCGATCGCCAAGAACGCAGGCTGCGACCACGTGATTGTTTTTAATCCCACCACGCTCGCTGACGAGGTGGCAAAGGTAACTGATGGCCGCAAAGTCGACGTCGTTTACGACCCGGTTGGCCGGATCTCCTTTGAAGCGTCACTGAACAGTCTGCGACCGCGCGGTCTTCTCGTGTCGTTTGGAGCGTCGAGCGGCGCTCCTGGCCCTGTGGAACTCTCGACGTTGAATGCAAAAGGCTCACTCTTCCTGACGCGCCCTTCGATCGTGGCCCACACGAGCACCGCGGCCGAGTACCAGCAGCGCGCCAAGGACGTTCTGTCCGCGCTGGCAGCAGGTACGATTTCGGCACATATCTGGCGTACTTACGCGCTGGCAGATGCAGTAACGGCGCACTCGGACCTTGAAAACGGTAAGTCAGCAGGAGCGATCATTCTGACACCATGAATCAAACAGCGCTCGATACAACGCACACAGACGAGATTGCCGCCTTACTTGCCGTCGCTTCCGAAGGTTCCTTCGTCGCGGCCGGGCGGCACCTTGAGCGTCATCCAACCGTGGTTTCGAAGCGGGTTGCCGCAATGGAAAAACGGCTGGGTGTGCGGTTGATCGAGCGCTCTACACGGCATGTCAGGATGACGGATGCCGGCGTGAAGCTTGTCGAGCGCCTAAGGTCCGCCATCGGCTCGATCATAGAGGCGGAACAGGAGGCCTCGTCCGGCGCTGCCGAAGTTCGAGGCGTCCTGCGTCTCGCTCTTCCGGCCGCGATGGGACGCCTCTGGATCGGTCCGATGCTGCCTGAGTTTCTTGAGAAGCACTCCCAAGTCTCCATCATTGCCGATTACAGCGAGCGATTCGTTGACATCATCGCAGAGGGTTTTGATGCCGCCATCCGAATCGGTGAACTCAGTGACAACCGGTTGATTGCGAGAAAACTGTGTGACCACCATCGTATTCTGTGCGCTTCACCCGAATACGTGGAACGACATGGTTTGCCTGACGCCCCCAAGGACCTCCTCCGGCACAGCTGTCTGAGGTTTACGCGACTCGCAACCTTCCCGGAATGGCGTCTGGTCAAGGGAGACCTGCATGAAACAATCGTGCCGAAAGGGGCGCTGACCGCTAACGATAGCGAAACATTGCTGGCCGCGGCACGCGACGGAGTCGGCATCCTCGGCGCGGGCGAGTGGCTCATGAGCCGAGACCTGAATAGCGGCAAGCTCGTCCGGATTCTTCCAGAGTGGCAGCTCGATGGCTCCGGAGCGGTCTATCTTGTAAGGCCCTCTGCACGTTTTTCACCGGCCAAGACAGTAGCGTTCAAGGACTGGCTGGTGTCCAAATTTGAAAATGGTCCGATCTGGAACCATTCAGCTTCCTGAGTGCGTTTTCCAACGGCTCATCCAGTACTCCCAAAACTTGTACGGTGTTGTTTTGCTTAACTTCGGTATCGCTTCTTCATTAGCTTCATCAACCCTCTTTGCTGGCCTTTACTTTTATGCAACGCTTCTTGCTCCCCTTGATGGGAAAGAGATCTTTGCCTGGCGCATGCTTCTCACGCTACCGTTCCTCACGATTCTGATGGTGGCAGGAAAAGAGTCACGGCACGTCACGGCTCTGTTCGCGCGAATCAGAAAAGAGCCCCAGCTCGTAATAGGACTCTGCGCAAGCAGCGCACTCCTCGGCTCTCAACAATGGCTTTTCCTCTGGGCTCCCATCAATGATCGCGGCCTCGACCTGTCGTTGGGGTATTTCATGCTCCCTTTGACCCTCCTGCTTGTGGGACGGGTCTTTTACCGTGAAAGGCTTTCGCTTCTGCAGAATATGGCTACGGCAAGCGCCGCGCTAGGCGTCCTGCATCAATTTTACGTTGTCGGCCACTTCTCGTGGGTCGCCCCTTTCGTGGCTTCAGGTTTCCCGGTCTATTTTGCCCTGCGCAAGAACCTGGGAACCGACAATCTCGGCGGTCTCTGGTTCGACATGCTCCTCATGTTTCCTGTGGCGATTTACTTCATCTTCAAGGATCCCAATGTCGGTGCAGCCTTCGAGCGCGCGCCCGGTCTTTACGTCCTTGTACCGCTACTGGGAATGCTTACTGCGGCTGCGTTCATGTCCTACATTCTCGCGAGTCGCAAGCTACCCTTCAGCCTGTTTGGCCTTCTCGGATACCTTGAGCCGGTACTGATCGTTTTTGTGGCGCTCGCAGTCGGCGAGCGGATAAAGCCGGACGAAATGCTGACATACCTTCCAATCTGGACCGCTGTCGGGCTACTTGTTGTAGACGGCGCGTTACATATGCGTAGGCAGTTCCTTGGCACACCAGCCTAGCCCTGACGTTTCTTGATCTTGAGGATGAATAGACCATGCCACAAATCGAGCTGCTGTTTGTCGAACGTCCGGAACTGACTGCCGAAGCCCGGCAGACTATCGCTTCGGAGCTCACCGAGGTGTTAAAACGACACCTCGGTTCAACAGATGGCTCTCTTTCGGTCGGCATTACTGAGTTCGCCAAAGCTCAGTGGAAGCCCGAGATCTACGACAGAACGATTTCTCCACGACTGGACTCGCTGATTAAAATGCCCGGTTACAGCTACTAATCTGTTCAACCGCCCGGCGCAGGCTGAGGTCAGCGTCGGGCCCGAAGGGCCCAATAGATAAAAAAGCCGGGAAGCAGCAGTTCGACACCATTGCGACCCGGCATTGAAAGGTCGAGCACCAGCACGTGTGCGTCGGTTTAGCGGCTCAGCGCAATCGTGCCAGCTCCATCGCCGGCCTCGCCTACGACTTCAAACTCGCTCGCTTCCTGAAGGACATGACGCAATCCGTCTCGCACTAGCGAGTGGTCATCCGCGATGAGGATCTTAGGCGGCAAAAACAGCGATCGCGCCGACGCCGCCCTTGATGTAGGTTGGCAGATTCACGATCTGCGACGGCGTGCCGCTGAATATTACGCCGGGCACGACCGCAACCAGGCCGTCGCGGTCGAGGTGTGCAAGCTGGTTCATTTTCTTCTCTCAGTTTGACGATTCATCGGTCAATATCTGGCCCGTTGCCGGGTGCATCGGGATCAGCAGGCGATGCCGCATCCTGATCTGGATTGGACGGATCTTCCGGAGTGGGTGGCGTCGGATGGCGCACAGCATCGCGCAACTCGTCGCGTTCCCATGTCTCGCGCTGACGCTGCGCTGCCCGACGTTCCAGCGCCTCGGCATCGAGCTCCGCAAGCCGGACCTGCCGGATACTCTCCAGCTCCGGCTGATCGAACACGATGCGCATGCGCGTGTCGGCTGCTACGCGCGCGGCGGCCGCCTGGAAGGGCTCGGGTCCGGACAGCGACAGCGTGGAGCCGAACTTCTGCTGTGCGAAGCGCAGCGCAATCTCGATCGCCTCGCGCTCGCTATCCCACAGCCTTAGCGTGCGACCCTCGTCGACGAGGAACGCCACGCCTTCCTTCCGGTAGTCGACCTCGCCGCCGGCCCGCACCTCGTACGTGATCGCCGGGCCCGCGTAGATGATCTCGTTGCGGTCGTGGGCTGCAGGTGGCTTCACCGCATGAGACAGCGCACTGAAAATGACCGCGCGTGCGTCGTCTGCACGTTTCGTCCGCAGGCGGATCTGCTGCATCCGGCGCAACTCACGCAGCGCCCGTTCGTCGCCTTTCTGAGCGCGCTCCTGCAGGAAGTCACGATACTGCTCGCTCAACGGCCGGCTTGCGGCGCCCTTCAGCGCATCCCGCTCTTTCGCAATCTGCACACGCAGCGCGGCCTCTGCCTCAAGGCGCGCAACACGTGCTGCAGACAGTTGCTCGCGGCGCTGCGCGCCTGACAGGTCGATGCGGTCGACAAGCGCGCTGCGGGCACTGTAGAACTCCGATTTGACCGCCTTTCGCCGCTCACTCTCATGATCGGCCTGCGCATCCCACGCGCGACGGAGCTCGTTCCGGTATGCCGATCGCCATTGCTGGAACTCGCCCCATAGGTCCCGTTCAGGCGTACGCCTCGGTGCATGCTCCGGATCACGTCCTGTCTGTGCACGATAGGTCTCGCGCAGCAGCTGCGCAGCCTCCTCCCATGACAGGTTCATCTCTTTGGTGAGGAAGTCAGACACATTCAGATTGCGCGAACCGGCGCGGATTCTGTCACCGCCATCCGCGCCTTTACCGATCGCATACTTTTCGACGATCAGTCCGTGCGAGTGCGCAAGCGCGGCCAGCAGCCGGCCCGCGTCTAGCGTCGCACGGATCTCGGTGAATTCATCCCGCTCCCGGGCACGTCGCGCCGTGCGAGCCTCGGACAGGTCACGTGCGAACTGGTCGCGAACGGTATCGGCTGCCCGGCCCGTCGACGCGTGCGCACTCGCATTGAAATCGACCGACGCAGCGTCCGTCGTCGGCGGCGAATCAGTTGGCCGGACCTCGAACGGCAACGAATCGATCGCATCGAACGATTGCACATCCGCGAGGCTGCGGATTTCCTCACGTGGTCCGAACCCTGCAGGCAGGCGGCCGCCGCTCAGACCAAAAGGCTCGCGTGCGCCGAACGGGCCTCCAGCCCGCATGAATTTCTCGGCACCGGTTCGCGCAAGACGCGTCCGCCCTGCCTCGTCTGCCTGGTCCCACGCGACAAACATGCGATCGACCATCGCTTTCCATTCAGGCTCGCCGGCGGACCTGTCAACCGCATCGCGCTCGCCGGACCATTGCCAACGATCCTCCCTCTCGTCGTAACTTCCGCCGGGTTCGAAGTCGCGGTCGGCACCTTCGCGCCATCGCAGCCGCGGCACCGAAATGCCTAGCTGTTCTCTTCCCCCTCGCTCGCGATCGCCAGACCATCGCAATGCGTCAATTCGTTCGGCTTGCTGGTTTCCCAGCTCCAGTAGTGCATCAGGCGGCAGAAGCACTTGACGTCGCGCGGCGTCGCCATCCACACCGCGGCCGGACACGCCATGCACACGGTGGGCGGATTGGGACGGCGCGCCGGATCGATCGAAGCGAGCGTCAAAGTCGTGATCCGCTCCGGCTCGCCATCGCCCCGTGATTTCCCGGTGCGCGCGTTCGAGCTCGTTCCACCATTGCTGCGACTGCCCTGCCCCTTCCGGCTCCCGCCCGGCGCCGCGCTCTCGCGCCCGCCCTCCTGCTCCGGCGGCTCCGATTCGCCGCCAATCTCGCCAGTGTCCGGATCGATCGTGGGATTGTCGTGTGCGCTCATTAAGCCCTCCTGTTGCGTCATAGAACCGCTGTTCGCGGTGATCGAGAATGCGCCGCTGCTCCGCCGGCGACGCTGCCTGATACGTTTTGTAAAAACCGCTGCCGCTGTTCAGATACTTGATCTCGCGCGCGCGCGTGTCGTGCCACGCACCGAGCGCATCGAGATAGATCTGCCGCGTATCGCGCGATACGCCTGGCTCGACGTACTGCGCATGCACATTCGATTCGAGCGACTCACGCTTGGCCGTAGCATCGAGCTCGATGAACTCGCGCGAAAACACGAACTCCTTCAGGTTCACACCCTTCGCGGCACCGGCCGGTTTGACGTTCTCGTACTCCGACTCCCTGCCGGCATTGCGTGTGCGCGTCTCGCCGTACTCCGTGATCAAGGCCCTGAAGTCGTCATACCGGGTCACATCACGCGTCATCACCGCCTCAAGAATCGAGGCCTTCAGCTCGCGGTTAGCGCCCTCGAACACATCGCCCTTGTACCGGCTGATCATTTCGGACGCGTCCGTGAACTGCACACGCCGGTTGTCCTTCGGGCTCGCGAGCCCGTACTTCGCGTTAATGTGCTCCTGAAAGGCCTCGAGGTAGCGCTCGTTATGGTCAACCTTCCCGAACGGATCGAGCCGTCGGCCTGTCACAAGATTCATTTCCGGAATCACGATATGCACGTGCACCTTGCGCTCGACAGGCTCCCCCGTCTTGCGGTCCGCATAGCTCTTGATCCGCGGCACATGCGCTTCAGCGTAGAAGTTGTATTCGTCCCGACGGTACGCGGCAAACGCAAACGCCTCGAACTCCCGAACAATCTCACCTAACAGATCGCGGTCAACCTCGTCTTCCTTGAATGACATCGTGACATTCAGGTAGCGCTCGGCGTCCGTGTCGATCGACTGGATGATGTCGTTCGTCAGATCGAGATCGCCGGCAAGGATCACGCGCTCATCCATCTCGTCGCGCTCCATCTCGCGACCCTGCTTCTGGCCCTTCTCCAGATAGTCCTTGATCCCGTCGTGATAGCCGCGTACGCGTATGAGCATCGCCCTACCCCTGCGCCTTGCGCTCGGCAAGCCAGCGCTGCGCCCCTTCGATTCGGAACAGCAGCGTGCTGTGCACGATCGACGGCAACAGATGGCCGGCAGCGGAGACCGACGCCCGGGCGCAGTCGCAGTCCGTCTGCGTCAGCGTATGCGCACCGGCATGGTCGCGATCGAAGTGCAGCTTCGTCTCCAACTCGATCACCGCCATGATGGCCGCCTGCTTTTGATCCATTCCCATCGCTATCAGTCGACCTTGTTCAGGGTTGCCCTGAGGTACTGCCCGATCAGCTGCAGCTGCGTGAGCAACTGCTCGTAAGTCGCTTCCGAAAGCTTCCCACGAACGTGTTCGGAGTTGGCGCGGTGTGCAATCTGGTTCAGGTTGTTACTGGTCTTGTTGAAGATGTACAGCAGCCGCTTGCGGTCCCCGCTGGCCACCGGCCGCGCGATCACTCGCGTACGGTTGGTCAGCACCGCGTGCCGGAAGAACTCCGATTGCGTCATCCCGCTTTGCGCCACCTTTGCAAGGTACGCATCGCGATCCGCATCCGACAGACGGAACGCGATCGGCTTGCCCAGCCCTGCCCCGCCATTGCTTTTTTGCTTTGGCATCACCAGAGCCCCGTCGAGCGACTACGGTCGATGTCAGCGCCGACCGTCGCGAACTGCCTGCCGTCGTCATCGATCGGGTGCGCGCGAAACTCGTATTCCGGCCAGCGCAACTCGCACTCGCGCAACGCACGCATTGCCTGGTCGCCCGTGATTGGCCGCGTATAGCCTGCCCACGGCAGATAGCGCGGCTCGCTGCCGTGCTCATCAACACGCGCTCCCACTACAAGCTGGATCACCCATTCGCTGCTCGGAATCATTGACCGCACCTCCGTATTCATTACGCATACCAGGCAGTGCTTAATGTCGGTGGCGGAGCCACCGACCAGTCTGACGCGGCAATAGACCGCGTCGGGGTTTCAAAGGGGCTCGCCCCTTTGGCACGAAATATTTTACGGAACGCGTAGCGTTGCGTAAACATATTCGACGTGCCTCGCCCCGCTTTCGCCACACATTATTTCCTACGCATATTCTACAGCCCTACTACACCAATACATCACGCATTGCATCGGAATACTACACAATACAAGCTTGCCCCTACACGCTGTCGTCATTCATACTACGCCCATACTACGTTTATTCGCCATTTGCCCAATGGATCACGAACAGCTTGCTTCCGCGCTGCGCCGCCTTGCCAGCACAAGCCCGAAACGCAGCAAGGCTTCCCATCTCAAGACCCTCCTTCCGGACATCGAGGCGGCGCTCGCCGCTCGCGTTCCCGCCGTTGAAATCCTGAATACCTTGCGCGAACAGGGACTCGATATCTCCCTTCGGACGTTTCACGGAACCCTGTACAGGCTTCGAAAGACCGCTTCTACGCCCGGTTCCGGACGCAAATCCGGCGCTGCGGCAGCCCGCCCCAGCGCCCCGGCC
>NZ_VOSW01000139.1 GCF_009690905.1 Paraburkholderia madseniana
GGGCGACGGCGGCCACGGCGACGGCGGCCACGGCGATGGCGGCCATGGTGACGGTGGTCATGGCAACGGCGGCCACGGCGACGGCGGCCATGGTGACGGTGGTCATGGCGACGGCGGCCACGGCGACGGCGGTCATGGCAACGGCGGCCACGGCGATGGCGGCCATGGTGACGGTGGTCATGGCAATGGCGGCCATGGAGACGGTGGCCATGGCGACGGCGGCCACGGAGATGGTGGCCATGGTGACGGCGGTCATGGCAACGGTGGCCATGGAGATGGCGGCAAAGGCGACGGCGGCAAAGGCGACGGCGGCAAAGGCAGCAGCGGCCAGGGCCATGGCGGCGGTTTCGGTGGAGGCTTCGGCGGCAGTGGCGGCCATGGTGGCGGTTACGGCGGCGGCCACGGCCACTAACGCGTCTTGCAACCCTCAGCGCGCGGGCGGCCGACAAACGGCCGCCCGCGCCGCTTCAATCACCTGCCTTCTGAAGTTCGAAAAACATCCGCTCGACGCGATCCACGAAAACACAAACAACGTTCGCCTGATAGAGTGCCGTCCATGATTAAATGCCGGGTCTCGCTCACCGCGTAAAACGCCAAAGCCAGCCGCCGGCGTGCACACCGCAACAGTCCATTCAGAACGGAGTCCGCGTTGAATAACAAACAGGCCTCGCTGCCGCAAGCTCCTTTGCGAATTGCGGCGGCGCAAGCGCAACCGGTTTCCGGCGACGTCACGGCGAACATTGCCAGAACGGTCGAACTGACCGGCGTTGCAGCCGACCACGGCGCGAAACTGGTGGTCTTTCCCGAGAAATTTCTAAGCGGCTACGAGCCTGACCTGATTGCCGGCGACCCCGCGAAATACGCCTTCGACGAACACGACGCGCGGCTCGAACCGATTCGGGAAGTTTGCCGCGAGCGAGGGATCGCCGTAGTCGTCGGTGCGGCAACACGTAGCATAGGCAGCGTGGACGCCCTTCATATTTCGTCGCTGATCTTCAACCATTCCGGCGAGCTGATCGAGCCGTATCACAAACAGCATCTCTACAGCGGCGAAACGAAGACTTACCGACCCGGCACGCAAGGCTGCATGCTGGAGATCGACGGATGGCGGCTCGCGCTCGGCGTGTGCTACGACTCCGGTTTTCCTGAGCACGCGCGCAACGCCGCTGTGAACGGCGCGCACGCTTATCTGGTGAGCGCGCTCTTCAGCGTGAAGACTGGCTATCACCAGTCGCGCATCTGGTTTCCCGCGCGTGCTTTCGACAACACCCTGTACGTGCTGTTGTCGAATCACGTCGGCATCACCGGCGGTTGGGAAACGTGCGGTGCGAGCGCGATCTGGGGCCCCTATGGCGACGTGCTGACGGAAGCGAGCCGCGATCGGGAGGAAGTGATTACCGCGCTACTCGACCCGGCGGTGCTGGCCGATGTCCGTGAGCGCGAAACAGTGCTCGCGGACTTCAAGACGCACGCGGTTGAGACGGCGGGTGAGTACGTGGTGCGCCGACTGGATTAACCGCACGCGCGGTGGCGACCCTACGTCTCGCTCGTCAGGACGTAGCATTCTCTGTGCCACGGGCCCTGCCGCTCAACTGCCTTTGCGGCTGTGATTACCCCGCATCGGCGGTCGGTGGCATGCGACATGTCATCCGCTACAATGGCACGCACTACCCACCTGGAGACTCGCTTTGAAATCTATCGTTGCTTTGGTCGCCGCGGCTGTTCTTTCTTCCACGGCGATGGCCGCTTCCACCACTGAGAAACTGCCTTCCGGCGTAATCGTTGAACATCTTACGCAGGGCACGGGTGCCCAGCCGGCCGCAGACGATGTCGTCAAGGTCAACTATCGCGGCACGCTCGCTAACGGCACCGAGTTCGATAGCTCGGCCAAACATGGCGGTCCGGCAACTTTCCCGCTTAATCGCGTGATTCCGTGCTGGACGCAAGGCGTGCAAAAAATGAAGGTCGGCGAGAAGGCCAAGCTGACCTGCCCGTCGGCCACGGCCTATGGCGAGCGCGGAGTTGGCCCGATTCCGCCGAATAGCGACCTGACGTTTGAAGTCGAACTCGTAGGTATCGTCAAGTAATACCGCGCGAAGTGCGCTGAGACTGAACCCCGCTCGGGAGATCGAAGCGGGGTTTTTCTTTTTCAGGGCACTGCATTTGCCCACTGAAATCTATCTGTGATAGAAATCGAGCTACTCTCGTGGTGACTGAACCTGACGTGTAGTCGATCGACTGGATTCTCTAAAAGAACAGAAGTTCTCGCCTTACTCGGCTGGCGCGAATAGCATCGACACATACACAATAGTGGACACGACGATAATGCCAACGCCGACGAAGACTTTGGTACGATTGAATTCAAGGCCGCCGTTGATGGCCACGCCAATGCCGACTACGGAAGAAAGCGTACCGATAGTGGCCAGCAATACGTGAAGCTTGCTGCGTATCAGGCTACGCCGCTCCGGACTTGCACCTTCTCTCCACTCCTTGAGTTTCATTGCAGTATCCTTTTTCACCGGTGGTCAGGTGGTCCGAAGATTCGCATGAGAGACAATGCGACAAAGCATGCCGTTTCGGCACGGAACAGATCACCAGTTGGGGCGCCGCGATCTACCAGTTCAACAAAAACTGGTTTGGCGGAGCGATGATCTACTATCAGCGATTGACGGGCTCGGCCGCCGAAAGTCCGATCGTCACGCAGCGCGGCACGCGCAATCAGATCACGTATGGGGTAGGCGTGGCGTATGCGTTCCGCTAAAAGTAGTAGCGTTCTTTTTTAAAGTCCTGTTGCATTCGGTCGTTTACCCTCTGCGCGTGCGGCAACACTGCAATCGCCGCTTTGCGCATTGCGGAAGATCTAGCCGTCATTCGTCGCGCGTCAGGAGCGTTTGCCATGAATATCGATTTTCACTACGGGGTGGTCTATATCGTCGCCCGTACCGGCGGGATGGCGCCCGCTGAGGCGCTCACGGTGGCCCATGCCTGCCAGTATGTCGACGATGCGACCACTTCAGGAATACTGCGTTTTGCCGGCGGCGAGACTTTTGAGCGCTTTGCCACGGCGCACAAGCTATTCGACTACACCAACACGGAAGACGACCAGAACCGTCTGGTGTGGACGCCATTTCATTTTCTACCTGCCGGTGAGGGGGAGACGCTTGAAGAGGAGGCGGTGTGCCGGCCGGATAGCGCTGTTGCTCGCGAGGTGGTGCGCCGCGCGATCCGGCAGCGGGGCTCGGACACGGCATTGCACCGCCTGGGCGTGACGCTGCACGCGTACGTCGATACGTGGGCTCACCAGGGCTTCGCCGGTATCGAAAGCCCGATGAACCGCGTTCATATGCTGGAGGCGGAAGATTGCACGCGAGAAGGCTGGCTTGCCCGTCTTACCCGCGCCACGCGGCATCTGGTCCAACACGTCGAGGAAGATGTACTGACGCTTGCACTGCCCGTCGGTCATGGGGCCGCTTTGCATTATCCCGATCAGCCGTGGGCGAAATGGCATTACATCGACGGCAGAAATGAGCGCGTCAAAAGGCACAATCTGCCGGAGTTCATGCAGGCGGCCGAGATGACTTGCCGCGCGGTGCGCGCCTATGTCGCGGGACGGGAAGATTTTGAATCCCAGCCCGGCTTGCCGGAAGATGTCAAAGCCGCGCTCACGGAGCTTCTCGATACCAATCGGAATCTCGACGACAACAAGCGCCTGCAGATCATTTGCGAAGCGGTGAAAACCGACGCCATTCCAGGCCTGTCAGAGTCGATTCCGGACTATGTAGCCAAGGGGCTCGGCTCCTGGAAATATAAAGCCACCGGTTTGCAGTCCGACGACGACAGCGGGGACCGCCCTCGGTGGAGCGACGTCTTTGAGAAAAGTGATTACCGGCGCTTTCACGACGCCGTCAAAGAGCACCGTTTTGTGATTACGCAGGACATTCTGCCGACTCGCGGACTACGGATCGCGTGAAAAGAGGGCGCTTTTGCGCGTCATTTCAATAGCCGCCCCAGCGGCCGCGTCCATGCCATTCGTGCTCGCGCCATTGCTCGCGACGCCATTCACGTTCACGCCATTCGCGGCGTTCGCGCCACTCGCCGTGGCGGTAGAAGGACAGTCCGGACGCAGGTGAAACAGCGCTGCGAGATTGGTAACGCGGGGTTACCGGCAAAAAAATGAACTGCCGCCCTTTGAATCTCCGGATGCTTGCCTATAGTAGAAGCGACTATTGCCGCATTGCACGGCGGCCGGCTTCTCTTGACATAGGTGACGGGGAAATAGAAATGACGCCATCGAATGCTGCAATCTATCAGGCTCAGGCTTGCACGCCGGATTCATTACGAACCCTTGCGGCCTATCTCGAACTGGCGCTCGACGAGGGAGAAAGCGTGGTTCTGATGCGGATCGGCACGCAGGTGCGCAGTATTTATGTCGGCAATCCGTCCGGCACGCTGGAGGATTTGACGGATCACGGCGTAGTGGCCGCTTTCCAGGCCGACGAGATGCTCGCATTGACGCAGTTGGGACTCAACCGGATAACCGCCGACGATCAACAGTACCGGTTTGTGCGCAGCGTGCGGTATATCGCCGACCGCCAGGTTGTCGTTTTTACGCCGACTTAAGCGGCTGGCTCGCAATGGGAAAAGCTAAAGAATGCGGCTATCGGATACAGGACGCGAAAGGTTCGTACTCCACGCGATGCGCTCCCGCGTAAACCTGATGCCCTTATAGGCTCGTAGATCTGCCTTTCTCGCGCTATTCATGGCATAGTGCGATCGATTACCACATAAGGAGCAATCAAATGCCCACGTTAGAGCAAATCCAGGCGAAGCTTAAGAAACTCCAGGCGCAAGCTGACGTCCTTATTGCCAGGAAAGCACAAGCCGCGGTCGACCAGATTCGCGACCTGATGCTCAAGCACGGCCTCACTACCGCAGATATCGAAGAAAAGGCAAAGGCGAGACGCGCCGCGCGCGCCTTGAATGGTCATGCTGCAGGTGGCAAGGTAAAAGCAGTCAGCGCGGGTAAGTCGCTGCCGAAGTACCGCGACCATAAAACCGGCGCGACATGGACAGGTCACGGGCGTGCACCGGCCTGGATTGCTGCCGTGAAAGACCGGACTCAATTCCTGATTGAAGGCGCAAGCGAACTGAAGTCCGCGGCAAAGGCAGCGGTGGCTCCCAAAGGCAAAAGTAAAGGCCAGCCTAAAGGCGCGCAGCCGCCCAAGTACCTCAATCCGAAAACCGGTGCGACCTGGAGCGGACGCGGCCCGGCGCCGGCATGGCTCGCCACGGTCAAGGATCGCACCAAATTTCTGATCGATAGCGCTGCGGCCACCAGCAATGTCGCCGCCCAAAAAACCGTCACGGCGAAAAAGGCAGTGGCGTCCAAAGCGGCTGGGAAGAAGGGTACTGCGGCGACTAAAAAGGCTGCGGCAAAGAAAAGCGTGGCCAAGCCCGCTGCGAAGAAAGCCGCGGTAAGGAAGACTGCCGTGAAGAAAACCGCGACGGCCAGGAAAGCACCGGGCCGCAAGACGGGTGGTAAAGGCAAAGCCGGCGCGACGAGCGTTGCCGCAGCGCCGCAAACCTCGACGGTACAAGCCGGCGTGTGAGCGCAACGGAGTCGTGAAGTAGATGACCAGCATGCTAGAAGTACCCCAGCAGGAGGACCATGTCGTCCTGCTGGACTCCGTTCCTCATCCGGCAGCCGATGCCGCCGAACCATTCATTGTCGCCAGCGACCGCCGGGTGATTCTGGCTTATCCGATTGCTGAATCCGACTTCGAACGGTTCGGACCATTCGATTCCGACGACGATCCATTTTGCACGGTGCTATTTCCCGACGCCGTGTTTCATCGGCTCGGGCCGCCCGGCGATGTCGATCTCGAGATCCATCCACTCGCGTCGCAAGGGCTCAGTGGGTACTCGGTTCACGAAGTCATGAATTCGTCGCTGGCCGCCGAGATTTCGGCCGTCACGTCGCCTGGTCCTGCGCAACGCCATTTCGTCATCACGTTTCAGGGCGCGACCTTCGAATGCGTGGCATCGGACTATACGGTGGTCGGCGTGTATGGCGCGGGTGAGATCGCCTGCCGGGAAGCCTTCTCGCTGGTCCGATAGTGTTGCTCACGCCCGTCGGGAAGTTCGCGCCGCTGCTGGCTACGCAGCGGCGACGGAATGACTGCGCAACGCGCTGCTGTTTCCTTTCAATAACATTTTCCCGCCAAATTCGAACATATGCTCAATGACTTTTTTTAGCTTTTATTTTTGAAACATGTTAAAAAGCTTTCCGTCATCGTATATTGACATGAAGTCTTCACGCAGTGAGGGCAGACTGGCGTCAACGAATGGCGCGCCGCAGAGATTGAAGCAGCGCATTCGAAATTACATATAAATATATTACGAGGCATCGAACGCTCGATTGAAGCGGACCTGAGTTCAGGCGCGCGTCACGAAGAGCAGGCGGGTATCACGTCGAGTGGTACGTGTTTTCGGTGCAGCAGCGGTCGTCGCGGATCGGATTTGCCGGCGTAAAGATACGTAATGTACGTAAAGGCAAATCGCATGGGCCTGATCCCCGGTAGTACGGCCGCAAGGCGTCCGCGAGCGCGGGCGCGGTATCGGTACGCATTTGCCTTGCGCAAGTGCATGCGAATACGCCATGCCCATCGAAAAACTCCTTGTTCCGCTACCGGCGGGCCTGAAAGTCTACGTTGAACGTCACGTATTCGATCCGGCCTTCGAGAGTGTCATTCTGATCAACGGCGCGCTGGCCACCACGGCGTCGTTCGGACAGACAATCAAATACCTCGGCGAACGCTATAACCCAATTTGTTTCGATTTACCCTATGCGGGTCAATCGAAAGCGCATAACGTGTGCGACTTCGTTCTGACAAAAGACGATGAAGTCGACATTCTGCTGCATCTAATAGGCTTATTCGAGCCTAGCTTCCTGTTGTCGGTGTCGTGGGGCGGGGTGGCGTCGCTGCTGGCGCTCTCGCGGGCGCGCACCAGCGTGAGACGCGCTGTGATTGCGTCGTTCTCGCCGCGGCTCAACGCGGCGATGACCGCGTACGTGACCGCGGCACGCGACCACATCGCCGCCGGCGAAAATCTGAAGGCCGCGCAGTTGCTCAACGATACCGTTGGCCAGCATCTGCCGCGCATCATGAAGCTCTATAACTACCGCTACCTCTCAACGCTGCCACGCGACGAGCAGGATCAGGTGGCCTTTCACGTCGACCAGATTCTGGCCATTCGTCCAGAGGACTATCTGCACGAGTTCCGCAACATCGAGTGCGGTCTGAAATTCCTCAACGGCGAGATCGACGACTACACCACACCGGAGGACGCCCGTTCGCTTAGCGCGCATCTGAAGCGCGCCGAGTTTCTGACGATCGAGCAGGCCGGGCATTTCCTCGATCTCGAAGGGCGGGCCGCGCTGCGCCAGGTTCGGACGGCCATTTTCGATTACTTCGGCGCCGCGCGGGCGCAGGCGCCAGGCCGTGGGCTCGACTGTTTCGACACGTTCGCCGCCCGCGCGCCCATCATGCCGGTGCAACAACCCGCCATCGCGAACGTCGCGAACGTCGCGAATGTCGCGTTGCAAGCTTCCGCCGATCACTCGTTTCAACAGGTCGAACTACCGTGAATATCGCTCAGAGCATCGCTATCGTCGTACCGTGGACGCTGTGGCTGCTGTATTGGATCGCGACGTCGAACCGGGTCAAAGAAACCGCGCGCAAGGAGGCGTCTCTATCGCGCACGTTGCAGTCGATTCCGTTGATCGGCGGAGGCGCGTTGATCGTCCTGCCGGACTTCAACACAGCGGCGTTGTCCTTCGATCCGCATGCGATCGGGCCGTTGCAGTTGGCAGGCCTCGCCGTGCTGCTGGCCGGCCTCGCATTTTCCGTGTGGGCGCGGCTGCATCTCGGCACTAACTGGAGCGTGTCGGTCACACTGAAGGAAGGGCATGAGCTGGTGCGCAGCGGACCTTATGGACTGGTTCGTCATCCGATCTATACCGGCTGCCTGCTGGCGCTGCTCGGCGCTGTGCTGATCGGCGCGCAATGGCGTGGCGTGGCTGGGTTAGTGCTGATTTTCGCCTCGCTGGCGTACAAGGTCCGGGTCGAAGAGAGCTGGCTGACCGGTCACTTCGGCCGCGCGTATTCGCAGTATCGTCGCGACGTCGCCGCGCTGATTCCCGGTCTCTTCTGAGCGACCTGAATGACGAAAGTCATCATCACCGCGATCGGCTCGGCGGGCGACGTACATCCTTTGCTCGGCATCGGCGCGGCGTTGGCTGCGCGCGGCCACGAGATCGTCTTCTGCACGCATCCGCCGTTCGCGGAGGCTGTCTCGCGCCAGGGTTTCACATTCGTGCCGATCGGCACCGCCGCCGAATATGAAGCGGCGATGGCGAACCCGGCGCTATGGCATCCGCGTACGTCATTCCGCACGTTGTGGGCGGTGATCGCGCCGACGTTGCGGCCGCATTTCGACACGCTGGCTGCGTTGACCGATAACGACACCGTGCTGGTCGGCACGTTGTGGGCTTTTTCAGCGCGGTTGATGCAGGAGCTGTATCGGGTGCCGTTCGTGTCGGTACAGGTCTCGCCGTCGACACTGCTCTCCGCGCATGCGCCGCCCACCCACCCGCGGCTGACGATTCCGCGTGGCTTGCCGCTGGCTGTAAAAACGGCGCTGCTGCGGCTGATCGAGCGCCAGGCGCTCGACAAGGTCTGCGGCCCCGCATTGAATGCGTTGCGTGTGGAGCTGGGGCTCGCACCGGCGCGGCGCATTTTCGGCGAGTGGCTGCATTCGACCGACGGTGTGCTGTGTCTCTTTCCCGACTGGTTCGCGCAAGCTCAGCCGGATTGGCCGTCGCCGCGCTGCCTCAGCGGTTTTCCGCTGTTCAACGACACGGGCGTGCACGCGCCCGATCCGCAACTCGACGCCTTTCTCGCCGCGGGCGAGCGGCCGGTGGTTTTCACCGCCGGTTCGACCTTGATCGATCAGGCGCGCTATACGAATGCGGTGAGCGCGGCGCTGGCGGAAAGCGGGCTGCGCGGGATTCTTTTGACGCCGGATGCGCCTCGAACCGAAGCGCCAGCCGCCCAAACAGACGCACAGGGCGCGCTGCTCAAGCGGCGCTACGTGCCGCTACAGAAGCTGTTGCCGCGCTGCCGGGCGCTGGTGCATCACGGCGGCATCGGCACGGCGGCGCTTGCGTATGCTGCCGGCATTCCGCAAGTGGTTACGCCGTTCGCGCACGATCAGTTCGATAACGCGCAGCGTGTCGTCGTGAGCGGTTGCGGCGTTCGGCTCGATAAACCACTGGAGCCGCAGGCGCTTGCGCGTGCGCTGAGGCATTTGCTCGGCAGCCCGTCAATCGCGACGCAGTGCGGGCGCGTGCAGGACCGGCTCGCGTCGTCGCCGGATGGTTGCGAGGCGGCCGCACGCTATATCGAAGGTTTCATGCCGACCGGCATGCGCGCGCAAACCGTCGGCCGCATGTCTTTGCCGGCGTTCGCAGACAGCGGGCATAGCGTATGAGCGCCGCCACGCCATTGCCGAAACGCGCCGCGTCGTTTGACGAGGCGCACGGCGTCGGCCCTGGCGCCACCGGCGAGCGCAGCGTACCCGGCATGCGCGGTGCGCGGCTCGCCTTGCTGACGTTCGCGCTGTCGCTGGCCACATTCATCGAAGTCCTGGATTCGACGGTAACCAACGTCGCGGTACCGGCTATTTCCGGCGGCCTCGGCGTGTCCAACAGCCAGGGTACGTGGGTGATCAGCTCGTACTCCGTGGCCGCCGCCATCGCCGTGCCCTTGACGGGCTGGCTCTCGCGGCGGGTCGGCGAAACGCGGCTGTTCCTTGGCGCGGTGATCCTTTTCACGTTGACGTCGCTGCTATGCGGTGTGGCCGGCGACTTTCATCTTCTGGTGGTATGCCGGGCATTGCAGGGGCTCTTTTCCGGGCCGATGGTGCCGCTTTCCCAAACGATCCTGCTGCGGACCTTTCCGCCGGATAAGCGCGTCGTGGCACTCGCGCTGTGGGCGATGACGGTGCTGCTTGCGCCGATCTTCGGTCCGGTGGTGGGCGGCTGGATCATCGACAATTTTTCGTGGCCGTGGATCTTCCTGATCAATCTGCCGATCGGCATCTTCTCGTTCGCAGTGTGCATGACGCTGCTGCGCCGCGATGCACCCGTTGGCAAGGCGGTGCCGATCGATCTGCCTGGCATTATCTTGCTGGTCGTCGGCGTGGGCTCGCTACAGACGGTGCTGGATCTCGGTCACGACCGCGGCTGGTTCGATTCGCCTTTGATCCTGATGCTCGCGATCATCGCCGGGTTGGCGATCGTGTCGCTGTTGATCTGGGAGGCGGGCGAACGGCATCCGGTGATCGATCTGAGCCTGTTCCGTGATCGCACGTTTTCGTTCTGCGTGCTGATCATTTCGCTGGGCATGATGAGCTTCTCGGTGGTGGGCGTGATCTTTCCGCTCTGGTTGCAGGCTGTGATGGGCTACACCGCGTACCAGGCCGGACTCGCCACCGCGCCGCTTGGCGTGCTGGCGCTGGTGTTCTCGATTCTGGTCGGCATTTATGCGGCCCGTTTCGACGCGCGCGTGCTCGCGACTTTCGGCTTTCTCGTGTTCGCGGCCGTGCTGTGGTGGGATGCGCATTTCACGCTGACCATGACTTTCACACAGATCATCACGCCGGGTCTGATTCAGGGCATCGGCTTGCCGTGCTTCTTCATTCCGTTGACGGCAGCGACGCTCTCGCGCGTATCCGACGACAAGCTCGCCGCGGCCTCCAGCCTGTCGAATTTTTTGCGCACACTGTCGGCGGCGTTCGGCACGGCGATGAGCGTCACGCTATGGGATAACCGCGCGCTGTATCACTACGACGTCGTCGCGCAGTCGGTGACGAAATCGTCCGGTAATACGCAGCGCTTCGTTCAGAGTCTGCACGGCATGGGCATCGACGGCGCGCGCGAACTCACCACCTTGCATTACGTCGTGCAGCAACAGGCCTACATGATGGCGACCGGCGACATGTTCTACATGGCAAGCATCACCTGCCTCGTGCTCGCCGTCATGATGTGGCTCACGCGTCCCAAGCGCGGCGCGGCGATGGCTTTAGGTCACTGAGGAACTTCGAATGACGATCCTGGGCGCATTGATCATCCTGTTTCATCCGAGTGAAGAGCAGCTCGCGCGCGCGGTGGCGATGCGTTCGGCGTGCGACCGCTTGCTGGTGGTCGACAACTCACCGTTGCCGGACGCGCGCGCCGCGATGATGCTGGGCGAGGCTGGCGTCGCGTTGCTGCATCACGGTAATCGCAACGGCATTGCCGGCGCCTTCAATTGCGGCTTGAGTGCGCTGTTCGACGCAGGCGCGGATGCGGTCGCGCTGTTCGATCAGGATTCCGAGGCGCCGGAGGCTTACTTCGCCGTGATGCGCGACCGGTGCACGTCGATGAGTGGCCGGGCATTTTTAGCGGGCCCGCGCATCTTCGATGAAAACGATCAACGCTTCCTGCCCGAACTCGCGACGAGCGGTTTGGCGGTAGAGAGGCTGTCGATACACGCCGATGCCGCGCTGCAGCGCTGCGCGTTTCTGATTTCGTCCGGCTGTGTCATTTCACGCGAGGCGTTCGCGCGCCTCGGCCGCTTTGACGAAGCGCTCTTTATCGACCACGTCGATACCGAATACTGCCTGCGTGCATTGCTGCGTAATGTGCCCGTGTACGTGGTGCCGTCGCTCGTGCTGCTGCATCGGATCGGCTCACGGCGCCGCCACAAACTGGGTTCTCTGGAATTGACGACGATGAATCACCCCGGTTTCCGCCGCTATTACAGCGCGCGAAACGCGATGCAGCTTGCGCTGCAATATGGAATGCGTCTGCCGGTCGCAATCGTGCCGAACGTGCTGACGCTCTGGCAAATCGTGCAGATTGCGCTGCTTGAAAAAGACAAGCTGGCCAAGCTCAACGCGATTGCGCTGGGTCTATTCGATGGGTTCTTCGGACGAATGGGGCCGCTTGAGAGGACCCGTCCGCGATTTGCGTCCAAATTGGCCAGGACCACGAATGCGGTTAATGCGGCTAACTCGGCGAGCTTTGGCGAGATGAATACGCGGGTAGCAGGAGAACGTGCAATGCCTCTTACCCGGCACTCATGAGACGGTCTATGCAATTCCCTATGCCACGCACCTTGCCGTTGCTGCTGCCGCTGCTGCTGATTGCAGCGGCGCTGACCGGTTGCGTGAGCGATGCGGGTCTGCAAGCCAACGTCAAACCGATCAAGCCATCCGCCGATGCACTTTCGCAGACCATCGGGCCAGGCGCGAACGGTGCATGGCCCGCGCCCGATTGGGTCAAGCGCTACCGCGATCCGCAACTGGATGAGCTGACCGCTGAAGCCTTGCAAAACAATCCCGACCTGCAGATTGCCAAAGCGAGAGTGGGTGCCGCGCAGGCACAACTCGAACAGTTTGCTTCGCTCACCGGCCTCACCGGCACGGCGGGCGCGACAGTGAGCAAGGCCCGCTTACCGCAGCCGAACGACGTGGCTAACGTATCTGTCGGCGGCCAGCAGATTCCGGTGCAGTTGTTCAATGATCCGGTGGTGTCGCCGGCCGCGTTGTTCGCGGGCCTGAGCTACCAGCTCGACCTGTGGGGCAAGAATGCCGCGCTGACCGGCAGCCTGCTGTCCACGCGCGACGCCGCACGAGTCGATGCGGAGCAGGCGCGGCTCACGCTGACGGTCGCGCTCGTGACGCTCTACTGCGAGCTCGACCGCGCCTTTGCGATGCAGGACATTTTGCTGCAAAAGCAGCAGGCCGCGGACAGGGTCGATGCGGTCTTGCGCGAGCGTGGCGCGCGTGGCATCGATAACGCGTACGACTCGGCCGATGCCACACTCAAGCGAAGCCGGCTCGCCTCCCAGCAGGCGCTCAACGACGAGCGCATCAAACTGACCGAATTGCAGATCGGCGTGTTGACGGGGCGCGGCGCGGAGCGGGGTTTGTCGCTGCATCGTCCGCAACTGGCCGCGGCGGCCGATGCGCCGATGCCTGCGCAATTGCCGGTCGATCTGTTGGGCCGTCGGCCCGACATCGTGGCGGCGCGTTTGCGGGCTGAAGCGGCGCTCGCCAACACCGACGCCACGCGGGCCCAGTTCTATCCGGACGTGAATCTGGTGGCCTTTGCCGGGCTGACAGCATTGACGCCCGGCGCGCTTTTCTCGCGCGCGGCGTTGACCGGCTCGGTGGGACCGGCGATCTCCTTGCCGATTTTCGACCGGACCCGTTTGCACGCGCAATTAGGCGGCGACTACGCCAATGTCGACGCCGCGATCGGCCTCTACAACAAGACCGTCGACGAGGCGCTCGGCGAGGTCGCGCGCCAGCTGACTTCCTTGCGCACTGTCGATACGCTCGCGACCGAGCAGACGCGCGCCGTGGAAGCGGCCTCGCATATCGTCGCGATCGCTGAAGAGCGGCATCGCCGCGGCATCGGCATGCAGAAGGACGTGACGCTGGCCGACCTGTCCTTGCTCGACGAACGCGCGCAGCAGGTGGATTTGCAGGGCCGCCGCAGAATGCTGCAGGTTGCGCTGGTCGGCGCGCTCGGTGGTGGCTTCGACGTACGCAAGGTGGCCGGCGCACCGATTTCTCACTATCAGACCACCTTTCCCTCCCACGCACGCATCACGGATACGCACTTCGATTGAATGCACAACGATAAACAGGCACAACATGCCGCGGGCTGGACCGAGGAGCAGGCAAACCCGGCAAACGCGACAGGCATAGCGGGCGACGCGCATGATTCGAAACGGGCGGCGCGCCGGCGCCGTTTTGCCGCTTTCTTCGGCGTGGTGGCGCTCGCCGGTGTGGCGTGGCTGACGTATTGGGGCTTAAGCGCGCGTTTCTTCGAAGAGACCGACGACGCCTACGTGGCGGGCAACATCGTCCAGATCGCCGCGCAGATACCCGGCACGGTCACCGATATTCTGGTGGACAACACACGGCAGGTGCGTGCCGGTCAGCCGCTCGTCAAACTCGACGATGCGGAGGCGGCCGCCGCGTTTGCGCAGGCCAAAGCGCAACTGACACTCGCCGTGCGACAAGTGGCAAACGCGACGATCTCGCGCAAGCTCTATGTCCAGTCAATCGACGCGCGCCGCGCCGAACTCGCGTTGGCGCAACGTGCGCTGGCGGCGCGCGATCATGCGTCGGTGGAAGTCGTGTCGCCGGAAGAATTGGCGCGCGCTCGCGAAGCGGTAGCAGTCGCGCAAGCGAACCTCGCCTCGGCGCAAGTCCAGCTCGATGCCGCCCGCGCGCTCGGCGGGAAATTCCCGGTCGAAGCCAGCCCGCCGGTTCTGCAGGCCGCAGCGCAATTGCGGCTCGCTTACCGTAATCTGCAGCGCACCACAGTCGTTTCTCCCGTCGACGGCACGGTCGGACAGCGTTCGGTACAGATCGGCCAGCAGGTCGGGCCGGGGCTTGCACTCATGTCGATCATTCCACTCGAGCGTCTTTGGGTCGAGGCGAATTTCAAGGAAGGCCAGATTCGCAGCATGCGCGTGGGGCAGCCGGTACGCATCGTGTCGGACGTGTACGGCTCGCAAGTGGTGTATCAGGGGCACGTGGAGGGCTTTTCAGCTGGCACGGGTAGTGCGTTTTCGATGCTGCCGTCACAGAACGCTGCCGGTAACTGGATCAAGGTCGTGCAGCGCGTGCCGATCGTGATTTCGCTCGACGCGGCCGAACTCGCGGCGCATCCGTTGCGGCTCGGCCTGTCGATGCAGGTCTCGGTGGATACCCATGTGCGCAGCGGTCATCTGATCGGCAACGATACGCCGGCGGCCACACAGAGTACCCGCGTTCACGATAACGTCTCGCGCGATGCGGACGTGCTGATCGCTCAAATCATTCGGGACAATAGTGACCGTGGGGGTGCTGCTGACTAGATTGCCGCCGCTGCGCTACTGTGGCTAGTTGCCCGGATCGATCACGGGCTTGTCAGGATCTGCCAGCGTTTTATAGGGTAGCGACGCTGCGTGCGGGTTGGTCGTGGTGTCGTCGATCACGCGCTCGACGTCAGCGGTTTTTGCGAGTTCCGCGAGGAACGTCTGTTTGTCGAAGCCTGGTGCGACGCAGCCTTGTACGTAGATGAAGCGACGTTGCAGCGTAAGCCACAGCGTCGACTGTTCGCGCCAGTGAGTGGCGTAATTGATGTTGGTGAGACGCCGTTGGACGGCGTCGGCGATTTCCACGTCGTAGAGATACGCGTTCGACAGACGGCAACGGCCCTCCACCCAGCAGCTATTGCCGCGCTCGATCCGGTAATGACTGTCGTCGAGCCATTCCTGCTCGGTCTCGAGTGGACCTAAGGGAACCGGGCATTTGTCGATCGCTTTGGATATCTGAAAGAATGGATCGTGGCCGCGATTGACGCGTTGCGCTTGCGCCTGGGCATGCGTCGCGGCCATGCAGATCAGCAGACTCGCCAGGTGCTGTTGGATCAGGCGCTTCATCGTCTTGGGCTCCGGGATTTGAGCGTGGGGCAGACGGTTCAACGGTTTAGATTCTCGACTACCCCGTCGAGATTATGCCGCGGCGGCTCAAAACCTCACTGACTCTTGCGACGATTTTCAACGGCGAACTTGATCAACTCAGCCTGGCCTTCGATATCGAGCTTGCGTTTCAGATTCAGCCGATGCGTTTCCACCGTGCGCACCGAGAGGTCGTTGCGTTGAGCGATCTGCTTGCTCGAGAGACCTTCCGCGAGCGCATCGAGAATATCGCGCTCGCGCGGTGTGAGCCTTTCAATGGGCGACTGCGTCGCCGATGCCTGGATCAATCGCGCGCCCAGCCCCGCGCTGAAAAACGTCTTGCCTTCCAGCACCGCGCCAATCGCCTGAATGATTTCGGTGGCGGGCGAGTCCTTGAGCACATAACCGCTGGCCCCTGCGCGCACCGCCTGGGTCACGTACTCGAGGTTGTCGTGCATGGAGAGCATCAGCACGCGTATCGCCGGGAAGCGCTCATGAAACATGCCGGCCAACGCGATGCCGTTCATTCCGTTCATGCCAACATCCATCAGCACCAGATGAGGTTCCTGGCTGGCGGCGAGTGCGAGTGCTTCCTGCGCATTGCCCGCTTCGCCGACGATTTCGATGTTGCGCACGGCTTCTAGCCGGGCGCGCAAGCCGTCGCGTACCAGCGGATGGTCGTCGATCAGAATCAGACGTGCGATGGCAAGTGACATGCCGTTCATAGTGAGGTTTCCTGCAAGGCCGGCGATTGAAGCCCAGACGCAACGATCGGCACGCGCGCGGTTACGATCGTATGACCGGCTTGCGAACTGAGCGACAGCTTGCCGCCCAGTACGTCCAGCCGCTCGCGCATATTGCGCAGACCCACGCCCGCGCGTGGACTGACGAGTGCGTGCGCCACATCGAAACCGCGCCCGTTGTCCGAAATCGTCAGCGTGACGGCGTCGCTCGATACTTCCAGCGAAAGCGCCGCGCTGGACGCCTGTGCGTGCCGCACGATGTTCGTCAGTGCTTCCTGGGCGATACGGAACAGGACCGTGTTCACGGCTTCCGGCAAAGCCGCTGCATGAGTGTGGGCGATCTGCGTGAAGAAAAAAAAAGTGAGCTGCTCCAGCGCGGCTGCAACGCCCAGGTCATCGAGCATTGACGGACGCAGCGCGTGGGAAATGCGGCGCACTTCACGCAAGGTATCGCCGATGCGCGCCACGCTGGTCGATAGCGCGGCTTCCGCCGCAGGCACGCGTACATCGCTGCGTTCGAAGCGCGCCAACGCCGATTCGAGCAGCAACTTCACGGAAACCATCATCTGACTGATGCCGTCGTGCAATTCACGCGACAGGCGCGCCCGTTCGTTTTCCTGCGAGTCGACCACCTGCTGCGCGAGCCGCTTGAGTTTTGCATCGGCACTGCGGTATTCGGTGACGTTGAGTACCAGCGCACACAATGCGATCACGGCGAGCCCGGCGAGTGCGATGGCGTCGATCCACTGCATCGTGCGGTCGATGTTGGCCGCCGCGCGCTGATCGATGTCAGCGAGCGTGGCGTCGACGTCGTCGAGATAGATGCCGGTGCCGATCATCCAGCCCCAGCGTTCGAGCGGCACCACGTAACCCAGTTTCGACGCGAGCTTGCCCGTCGACGGACGATGCCACACGTAGCGCACATAGCCGCCGCCGCGCGTGGCCGTGGCGAGCAATTGCTGGATCGTCAGCTTGCCTTGCGGATCGCGTAGCTCCCAGAGGTCGCGTCCGACGAGATCGGGTTCGCGCGGATGCATCAGCGAACGGCCGTGCATGTCGTAGACGAAGAAGTAGCCGTCCTTGCCGAAATCCATTTTCTCGAGGATGTCGAGCGCGCGGGTGCGCAGCATTGCGTCGTCGCGGGCGTTGTCCTGGCCGGCGTTGTAGAGCGGGGCGATCGCCGTGGTCGCGAGCTCGACGTAGTGTTTGAGCTCGATTTCCTTGCTGGCCAGGTACGCGGCCTGGGTGGTCGCGTGCTGCGTGTCGGCGAGCGCCGTGGCTTCCTGGCGCACGCCAATTTCAATGCTGGCGATGGCCGCCAGAAAGGGCACGATCGCCAGCAGGACAATCTTTGCTTTGAGTTTCATCGTAGACAGGACGGCCGACGGGCTACGTAGTATTACGTAGCCGGCTTACGTAGTTGCGCGCTTGTGAGAGCGCTCACGAAGGCGAATACTACATCCCCACGACGCACCGCGCCTTCCGGAGCGCGATTTCAATAATAGACCTAGGAGAAGTTTGTGGAGACCTCCCAATCTGCCGGCCGTTCATGGCTATGGCTAATCCTGCTGATCCCGTACATCGCGTTGCTGTGGTTGCCGTTCTATAACGACACGCGGCCCTCGTTCGCCGGCTTTCCGTTCTTCTACTGGTATCAGTTCTTGTGGGTTCCGTTGACCTCGCTACTGATTTACGTCGTGTACCGAGGTGTCAAATGAGCGATGTCAATCCTGTCAACCCGGTCGCGATGACCGTCTTTATCGCGTTCTTTGTTCTCGTCACCGTGATCGGTTTTTTTGCCGCGCGCTGGAAGCGGGGCGATCTGACGCAATTGCATGAGTGGGGCCTGGGTGGCCGCCAATTCGGCACGGTGATTTCGTGGTTCCTCGTCGGCGGCGACTTCTATACCGCTTATACGGTGATCGCGGTGCCCGCGCTGGTGTATTCGGTGGGCGCGTATGGCTTCTTTGCGCTGCCGTACACGATCATCGTCTATCCGTTCGTGTTCGCGGTGATGCCGAAGCTGTGGAAGATCGCGAAGGCGAAGGATCACATCACGGCAGCGGATTATGTGCAGGGCGAATACGGTGGCAAGTGGTTCCCGGCTGCGGTTGCATTGACCGGCATTGTCGCGACGATGCCATATATCGCGCTGCAACTGGTGGGCATGCAGGTCGTGATCAAAGGGCTAGGTGTGACGGGCGAGATGCCGCTGATCGTCGCCTTCGTGATTCTTGCGCTTTACACGTACGCAAGCGGCTTGCGGGCGCCGGCGATGATCGCGTTCGTCAAGGACATCATGATCTATATCGTCGTGATTGCAGCCATTTGGCTGATTCCGGCGAAGCTCGGCGGCTATGCGCATGTGTTCGATGCGGCTGATACGTATTTCAAGGCCAAGGGCGGTGCAACCGGGATCATTCTGAAGCCGGCTCAGTTCACTGCTTATGCCTCGCTTGCGTTAGGTTCGGCACTGGCGGCGTTTATGTATCCGCATACGATGACGGCGGTGTTGTCGTCCTCGTCGGCTAATACGGTGCGCAAGAATGCGATTTTCCTGCCGGCTTATACGTTGTTGCTGGGGTTGATTGCGTTGCTCGGGTATATGGCGATTGCGGCTGGGGTGCATGTGAAGTCGGCGTCCGATATGGTGCCGGCGCTGTTTAACACGCTGTTCCCGTCGTGGTTCGTTGGCTTTGCTGCTGCGGCTATTGCGATTAGCGCGTTGGTGCCCGCCGCGATCATGTCGATTGGTGCGGCTAATCTGTTCACGCGGAATTTGTGGCGTCCTCTCGTTTCGCCGGATATCACGCCTGAGGCTGAGGCTTCTACGGCGAAGATCGTTTCGCTGGTTGTGAAGTTTGGGGCGCTGTTGTTTATTGTGTTCCTGCCGACGCAGTATGCGATTGATTTGCAGTTGCTGGGTGGGGTTTGGATTTTGCAGATCTTTCCGGCTATTGTGTTTTCGTTGTATACGCGGCGGTTGAATACGGCGGGGTTGTTTCTTGGGTGGTTGGTCGGGATCGTGCTTGGGACTGGGCTTGCTATTTCTCAAGGGCTAAAGCCGGTGTTTGCTTTGCATGTTGGGGATGCGGTTTATCCGGTTTATATTGGGTTGATTGCGCTCGCTGCTAATGTTGTTGTTAGTTTTGTTGTGTCGGTTTTGTCGCCGCGGAGGGTTGTGGCGGCGGTTTGATGTTTTTGGCTGGCTGGCGCTGTTGGGGTGCTTGCTCGGGCGGCGTTGGCCTTTCCTTGTTTTGTTAGTGGTCTATTAGCGTTGCCCCTGTGCGGGGCGGCACCTACTTTTCTTTGCATGCCGTGTATAGACCGGGGACATGGTTGACAGACGTGCGGGGACATCATTGACACTTTATGGTCAGTGATTTTCGCTCCTCAGGTCAAGGGTGAGGATGCGATGATGGGCAAACCAGAATTCAAATACGCC
>NZ_VOSW01000013.1 GCF_009690905.1 Paraburkholderia madseniana
CAGGCGCATGACCGCCCAGCTCCATCGTCGCGCGCTTCATGTGCGTGCCGGCCAGCGCGGCCAGTTGCTTGCCGACCGGCGTCGAGCCGGTGAACGTGACCTTGCGGATCACCGGATGCGGAATCAGGTAGCTGGAAATCTCCGCCGGATCGCCGAACACGAGGCCGACCGTACCGGCCGGCACGCCGGCTTCGACGAACGCCTGCAGCAACGCCGCCGGCGACGCCGGGGTTTCTTCCGGCGCCTTGACGAGGAACGAGCAGCCGCACGCGAGCGCCGCGCTCAGCTTGCGCACGACCTGATTGACCGGGAAATTCCACGGCGTGAAGGCGGCCACCGGGCCGATCGGCTCCTTGAGCACGGTTTGCTGCACCGCCAGATTGCGCGGCGGCACGACCCGGCCGTAGACGCGGCGGCCTTCGTCGGCGAACCATTCGATGATGTCCGCCGCGGACAGCACTTCGACGCGCGCCTCGGCGAACGGCTTGCCCTGTTCCTGCGTCATCAGGCGGGCGATGTCCGAAGCACGTTCACGCACCAGGGCCGCGGCCTTGCGCACGGTGGTGGCACGTTCGTTGGCCGGAATCTTGCGCCAGGCTTCGAAGCCGCGCTGCGCGGCGACCAGCGCGCGATCCAGATCGGCGATACCGGCGTGAGCCACCTTGCCGATAGCTTTGCCGGTGGCGGGATTGACGACGTCGAGGGTTTTGCCGCTGGCGGCGTCGCACCACTCGCCGTTGATCAGAAGACGGGTATCTGTATAGCCTGATGTGACCACGTTATGTTCCTGTTAGTTGATGATCACGCGTCGCGCAACGCCAATTCGACATGCCTCAGGCGCCGCACGATACGTTCGACGAACTCCAGCGTCACGTGAGGTAACGCACGCTGATTGGGTGTGATGACGCCGACGGTGAGTGCGTTCACGTTCACGTCGTCGAGCGGTCTCCATACCACGTCACCGCGCGCCAGTTCGTCGAGGAAAGCTAGTTTTGAAAAAAATGAAATACCCCGCCCTGACGCAATCAGCCGCTTGAGCAGCGTCGTCGAGTTGCAGGTGACGCTCGGCTGCAACGACTCCCAGTACTCGGGAAAGTCGGTCGTGACGACGCCCTGGATCGGCGATCGTCCTTCAAGCCGCAGAAACGCGTGATTACGGCATTCGTCGAAGCTGATGCGCTCCGTCTTCGCCAGCGGATGCGACGACGCCATCACCACACCCGGCGGCAACGATACCTCGGTCACGACATCGAGGCCGGCGGGCAGCTTCGTAATGTACGTAATGCCGACGTCATACTCGCCACTCACGAGTCGCGTCGGTACGTCGTGCGGCGGCACCGCGGCGATCGAATAAGTGACAGCCGGATAGGCGTCCGAAAACTCCTCGACGGTCGCCGGCAGAAAATCGACGAACAGCGAATCCATTGCCACGACCGAGACGTGCCCCTTGCGTTCGCCCTTCAGATCGTCAAGTTCGCTGCGCATCAAGTGGAAGTCGTTCAGTGTCGCGCGAATGTGTTGCAGCATGCGCTCGCCGGCCGCGTTCAGCCGGATGCCGTTCGGCAGCCGGTCGAACAGTTCGGTCCCCATCTCGGCTTCGAGCTTCAGGATCTGCCGGTTGACCGCGCTCGACGCGACATAGAGGTTCTGCGCGGCCTTGCGGATCGAACTGCACCGAGCCACTTCGACAAAATACTTCAGGACATTCGCATGCATCGTGTTTTCTCAGTTCATCGGCCGCACCGTCCAGGCGGCGACCACGGGATGATCGCAGGCTACCTTGCCCACGTCACATGCGCCACCCGGGGAACCGAGCGCACTCGCTTCCGGCCCGAAGAAATCCCGGTTCACGGCGGCGAAGATGGCCTCCGATTGCGGGAGTTCTTCATCGTGAAAGATCGCTTCGGTCGGGCACACCGATACACACACCCCACAGTTGATGCACTCCTCAGGGTGGATGTAGAGCGTGCGCCCACCTTCGTAGATACAGTCGACCGGACAGCATTGCACGCACGCCCCGTCTTTGACGTCGATGCACGGCGAAGTGATGACGTAGGCCATCAGCGTCCACTCCAGACCGGTTTGCGCTTCTCCTGGAACGCGCGCACGCCTTCATTCGCGTCCTCGGATTGCAACGCGGCCACCAAGGCGGGCAGTCGCAGTGCCTGGGCGTCCGCAGGCGAGAGTGTGGAGGTGCGTTTGACCACCTGCTTGATCGCCTGCAGCGACAGCGGGGCGCACGCGAGCAGCGCCTGAACCCAGCGCTCGACGGCGGCGTCCAGTTCGGCACGCGGCACGACTTCGTTGACGAGGCCCATCTCGAGTCCCTCGCGTGCCGAAACGCGTCGACCGGTCATCAGCATCGCCATCGCCTGGCGGTACGGGATCTGGCGTTGCAGCAGGGTCATGCCGCCGTCAAGCGGCATGCGCCCGACGAGCGCCTCGGGCAGCCCGAAGCTCGCCTCGTCACACGCGACCACCAGATCGCAACCCAGCACCATTTCGAAGCCGCCACCCAGCGCATAACCGTTGACCCGCGCGATAACCGGCACGTTGAGCGTCTCGCGAAGCGCAATGCCACCAAAGCCGCCTGGCCGTGGCGCCGCCCAGTACTCAAGGCCGCTCACCGACGGATTCTTCAGGTCCGCGCCGACGCAGAACGCGCGCTCGCCTTCGCCCGTCAGAACCACGACCCGCACATCGCGGTTCCGTTCGAGCTCGTTCCACACGCGTTGCAGTTCGGCTTCGGTGGCGAGGTCCACGGCGTTGAGCGCTTCCGGCCGCGCCAGCGTCACCGTGGCAACGTGCTGGTCGATGACAAGACGTACGCTCATACAGCCTCCGTGGCGACCTTGCCGCGCAATTGTTGCAAGACCTCTTCGGTATGCTGGCCGAGGCGCGGCGGCCCACGCCGCAAGCCAACCGGCGCGAGCGAAAGCTCGATCGGGCTGCCGATGAAGCGCACCGGCTGGCCTTCGCCCTCGCCCTCCAGAATCAGCTGGTTATGCAGCGTCTGAGGATCGACCAGCGCTTCACGCAGATCGCGCACCGGTGCACACAGCAGGTCCTGATCTTCGAGGCGTGCGAGCCAGAAGTCGCGCGTGTTGCTTGCAAAGCGCTCCCGGAAAATCCGCTGCAATTCGGTCTTGTGAACGAACTGCTGGTTGAGATTGCAAAAGCGCGCGTCGAGCGACAGGTCGTCGATATCCAGCGCGGCGCAGATGTCGCGCAGCGGATTCGCCTTGAACGCACCGACGAGCACCAGTGCGCCATCCTGGGTATCGAAGACACCCGAGAGCGGCATCGCGGCCCAGTTCACTTCCGAGTCGGCCATCATGATCATGGCGGCTTCCTGCATCTGCATCGCGAGCATCGAGTTGTACAGCGACACGTTGACCTTCTGCCCCTCGCCCGTGCGCTCACGATGCAGCAACGCGAGCAGGATGCCCTGCACCATGTGCATGCCGGCCGAATAGTCGGCGAGCGCAGTCGGGTACACGGAAATCGGCAACGACTCATCAGCGCGGCGCGCCATCACACCGCTCATCGCCTGGGCGAGCACGTCCTGGCCACCCTTGTGCGCATACGGTCCGGTTTCGCCGAAGCCCGTGCCCACCGCGTAGATGATCCGCGGATTCAATCGGCGGCAGTCTTCGTAGCCGACGCCCATACGGTCCATCACGCCCGCGCGGAAATTGCTGACGACCACGTCCGCGTCCGCGATCAGCGCCTTCAGATCAGCCAGTTGCTGCGCGTCGCGCAGGTCGAGCGCCACGCTGCGCTTGTTGCGATTCAGACTGCAGAAGATCGGATTGTCCGCACCGGCCACCGGCTCGAACGTCGAACGGCTCAAGTCGCCCGCGCCCTTTCTCTCGACCTTGATCACGTCGGCGCCGTAATCGGCGAGCATCTGCGTGCAGACCGGACCCATCATGACCTGCGTGAGATCGACTACGCGCACGCCGGCAAGCGGCAGGTCAGTTGTCTTCGCGACGTTGTCGGCGACGCTCATGCGGCCTCCCGCTTCTCGATGTGTGCGGCAAGCGATGGGACGTCGGCGTTGCGGCCGGTCTGGTCGCCCGGATCGGCGCCTTGTGTGCGCAAGGTCTTCTGCAGCGAGTGCACGTCCACGTCGCGCACTCGCACGCCCGCGTCGAGCGCGAGCGCGGCAGCCACACCGGCGGCTTCGCCCATCGCCATGCAAGGCGGAATTTCACGCGACATCTTCTGCGCCTGCGAGGTCGCCGAATAGTGCCGGCCGGCAACCAGCAGGTTGTCGATCTGCTTCGGCAGCAACACACGATACGGCATGTAGTAGTCACGGCCACGCGCGATGCTGTCGTCGAAACGGGTACGCTGCGCGAGGTCGTCCTTCGTCATCACATACTCGCCTTCGAGCAGGCGCGTCTGGCGCACGCCGGTTTGCGGCGCGACATCGATCACGTAACACTGCTCGAACCCGGGCAACTTCTCGCGCACGAAATCGACCACCGCGTGAATGTGCTTCCGGCCCTGTACTTCAGCGCGTGTCAGGTCTTCGGGATTGAGGCCGTCAAGACCGGCCATGTGCGGGCAGTTGCACCACACCACGCCGGGCAACGGTGTCTTCAGCCACCAGTAGCCCCACGAGCCACCGAGAATGCGCTTGATCTGGCGATCGAGTGCCGCGAATGCCTCGGGTTCTTCGGCTTCGAAACGTTCGGCCGCTTCCGTATCGACGCCGCCGAGTCGAAATACCGTCGTCGTGATATAGGTGCCGCCGACATGCGGCACGCCCGCCGACGCAGCAACATCCAGGTCACCCGTCGCGTCGATCACCACGTCGGCGAGGATCGCTTCACGACCGCTCTTCGTCTCGCAGATTACGCCCTTCACCTGACCGTCTTCGACCAGCGTGCGCGAGAACCATGAATGCAAACGCAACTTGATGCCGAGCGATTCCACCATCTCCAGCGCGACGCGCTTCATCCCATCCGGATCGAACGCTGCGGCGAAGCACACGGGGTGAGGCGTCTTCTGGCTGTGAAAGTCGAAGGTGCCCCAACGTCCCCACTTGCGATACGCGGCAGGATCCTCGCCCCACTCGTCCGAGCGCGGGAACGCCGCCAGCTTGCGCGCCGCCATCCGTTCGATGAAGGTCATGCAGACGCCGCGCACCGAAATTTCCTGCAGGTGGTTGTCCCACATGTCGTCGAGCACCAGCACCATGCCGCCGGATGCGAGGCCGCCCAGGTGGTTGTAACGCTCCAGCAGAATCACTTCGGCGCCGTTGCGCGCCGCCCCGATCGCTGCCGACAGGCCTGCGGGACCGCCGCCCACCACCACAACATTTGCCTTGGCCGCAACGCGCACGTCGCGCGCATTTTCCTGAATCAAATCGCTGATCATGTTCACTTGTCTCCTCTGAGAATTCGGGTATTTCGTGTTCGGTTCAATGCGTGCTTTCGGGCTGCCATCTGACCACCAGGCGTTCGATAATCGCGATCACCAGGAAGAACATGCCGGACAGCACAGCGCTCATGATGATTGCCGTGTACAGCAGGGCTGAATCGAAGCTGTAGGTCGCCTGGATGATCATGGCGCCGATACCTTGCGTGGCGCCGATCCATTCGCCGACCACCGCGCCAATTACCGACATCGACGCAGCGATGCGCAATGCGGAGAAGAGATAAGGCAGCGAAGCGTAGAGGCGCAGCTTGAAGAAGATTTCGCGCTTGCTTGCCGACAGGATCTGCATCAGTTCCATCGCCTGCGGGTTCACCGCTTGCAGCCCGCGAACCATATTCACGAGCGTCGGGAAGAAACAGACGATCGCCGCGATCGTGATCTTCGGCTCAAGACCGTTACCCATGATGAGAACGAGAATCGGCGCCTTCGCGACCACCGGAATCGAGTTGATCATCACCGCGACCGGATAGAAGATGTCCTGCAGCGTCTTGTTGTGCACGAAAACGGTGGCGATCAGGATCGCCGCCAGGTTGCCGAGCAGAAAACCTCCCACTGCCTCGATCGCGGTCGGCACCAGGTTCTGCAGCAGCACGTCGCTCTTGTTGAACAGCGTCTCCAGAACCAGGAGCGGCGACGGCGCGATAAACGGCTTCACATGAAAGCCCGCCACCACCGCCCACCACGTGAACAGCAAGCCCGCGACGCCGAGTACCGGCAGGAGGCGCGCGCGCCACAGGCGCTGGCGGCGTTGCGCAAGCCATGCTTGCGCTTCAGGGTCCGCCGCTTGAGACGACAGGTTCAATTGCATTTCGGACGTGGTCATCAGCAGGTCTCCAGTACGCGCCGCAGATAGGCAGCGAGTTCGACGAATTCACGGGTCTCGCGGATATCGAGCGTCCGGTCTTCCGGCAGTCCAACCGGGACGATCTCCTTCACACGCCCAGGATTGGCGGCCAGCATCAGCACGCGCTGGCCGAGAAACGCCGCTTCATAAATGCTGTGGGTGACGAAGAGCGTCGTGAGGCCCATCTCTTTCCAGACGCGACGCAATTCTTCGTTCAGACGGTCACGCGTGATTTCATCGAGCGCGCCAAAAGGCTCGTCCATCAGCAGGACTTTCGGGTCGCTGACGAGCGCACGCGCAATCGCGACACGCTGGCGCATCCCGCCGGACATCTCGTGCGGGTAAGCGTCCTCGCGCCCCTTGAGGCCGACGAGTTCGAGCAGTTCACGCGGTGTCGCCCGGCCTGCACGCGCCTTGCCACCCGCGACTTCGAGCGGCAACTGCACGTTCTGGATCGCCGTGCGCCACGGCAGCAACGCCGCGTCCTGAAACACGAAGCCGATGTCCCGACGCTCACGCGCGACACGGGGCGCCGCGCCAAGCACGCTGATTTCGCCACGGCTCGGCTTGATGAGGTCCGCGACGACTCGCAGGAACGTCGACTTCCCGCAGCCTGAGGGACCGAGGAGCGTGAGGAATTCCCCGGCGGCGACGTCAAGGCTCAAGCCTTCGATCGCGGTGACGCTGCGCCGGTCGGTGAAAAAGCGCACATTGATATTGCGGCAACTGATAGACAGATTGGTGTCTTGCAGCGCGCCGGCAGACGAACCGGACCCGTCCGCGCGCGGCGGATTCATAGTGGCAGCATGCATGGATTACACCTTGAGGCGAGAGGAACGGGTAGCGTTAAGAACGTCCATCGTCATCACGTCATCGACCTTGGGCTGACTTCCCCGGAACTGGCCGAGTTGACCGTACATCGTGATCTGCTCCTCCCAGACCTTCGCGTCCATCGTGCCCCAGCCCTGGGTCTGCGTGGCCTGATCGAACGCGTAGCCCATCAGCGAATCGATCGCGACGCGCTCATCGGCGTGGTTCAGATTCGGATATTCCTTGATGAGCAGATCGACGGCCTGGTCGCGATGCGCATTCGCGTAAAGCCAGCCACGCGCGGTTGCGCGCATGAACCGCGTAACGATGTCGGGATGGTCCTTGAGTGTCGCGGTGTTCGCGTAGTACGGCAGCGCGTAGAGGCGCACGCCGGTGTCCCACAGACGCAGGTCGACGCGATCTGCCCCGAGCGCCTTGAGCGCTGTGGTGTTGGTTTGCCAGCCAGTCACCGCGTCGACCTGGCCACTCAGAAGCGGCATCATGTCGGCGCCGATCGGCACGATGTTGACCTGGCTTTCCGGGATCTTGTTCTTCGCGAGCAGCGCCTTGAGCAGCACCATGCCCGTCGACTGGATACCGATACGCTTGCCGATCATGTCGTGCGGCGTGCGCACAGGATTCTTCTTGAGCGAAAAGAAACTGTAAGGATGCTGCTGCAGCCCGACCGCGATACATTTGATCGGCAAACCTTCTGAGACCGCAAGCATGATCGACGGGCTCGACGAAATCTCTCCGGCTTCGGATCGGCCCGAGGCGACAATCGCGACGCCGTCAATGTTCGGGCCACCCGGCTGGATGTGAAAATCGATGCCTTCCTGCTCGTAATAGCCGAGCCGCTTCGCCGTCACCTCACCGACCTGGTTGCCGCCCGGAATCCAGCCCAGTTGCATGTTGACGGTTGCCCTGTCGCCTGCAAAGGCGCGCACGGAAAGCAGCGCGCCCGTTGCAGCCATGCCGCCCGCCGCGAGTGTCATCCGCAGCAAACGCCGACGTCCGGCATTTTCGATTACTGACATCATCTCCTCCGTTGGTCCTTCCTGGATACAAGGGGCCGGTCGTTTAACGCTGAGTGCTGCCGGTCCAAACGATTATTAAGAGCCAAAAGTGTCCCCGCAAGCATCAATTTTGAAGATGAGTGATGCCGGAATTAGCTCACCCATTCTGCGCAAAACATCAGACAAATTGCACGCGAGCGTGCGCGATTCGCGCACCTCTGAGCCTTCGATGCGCTAAAAATTCGATCACTGGTAGTCAAATTCGGTGCTAGCTGTCGTGAATTTTGTTCCGCAAGAATCGCCAGCAATCGCACCAGATTCGCATCGCCGTACAGGTCGATTACCGAAAGGCAGTGGTCGCGACAGACCTTCACGGCGCGGGAACGCCAGGCTGATCTGTCCATTCACCCGAGAAAGTTGAGACGGTTATCGGAGACACGAAGCCTTCTCTGTGCAATGACTTTGCTTCGTGATCCTAAAAACAATTCAGATTCAAGTATTTGCTTTCACTTTCCCAAAACAAGCCATTTAAAGGAAATCATGAATCGACGCATCTTTGTTCTCGCTTCAATGGCCCTGCTCTGCCAGACGGCATCTGCCCAAAGCAGCGTGACCCTGTACGGGCTGATCTCGACCGGCATCGTCTACGCGAACAATCAGAAAGGGGCCGACAAGCAAGGGCACGCGACGTGGCAATTCGCGAGCGGCCCGATGCAGACGCCTCGCTGGGGGATGAAGGGCGTAGAGGATCTGGGTGGAGGTCTGAAGGCCATCTTCACGCTGGAAGGCGGCTACAGCCTGGCGACTGGCGCACTGTCCCAGGGAGGCCGTGAGTTTGGCAGGCAGGCGTTTGTCGGCTTGTCGTCGGATACCCTCGGAACGGTGACGCTCGGCCGTCAATACGACGAGGCGGTAACTCTGTGTGTATTCTCGTCGGCCTGTCAGTTCGCGGCGTACGGCGCGCACATTGGCGACAGTGATAACGTGTTCGACACGTTCCGGATCAATAACGCGGTCCAGTACAAGAGCATCGACTACAAAGGTCTTCAGTTCGAAGGGCTCTACGGTTTCTCGAATAAGGCGGGCGGCTTCTCCGACAACAATGCCTATAGCGCCGCGGTGCAGTATCGCAACGGGCCGCTATCAGCCGGCCTGGCGTTCCTTCAGGTCAATACGCCGAACGACGCCAATAACACGAACGGCGCGGTGGTCAACGACTATGGCTTCACGTCACCGTTCATCACGAATCCGGCGACCAAAGCGGGCGTCAACAAGCAGAGGATGTTTGGAGCGGGCGGCGCTTACGCGTTCGGGCCGGCGAACCTGTCGCTGCTTTATACCAACGCGCGATTCGACTATCTCGACACGTCGCGCCTGACGCTGCAGAATTTTGAGGTTTCGCTGACTGACTACGTGACGCGGCAACTCATTCTTGGCGCCGCGTATATCTTCACCACAGGGCAATACCACCCGCAGAACAACAGTCCAAAATGGCATCAGGTGAATACCGGCGTGGACTACCTGCTCAGCAAGCGCACCGATCTATTTCTGGTAGGCATCTATCAGAAAGCGGCGGGTGATGCGCAGTACGCGCAGATCTATTCGCTCTCACCGTCCACCACCAAGTCGCAAGTGTCGGCGGTGATCGGACTCCGGCATAAGTGGTAAGCCGTGTGATTTGCCGGCACGACGGCGCAGAACGCCGGATCAAAGGATCCGGCGTTCTTCAGTGGGCTGGCCGGCGATGTCGATGGCCAGCAGGAAATCAACGCTCTACCTTCGACATAACCGCCGTCGTCGGGTCATACCGATAACCCTTCTGCGAAAGTCGCTCGGTCATCGTCGCCCCGATCAGCTTTTGCTGCGTGTCCCGGGATACCAACTCACTATCGGGCTTAAGCCGCTCAAGCTCAGACGAGAGTTTCCGGATGAGCGCCACTTCTCCTGTGCTGCGCGAGTCGATGAACAATAGCTTTTCGTTTGCCGAAGCGAGTCGTTCCTTCAGGTCTTTAGCATGCTCCACCCACTGTTCAGCAATCGTGCGAAGCTCGTTAAAGGCCTTCTCATGCGCTTTGGCCTGAGCCGATATCTGCCGTTGTAACTCGACGACTTCTTCCGCCTTCGCAGAGTCGCCCGCCTGAAGGGCAAGTTGATGGTTGCGTCGCGCTTCTTCCGCGCGAGCCTTCTCGACTTCTCCAAGGCGCTGCGCCAATGTCGCCGCATGCTGTTCGGCGGCCTCTGCCCGCTCCTTCGCGGCAGACGCATCCTGCGAAACCTGAGCCAGTTCAGCGATCGCGGCCGCTTTCGCCTCAGTCATGGCGCTGACCTGCTCCCGCGCCGCCTCGAGTTCCCGGGTGACGCCTTGCAGTTCGTCGTGCTGAATCGACGCTGCCCCGCTCCGCTCTGCGTTTATCCGCCGCTCTGTTTCGAGCGCGATCCGCGCTTCCTCGAGTTCCCGAGTGACGCGCTGCAGTTCGTTCAGCTGGACCGACGCTTCCTCGCCCCGCGCCGCGCTTGTCTGGCGCTCGGCAGCGAGCGCAGTGCGCACCTCATTGAGTTCAGCTTCGATCGCGGCAACCCGCGCGAGGCTCTCGCTCACCTGTGCCGTGGCGGCTTCTGCGCGTGATGAAGCCGCACTGGATTCCTGCGACCATCGTTCCGCTTCGGCGAACTTCGCCTGCTCGGCTTCTGCGAGGCGCTGCTGCAACGTCACCGCATGCTGTTCCGCGAACTCTGCCCGCTTCCTCGCGGCAGACGCGTCGTGCGAGACCTGGACCAGTTCAGCGGTCGCGGCCGCGTTCGCTTCGGTCATGGCGCTGACCTGCTCCTGCGCCGCCTCGAGTTCCCGGGTGACGCGTTGCAGTTCGTCGCGCTGACCCGACGCTTCCTCGCTCCGCACTGCGCTCGCCTGACGCTCTGCTGCAAGCGCGGCATGCGCCTCATCCCGTTCAGCCTCCAGCGCGGCGGCCCGCGCGAGGCTCTCGTTCGCCTGCGCCGTAGCGGCTTCTGCACGCGACGAAGCCGCGCCAGATTCCTGCGCCCATCGATCAGCTTCGGACGACTTCGCCTGCTCGACTTCCGCGAGGCGCTGCTGCAACGTCGCCGCTTGCTGCTCCGCGGCCTCTGCCCGCTCCTTCGCGGCAGACGCATCCTGCGAGACCCGAGCCAGTTCGTCCCTCGCGACAGACGCGTCGTGCGAAACCTGAGCCAGCTCAGCGCTCACAGCCGCCTTCGCCTCAGTCATGGCGCTGACCTGCTCCCGCGCCGCCTCCAGTTCCCGTCCGACGCGCTGCAATTCATCAAACTGAATCAACGCTTCCTCGCTCCGCGCCGCGCTCGTCTGGCGCTCTGCTTCGAGCGCAAAGCGCGCCTCATCCCGCTCAGCCTCGAGTCCAGCAACCCGCGCGAGACTCTCGTTCATCTGCGCCGTGGCCGCTTCTGCGCGCGCCGAAGCCTCGCTAGCCTCATCCAACGCTCTATCCGCTTCGGCCGACTTCGCCTGACAGTCGTAGCCGATCGAGGTAACCTCCTGCCGCGCCTCGTCGAGCTCCTGCTTCATTTGTGCGATCTGATCGTGGTGGCTGGAAGCAGCAGCGGCCAACTCCCCACGCGCGTGACGCTCCTGGTCGAGTTCCGCCTTCGTGTGCTCCAGCGCGGCCTCTTCCACCGACACACGTTGTGCCAGTTCTTCCGCGCGAACCTCGCCAGCGTCAGCACGCGCCGTAGCGGCCGCGAGTTCCGCCGCGAGACGCGCGGACGTATCCTCGGCGGTACTCAGCGCGCTCGTCAGCGCACTATGCCGCTCACGCCCGGCTTCGACTTCCGCCGCTGTCTTCTGATACTCGGCAAGCGCCTCATCCCGTTCCGTGCGGGCAGCATCGAGGTGCTGGTTCACGGCACTCAGGTGCTGACTGACCGCCCGGTCAGCTTCGCCTTGGGCGGCCATCCAGAGCCGCTCAGCGGCACTCGTCATGGTTCCGGCGATATGCTCCGGCAACTCGGCCTGAACCTGCACATGGGGCGTGAGGGGCTGTCGCGCTTCGCGCCAGCGTTGCAAAGCTGCCGCAATGGCAACGATCGAACCGCCAGGAATCTCCGGCCAAATGGTCACTGGAGACACCTTCCGGCCTTCTTCGACCATGCGATCTGCGATTCCGGCGACGAGTTCGTCCGTGATTGTGTCTGCGTCCGTAGACATAAGCGCCTCAAAGCTCATTTTGACCTGACGAAAAATTGAGTCCCCAATACGTTACTCCACCCAGCGATATTCCCGACGAAAGGAATGCGGGTTGGCTCATCCCGCGCGATTCGCCGTTCACTGAAAAAACCGGCAACGCGGTGACTGACGTCATCCGCGCGGTACAGCGTGAGATCGATATTATGGGCGATATCAAGGCGGCATCGGACGAACGGACGCGCGGCGTCAAACCGGCCACTATTTAAGGCGAACTGTTCGACGTCTTTTCTATTTCTTATTCGCCGAGATGCAGCGCGGCGTATTCCAGCTTCCGGTTGTCGGTCGCAAGCGCCTGGTCGCGACACTGCCGGTGGCGCCAGCAATGACGATGAGGGCGTTCATTGATGGCGCCTCCCGCACTTACTTGCCCTGGAGCAGAAGACCCAGCGGGGCGAGCGGGCGAGATCGCTTGTCCACGGCAGCGACCTTGACCTCGATGCCATCGCAGTCGAGGTCGGCTACGCTGACGGGGCGACGTTGGGAACGCTCTTGCGTGATCGCTTAGGGCGGGGAGTGCGCGAGCTTCGCGCAGAGCTCCGCTAATGTACAAAGCCGCATTCGAAAAAATCGGCTGAGCGTCAACGATAGCCGATCACACCCCGGCAAGCAACGCCCCCGCGCCAGGGACGATCGGCTCAAGCTTAAGATGATCCAGCATGCGCCGAACGGTGCATACCGCAGTCGAGACGGTGCGGATTCCCAGCATGTCTTCAATGCGCTGAATCGCCGGCAATGAAGGCATCTGGACGCAAGCGGACGCCACCACGACGTCCGCGCCTTCCGTGTTCAGACCGCGAACGTCGTCGACCAGTTGCATCGGGTCGCGCAGACCGACTTCAAGGTTGTCGGGAATCTCGAAGCAGAGGGAATCGATGACCTCAATGCCTTCGTTCTCGATATAAGCGACGACAAGGTCAGTCAAGGGCCGCATGTATGGCGCCATCAGCGAAATCCGGCGGGCGCCCATGATCTTCAGACCGTCTACCAACGCGCCCGCGGAGGTCATGACGGGCGCAAGACAATGATTGGCGCGCGCAACTTCCAGCAGTTCGCGTTCGGTTTGCAGATGATATCCGGGCCCCATCGCCATGATCGCAACCAGGCACGCCGTGCTCATGACATCGACACGCGCGTCGGCGAGTTCCGCCGCGCAGCGCAGACCTTCCTTGTTCATCGCGACCAGTTCTTCCTTCGTGACCTTGTGCATTCTCATCCGGCTCGAATGGAAAGTGAACCGCTCGGGACGGATCGCTTCACGGGCACGCAGCATGGCGGGAATTTCCGTTTCCATGGTCGTATTCGAGCTTGGAACGATCTGTCCGATACGAAAATTTTGAGGCATCTTTCTCTCCAAATAGAATTAGGTATCCAAATTTATGAACTGACTCAGTCCGGCATGCCCGTGCCACGCGTCTCCGGCAAAAACCACGGAACCACGATACCGATCAGATACACAGAGCCGAGTGCCAACGCAGCTTGAGACACACCACCGAACGATTTGATCATGCTGCCCGCGATGATCGGGAACACCCACGCGATCAGACGCGCAGCATTGAACACGAAGCTAATCGCGGTGGAACGTACGCTGGAACCAAAGAGTTCACATGGGTAGATCGCCATCCAGACATAGGCACAGCCCAAGGTGAAGAAGCCATTGATTGGCGCAACGACCATCATCGCTTCGACGCTTGTCGTCAGCTTGTACGTGACGACCGTTGTGAGCAGTGCACCGACGAAAGTGAGTGACAGGAACGCTCGCCGGCCGATTGCATCCACCACGAAGCCCGCGATCATGTAGGCTGCAATCGCGCCGATGGTGTACGCAATCGATACCTTCGAGCCCCACGACAACGCATCGGGGATGCCTTCGGCTTTAGCGAGCGCTACGGTATAAGTCGGCAGCCAGCTGGAAATGGCCCACCAGCCAACGGTCGTGACGATCGACAGCACGAGCAGAAGCAGCGTGCGGCGCAGCGCTTCGGGTTCGCGGAACAGTTGCGTGAGCGTGAAGGGGCGCTTGTCGGAAGCAGACGCGTCGCCCGCAACCGGCTGGGTGCTCGTCGTGCTCGTCGCGCTCCAGCGTTTTTCGCGCACCGCGCGTTGCCATTTCTCCGACTCGTTGACCCCACGGCGGATGTACAGCACAAAAAGCGCGGGGACTGCGCCAAGCACGAACATCAACCGCCACGTTTCGGCGCCGAGTGGATGCGCCGACGAAAGCGCGTACCACACGACCGCCGCGATCAGCGTGCCCCAGCCGAAGCCCGATTGCAGGAACCCCGCCCCTTTCGCACGCGCCCGCTCAGGCCATGTTTCCGACAGCAGCGCGACGCCCGTGCTCCATTCGCTGCCCATGGCGAGGCCGGTCAGGAAGCGCAGCCCGCACAACACCCAGAAGGTTTGCGAGAATGCGGTCAAACCCGAAAACACCGCATAGAGGAAGACGGACCAGAGCATCATCCGCTTGCGTCCGACATAGTCCGCGAGAATCCCGCCGATCAGACCGCCCGCCCCCCAGCCAAGCAACGTGATGCCGATAACCAGACCTGCGTATGTCGTAGGAGACGCGGCTTGTGCCGGCGACAGCACCGAATGCAGCATCGGCCCAAGCACGACGACGAGTGCCAGTGCCTCATAGCCGTCGAAAATCCAGCCGAGAAAGCTGGCCTTCAGCACACGCCAGTGCATTGCCGTGAGCCCCTCGTACCAGCGCGTTCGCGCGCTCAAGGCCAGTTGTTTGTGTTCCATCTTTCGTCTCCTTCATGTTTTCAACCGAGTTTTCCTGCGTGCCGGCCGTCCACCGGCTTGTGCTTCTGAAAAGGCTGATGGGCCGGCGTCCAGGACAACCGCGCCGCCTCGACATAGAATCGCGAGGCACAGTGCCCGGTCGCACGCCTCAACCGATCGTCCTGCGAGGATTGAGCCCTATGGCACACAGGATGCCGGTCGGCAGGCGGATTGAAAACTTCTCAATGTTCAATAGAGGCATCGCCAACCGCGATGGGTGCCCGCGACCGGATAGCCAACCCGAAGGAGTAAGGATGCGTGTTTCAGCAGAACGGCCGTTGCGCCTCGACATGGAGTCCCTGCGCATTTTTGTGGCCGTCATTGAGGAGGGCAGCATTGCCGCGGCGGCGGCCCGCACGCATATCGTGGCGTCAGCCGTCAGTAAGCGCGTATCGGATCTCGAAGAGGACGCCGGCACGCCGCTGTTGTATCGGCACAGCCGCGGTGTGCAACCTACGCCGGCCGGCGAGGCGCTCTATCATCATGCGAAGCGGCTGAGCGAGCACTTGCAGCAAATTTCGGATGAATTGTCTGAGTATTCGGCGGGATTGAGGGGCCATACCCGGATTTATGTGAACTTTACGGCCATGGTCCAGTATCTGCCGGGTGTGCTGCGCACCTTCCTGCGCACCAATCCGAAGGTGCGGATCGATATGGCCGAGAAGTCGAGCGATGAAGTCGTGCAGGCAATCGCAAGCGGTGTCGCCGATCTCGGCATCTGCGCGGCTACCCGGGACGCTCTCGGCGATCTGCAGTGGCGTCCATACAGCGTCGATAAGCTGGTCGTGATCGTGCCGTCGGATCATCGGCTCGCCGAGCGCGCGAGCGTGACCTTCGCGGAAGTTCTGGAGGACGACTTCGTCAGCATGCCGTATGGCACGTCCATTTCGAAGTTGTGTCGCGCCGCCGCTGAGCGTGCGGGCATGCGGCTTCGCGTGCGCATCGAAGTGACCAGCTTCGAGGGCGTGCGCAACATGGTCAGCGCGGGTCTCGGCATTGGCGTGCTTCCCAAGGGAAGCGTGACGCCTTATATGCAGTCGGTGCCGTTTCGCGTCGTTGAGCTTGATGAACCGTGGTCGCAGCGACCACTGGTCATCATCGCCCGCAACTTTGAGACGCTGCCGCTGCCTGCACGCATGCTGGTCGACCACCTCAACAAGCACCGGGATAACGAGCCATGAGGACTGTCACCAGTCGATGGTGAGCCATCGCGGCTCGCGATGGGTGGCGTCGTTACTTATTGATTTACCTGACGGGCCGGGATTCTTAGCATTCGGGTAGCAGCAACATCAACAACTCACGGAGCGCGCAACATGGACCTGAAACTCCCGATCAAGGTCGCCGTCCTCGACGACTATCAGAACGTCGCGCTGAGCGTGGCAGACTGGTCGCCGCTTAAGGACCTGGCAGACGTGACGGTGTTCAACGATCACGTCGCTGATATCGGGAGCCTGATTCAACGCCTGCTGCCATTCGACGTCGTATGCGTCATGCGAGAACGCACACCGCTGTCCCGCCTGGTCATCGAAAGCCTGCCGAGCCTGAAGCTGATTGCCTCGACCGGCCCGGGGAATGTGTCGATCGATCAGGAGGCGGCTGCCGAACGCGGCATCGAAATTCGTCATACGGGCTATTCGTCCACGCCGACGATCGAGATGACGTGGGCGCTGATTCTCGCGATGGCCCGCAACATTCCTCTCGAGACTCAATCAGTGCGTCAGGGAGGCTGGCAGCTTTCGCTTGGCGAACAACTCGCGGGCAAGACGCTCGGATTGCTTGGCCTTGGCCATATCGGCTCGGCTGTCGGCATCATCGGCCGGGCATTCAGAATGAACGTCATCGCGTGGAGTGAGAACCTCACCGAGGAACGTGCTGCGGAAAAAGGCGTGCAGCGAGTCAGCAAGGATGTGCTGTTCTCCACCGCAGATTTCCTGTCAATCCACTTGCGGTTTAGCGAGCGAACCCGAGCTTTGGTCGGCGCGACGGAACTCGCGCAGATGAAACCCACGAGCCGGCTGATCAATACGTCGAGAGGAGCGATCGTCGACAATGCCGCCCTGCTTCGGGCACTCACGACCGGTCAGATTGCCGGCGCTGCGCTGGACGTGTACGACGTCGAACCGCTCGAGAATCCGCACCCGCTGCGCGAATTGCCCAACGTACTCGCGACGCCTCATATCGGCTATGTGTCGAAGGAACTGTATCGCACCTTCTATGGCGATACGGTGCAGAACATCGTTCGGTGGCTTGATGAAACCGGGCGTTCTGCGCAAGGGTAGCGGTCAACAAGTCACGTAAGTCACGTCTACGGCGGCGGTGTATGTGCCACTGTGTGCTCGCGCGCGCGCACAATATCGAGCGTCTCCTGGTGGAATGTCGCAAGCGACTCGCGGTGCGTGACACTGACTATCGCGGCTTTCGGCAATCGCTCGGTCAACAGGCGATACAGATACGCTTCGTTTTCAGCATCGAGCGCACTCGTCGCTTCGTCGAGAAATACGTAGTCAGGCTTGTGCATCAGCACACGAGCGACTGCTAGCCGCTGTTGCTCGCCGGGAGAAAGAATGCGCCACCAATGGTCAGATTCGTGCAATCGGTCGACGTAGCCTTCGAGCCGGCACAGACGCAGCGCCTCGCAACATTCCTCGTCGCCGAAGTGGGCGGCCGCTGCTGGATAGGTGAGCCCAGCCTTCAGGGTGCCAACCGGCAGGTAGCTCTGCTGCGGGACGAACATCATGCGCGCGTTCACAGGTGCATCGATCGAGCCGTTTCCGAACGGCCAGAGACCCGCCAGCGCGCGCAACAGCGTGCTCTTGCCTGAGCCGGAAGGCCCACGCACGCGCCAGCGCGAACCGGGCTTGACGGCAATGTCGCGCACGCTCGCGAGCGTCTCGCCGTTGGGCAGCGCAAGCGTGAGGGTGTGCGTGGCGAGCTGGCTCTCGTCGACGTAGTGCAGATTGATGCCGCCATGCTCGGTGGCGGGCGACACAGACTCCTTCAGATGAGGTAGCTGCATGACGCGCTTGAACTCGCGCAGACGATTAACGGTGGCGCGCCATTGGACGAGCGTGTCGTAATTGTTGATGAACCACGAGAGCGATCCACTAACCGAACTGAATGCGTCGGCGATTTGCATCAGTGTCCCGAAACTGAACACACCCGCGAAGTAACGGGGCGATGCCACGACGATCGGAAAGATTTCGGCGATCTGAGCGTAGAAATTAAGCACGAAGCTGTAGCGCCGCGTGTACTTCATCACGCGCCACCAGTTTTCGCGAATCCGGCCGAACAGGTCCTGGACGGTCGATTCCTCGGTCCGCATCCCGTCGTAGAACGCAATCTGCTCGGCGTTTTCGCGCAGACGGATCAGGCCAAACCGGAAATCCGCCTCGACGCGCTGCAACTGGTAGTTGATCGACACAAGCGGGTGCCCGACCTTGTTGGTCAGGAGCGAGCCGGCAATCGCATAGACGATGGCTGCCCACAGCATGTAGCCCGGAATCTGGACGGGCGTGCCGCCAATCATGACGGCCAGCGCGCCCGCCGTGCTCCATAGGACGATCGAGAACCAGACGAGTGTTTCGAGTGTCGAGAGCAGGTCGAGTGTGAGCGAAAGTGTGGTGTTGGCGAATGACTCGAGGTCGACGGCGACCCGCTGGTCAGGGTTGTCGGCGAGGCGGTCGCGCTCGATGCGATAGAAGGTGCCGTCGCCCAGCCATTCCTGCAGATAGCGTGTGGTCAGCCACTGGCGCCATCGGAAGCCAAGCATCTGGCGCAGATAGCGGTTATAGACGGAGATCGCGACGAACGCGAACGCAAGCGCGCTGAAAAGCAGCATCAATTGCGGGAATTCATGGACCTTCCTGCCTTCCAGTGCGTTGTAGAAATCACGGTTCCACGTATTCAGGCGGGCGTTGATGCCGACCAGAACCAGGTCCATGACGATGATCGTGATCAGCAGACTCCACGCGGTCTTGCGTTCCTCAGAGACCCAGTACGGTCTGATCAGGCTCCAGGCTGAGACACGGTCCGCTTGCCCGGACGCAGGGCCGGAAGATTGGTCGCTCATGAACGCCCCTTAACGCGCAGTGAATACGGACCGAGTGCACGGGGTGATTGTAGGGTGTGACCTGTCCGGCCGTCGATGCGACTTTAATCTTCGCCAGCCATGGCTTCGATATGATCGATTTCGACATCCGTGACGAAGACCAGTACCCGGCGGGCGCTAGTGCGGGCCCGGTTCGCCGACAAGTCATGGTTACTCGACGGAGCAATGATAAGTCGGGTGTTTATGCTGCTGGCCAAGGCACGGCGTGGCACGCCGATTTCGAGCACGATTTGGCGACCGGAGTATTCGGCGTCAGCTCCGTTTAGTTCGATTGCGTTATATGGCCATAGAGCCGGACCGGGGTCCGGCAGCCACGATAGCGCCCTCCTCTCAACCCTTTGCGAACTCGAGCACCACGCGCGATGGGACATCGCCGTGCGCGAGGCGATGGAACACGCTGTTGATCGCCGAGAGCGGCTGCAACTCGATATCGGCCTTGACCTTGCCGTCAGCGGCGAAGGCAAGCGCTTCGGCCATGTCCCGGCGATTGCCGACAAACGAGCCGCGAATCGTGATGCAGTTCGCCACGACGTCGAACAGGGGTGTCGGAAACTCGCCCGGCGGCAACCCAACCAGCACACAAGTACCGCATTTGCGCGTCATGCCAACGCCTTGCTTGAATGCGGCCAGCGACGGCGCCGTAATCAGTACGCCATGCGCACCGCCCCCAGTGGCCTTTCTGACGGCCGCAATCGCATCGCCGTCTTTGGCGTTGATCATGGCATCGGCGCCAAGGCGTTTGGCATGCGCGAGCTTGCCGTCATCGATGTCGACTGCGCACACATGCAAGCCCATCGCCTTGGCATACTGAATGCCGAGGTGTCCGAGGCCACCGACGCCAGAGACCACGACCCATTCACCTGGGCGCGCCTGAGTCTCCTTGATGCCTTTGTACGAGGTAATCCCGGCACAGATGAGGGGCGCCGCGTCGCGGGCCGCCAGATGGGCTGGGATATGCGCCACATAATTCGGATCGGCGACTATGTATTCGGCGAATCCACCGTTCTTCGTATAACCGCCAAACTGTGCTTCGGCACATACGGGCTCACGCGCCGCGAGGCAAAACTCGCAGTGTCCGCAAGCGGAGTAGAGCCACGGTACGCCGACCCGGTCGCCTTCCTTCACGGCCGTTACACCCGCACCAAGGGCGGCGACGATGCCGATGCCTTCATGGCCCGGTATGAACGGCAATGTGGGCTTTAACGGCCAGTCCCCGTTCGCGGCATGCAAATCAGTGTGGCATACGCCGCACGCTTCGGTCTTCACCAGGATCTGGCCTGGACCGGGCTCGGGAATATCCAGTTCCTTTAGCACCAGTGGCTTGCCGAACTGTTCGACGACGGCAGCTTGCATTTTCGATGTCATGGCTTGTTCCTCGGTTGCGATGAATTCAGCGCACTAGGCAACAGCGGGCAATCCAAGCCCTCTGACCGCTTCACTCATCTTGATGAGCACGGTCTGGGCGTCGCCATAGACCATGTTGCAGTTGTCTGCGTAAAAGAGTTCATTGACGATGCCGGCGTAGCCCTTGCCTTCCCCGCGCTTGATCACAAACACCTGCTTGGCGTGATCGGCGTTGAGAATCGGCATGCCGTAAATGGCCGACGATTTGTCGGTGCGCGCGGCCGGGTTGACCACGTCGTTGGCGCCGATCACTAGCGCAACATCCGTAGTGGCGAACTGGTCGTTGATGTCCTCGAGTTGGAAGATCACGTCGTAGGGCACGCCAGCTTCGGCCAGCAGCACGTCCATCTGGCCCGGCATGCGGCCAGCCACCGGGTGCACCGCAAACTTCACCGACACGCCGCCCGCCTGAAGCAGCTTGACGAATTCGTACAGCTTGCCTTGCCCCTGCGAGACCGCGAGACCGTAACCCGGGACGATAATCACCGAGGCCGCATAGCGCATCGCGATGCCGGCGTCGCCTGGCTGCGTCGGCTTCAGGCTGCCCTTGATCTTGCCCTGCTTGCGCGTGGCGACCTCACCGAAGTTGGTGAAGATTACATTGCTCACGGAACGGTTCATGGCCTTGGCCATCAGCAGTGTCAGCAACATGCCGGCTGCACCGACCACCATGCCGGCGATCATCAGTGCGGGGTTCTGCAACACGTAGCCTTCAATGCCGACCGCGAGGCCGGTAAAGGCGTTAAAGATCGAAATCACCACCGGCATATCGGCACCGCCGATTGGCAGCGTCATCAGAACGCCGAGCGCCAGCGCACAACCGAAGAACAGATAAATCCAGGTCGGCATCGTCAATATCAGCGCGGAGTTGTCCGCGCTTGCGACGACGATGTAGCCGCCAACCACGAAGGTTGCCAGCAACACCAGTCCATTGAACACCTGCTGCCCTTTCACTCGTACGGGCTTGTTGATGACCCCATCGAGTTTGGCCCAGGCGATCAGCGAACCCGACAGGGACACCGCGCCGATCAGCGCGCCTAGCAAGGTCATGATGAGCGCGGGCGCACCCTGCGCCTTGTTGCCGAACAGTTCCACGGCGGCAATCGCGCCGGCCGCGCCGCCACCCATGCCGTTGTAAATCGCCACCATCTGCGGCATGGCGGTCATCGCCACCTTGCGGCCGCCCCACCAGGCCAACCCGCCGCCCAGCGCCAAAGCAACGACAGCGAGCCCCAGGTTGGCCGGCAGGTTGGGCCGGGCCGCCGCGCCGACGTCGAAGGCGTACAGGAAGCTCGCGAGCACGGCCACGGCCATGCCGATACCGGCGACGAAAATGCCCGAAGGCGCCGTAACAGGCGACGACATGCGGTGCAGGCCGTAGAGAAAGAGAAAAGCAGCAGCGAGATCGACCACGCCGATGCCGAGTTGGGGGAGCAGGGTCAACATGGCGGCGTCCTCAATGCTTCTTTGCGTGGATGGACTTCACGGTGCCGGACTTGCTGTGCGCACCGTGCGTGCCGTGCCCGGACGGGTGGCCGCTGGTCTTGAACATCGCGAGCATGCGATCGGTGACGGCATAACCGCCTGCGGCATTGCCCGCGCCGAGCAACACAGCAACGAAGCCGATGACTTGCTCCTGGACCGTACTCGCGTTCAGGAGCGCATAGATGCCGCCCACCACGACAATGCCGTGTACGAAATTCGAGCCCGACATCAACGGGGTATGCAGGATGGCCGGCACGTGTCCGATGATCACCCAGCCGGCGAAAGCGGCCAGCATGAAGACGTAAATCGCGACGAAGCCGGAAATGCTGATCTGGAAGTCCATCACTTAGTCCTTGGTCAGAGCGTGTTCGTGCCGGTGTTAATACAGGCGCTTATGCCGGCGCTCATACCGATGCAAGAGGTTCGGCTTTCGCGGGGGGCTTCTTCGCGGCGGCAACAGGCTTGGCCGCCTCGTCGCTCGCCTCTGCCTTGTTCTCGCCCGCGTGGGTGAGCACCGTTTTGGCGAGGACTTCGTCGCTCCAGTCGATCTCGATGACGTTGTTTTTCATGATCAACGCGAGCAGGTTGTACTGATTCTTCGCATACAGTTCGCTCGCGTCCTCGCCGAGCAGCGAGGGCACGTTCAGCGGCGCGACGATCGTCACGTTGCCGATCCGGGTGGTCTCGCCAGGCCGCGTGTCCTCGCAGTTGCCGCCGCCTTCCGCCGACAGATCGACGATCACCGAGCCCGCTTTCATGCCGGCCACTTGTGCGTGGCTGATGAGTTTGGGCGAGGCCTTACCGGGAATCGCGGCGGTTGTGATGATCAGATCGGCGCTCTGGATGTGCTTCGTCAGCACGTCCGCGACCCTGGTCTTTTCCTCGGCACTGAGCTCACGGGCATAGCCGCCTTTACCGCGCGCATCGATACCGGTATCGACGAAGGTGGCGCCCAGCGAGAGCGCCTGCTCCTGAGTTTCCGGCCGCACGTCATAGCCCTCGACGACGGCCCCAAGGCGATGCGCCGTCGCGATCGCCTCCAGCCCTGCCACACCGAGCCCCATTACCAGAACGTGAGCCGGTCCGATCGAGCCTGCCGCGCTGGTAATCTTGGGCACCACGCGAGCGAGATGGGTAGAGCCGAGTTGCACCGCGTAGTAGCCTGCAAGCGCGGACTGGCTCGATAACGCGTCCATGGATTGGGCGCGCGTAATGCGTGGCACCCGCTCCATCGCGAAGCAGGTGATCTTCTTGTCGAGCAGGCGTTCCACCAGCGCGGGCTCGTTGTGTGCATAGATGAACGAAACGAGGATCGCGCCCTCCTTCATCGCGTTGACCACCTCGAGCGCGGGCGGCTGAACGGCAAGCACGACATCGGCGTCTTTCACCAGCGCCGTGCGATCCGCTATAAAGGCGACGTTCTCGAACGCGGCGTCATCCAGATGAATCGCCGCGCCCGCCCCCGGCTGCATATGCAGCCGGGCACCCAGTTTGACCAGCTTCCGGACCACGGACGGCACGAGCGCCACACGGCGTTCATGGGCCCGGGTCTCCGTCAGAACAGCAACGTTGACATACATGGCGGGCTTTCCTTGTGGAGATCAGGCCGGCGCATCGAGGCGGGCGGTACGGACAAGCTTCGTATTGACGAACTCCTGGATGCCCATGTTGCCGAGCTCACGGCCGTAGCCGGAATCCTTGATGCCGCCAAACGGCAGTTCCGCATCGGACCAGTCGATGTTGTTGATGAACATCATCCCGGTCTCGACCCCGCTCGCCACACGCTTGCCGCGCGCTTCGTCTTTCGTGAAGACCGAACCACCGAGGCCGAAGTCCGAATCGTTGGCTAGCGCGATGGCCGCGGCTTCGTCCTTGACGCGGAAGAACGACACCACCGGACCGAAGAATTCGTCGCGGAAAGCCGGATTGTCCGGTTTGATATCCGTGAGGATCGTCGTTTCCATGAACGAGCCGGGTCGGTCGATGCGTTTGCCGCCCATCACCAGCGTGGCGCCATGTGCCACTGCATCGTCGACCTGCTTGAGCAGTTGAACCAGCGCCGCCTCGGTGGACAAGGGGCCGTGCGTGGTCTTCTCGTCCATCGGATCGCCTGCCTTCAATTCGGAGAGCGCCGTCTTGAACTTCGCAAGAAATTTGTCGGCAATCGAATCGAGAACGATGAATCGCTTCGCCGCGCAACAGGTCTGGCCAGCGTTATACATCCGCCCCCATACAGCCCACGGAACGGTCTTTTCCAGGTCGGCGTCGTCGAGCACGATGAACGCATCGCTGCCGCCTAGCTCCATCGAAGTCTTCTTGAGGTTCTGCCCCGCTCGCGCCGCAATACTTCTGCCGGCCTCGACGCTGCCCGTCAATGCCACACCCTTGATGCGCGGGTCGTCGATGATTCGCTCGGACTGCTCGTGCGAGATCAACAGGTTGGTGTAGGCCCCCTTAGGTGCGCCCGCGTCGAGCAGGAGTTTCTCGAAGGCAATCGCGCATTGCGGTACGCAGCCTGCATGCTTGACCACCAGCACGTTACCCGCCATCAGTTGCGGGCCGGCGACGCGTGCAAGCTGGTAATACGGGAAATTCCACGGCTCCACGCAGAAGAGCACGCCGAATGGACTATTCTCCATGTGCGCCTCACCGACTTTCGGATTCAGTTTGGTCGGTGCCAGGAAAGTTTTCGCGTGCTCGGCGTAATAAGCAAGGATGTCGGCGCTGAACCTGACTTCGCCACGCGCTTCGTCGATGCGCTTACCCATTTCAAGGGTCGCCAGTTTGGCAAATTCATCGACGTTCTTACGCATCAGCGTTGCGGCCTTATCCACGATTTCGGCACGCTGGGCGTAGGTCGTGTGCTTCCATGTCTGGAAACAGGTCTCGGCAGCGGCGATCGACTTTTCAAGCTGCTCATCGGTCAGTTTTTCGAAGCTCTTCAGAACCTTGCCGGTGTTAGGGTTGACGCTTTGATAAGCCATGATTTGTGTTCTCTTTAAATGGGGTTGGGCTTGAGTCCGGTAGTGGAACGTCAAGCATCTGTCGAACACCAGCACATCTTGTGTTCGACATCCTAATTATTTATCTTCGAGTGCTTGCAGCTCGAACCCAGCTTGCGCGTCTGACCTCAGGCGCCCTGCTTCTTCATCGCGGCCTTCGACTCTTTCACGTCCTGGTCAGTCCTTGGACCGAAATCACGCAAAATGATCTGTCTTGCCGCGCCATTGCATAGCAGCGACTGCCTCCGCCATGAGCGCGGCGGAAAGAAATAGTGTTTTCGGATTGTGAGCATGATGGCCACTCCTTGCTGGAGGGGGCGGCCCGGGCGAGCGATCAAAGAAAATCATACTGCGCGAGGGTGTTTCGAGCGCTTTTGGATGAGAGACGCAAGGCGCGTGCAACCACGGTGCGCTTAACCTCGGTGGAGGTCGGTACGGTGCCGTACAAGTGCGGACCCGGCCCCAATGAGCACGAAACAAAGTCTCAATGTCCGTCGCGGTACCGTTCAGGACGGTTCGCCCGCTCCCGAACCTCCGGGTGCTGTTGCCGGCGCAGTCAGGTCTTCGTCAAAAGACGGGTGTGCCATCTCTTTGCCAGCCGGCACGCGGCCTGATTCGGCAATGTCAACCCGCAGACTGCCTTGATTGTTCCAATACGCCCAGGTGGCGTCGTTGGCAAAGCAATACAGGTAACCCGAGTAAGGAGCCTTGATCTCCATCTCTCTGCCGATTCTGAAGTAGAAGGGTTGAGGTGACACGCCTGCTTCGCTCGGCTCCCCTGGGTAAGAGATGGCACCGCAGAGTTCGAACCAGTTCGCTCCCCTGACCCGCTTGGACCATGCGAACAGGCGCTGCATCCAGTTGCCTGGCGTGCCCTCCGCACCCGATGCGATGTCCCCATCCAGCCATGTTTGACCTTCAGGCACCTTGAACCGGTAGCTCACCCCTTCCTTCATGAAAATACCGGTCCAGTTCCACAGCGTGCTGGCGAAAACCCGCACCTGGACCCCGGCCGCAGGCTCTATATTCGGTCGATAGGGAGCCTGAAAGATTGGCGGACTGGCCTGCCGTGCCAATGCCAGATCCGATATCGATTCGGAGCATATTCGTGAATCCTTCGCCAGATAGGGAAAGGACCGGGGACGAAATCCGATCCTCCTGTAAAAGCCTGTGAGTGAGTTGTGAAGGACGCCATGCACCGCCGACAACTGGCCCGCATCGGCTATCTGGTCCAACATCTCCGATTCAAACACCGCACCGCACTGCGCAGCCTCGGCAATCATCCATTTGAGTGTGGCATCAGAAAGCCCGGTCTCCTTGTAGCCGCCCCCAACGTCGGCGTGCACGCCAGGGAACCACACTTGCGTCACGCGCACCGGGTCGCAGCCATCCGCATCCGTCCACAACGTTGGCAAGAAGGTGTTCCGCTGCTCATCAATGGCGAGGCCTTGCACCGCGCGTTCGACTTCCGGCGAAAGCCTCGTGTCATGAAATTCGAGGCGCTGTCTCCCGAAGCCGAACATGTTCGCAATTTCAGGAATGCCGAGAGCGCCCACCGTCTCCCAAACGCCCAGGAAGCGAATGGGAGGCGGCTTGCCATTCTCGATGCAGAACCGTTCCTGCAGGCTGATGTTTTCCGGCATTGCTGGATCAAGCCGGTACAGGTTCCATGCCTGCTTGACTAGCACCCAGCTTGCCTCGCGAGGAAGTCCGCAACGGTGGAGCATGCCCACCAGGCTTCGCGCCGTGAACGCACCACGCGAAAAGCCAATGACAAAGATTTCAGAACCTTCCTCGTAGTGGTCGGACAGCCACTTGTACGCGGTTCGAATGTCTCGCGAGAGGCCTAATCCCAGCGCACCGTCTACGATACGACGAACTCGCCCTTCATTAGCGCCAATGCCGACGTGGTAGTACCGGAGTTGCTCGACGCCATCGTCACCGTGGTCACTCAACGCGTTGAAAAAGCGAACGACATTGGTTGGAACAGGCACCCCCTGAAACTCGTCGCTATCCGAGTTCCATGTGCCGTCGCAGCAAACGAAAAGTCTCTTCATGTTTGCGGGTTCTACCTCATATTTCGACGCGCGAGCCCAGCTCGATCACCCGGTTTGAACTCAGCTTGAAATAAGCCGCAGGGTTACCGATATTGTGCGCCATTACGCTGAACACTCGTTCGCGCCACACCGGCATGCCCTTGCCTCCGGTCGCCACCACGGTGGCATGACTGAGGAAATAGGACACCTGCGCCGGATCGACTACCAGGCCCTTCGGCTCGCAGTCGCGCAGCGCTTGCGGCAGGCTGGCCTCGTCCTTGAAGCCGTAGGTCACGAGGATGCTGTGGCAGTTGTGGCCCAGCGGCGTGATCGCCACGCGCTGCTCGCGCGGCACATAGGGCACATCCAGGTTGGTCACGTGCACGAACAGCACACGCTCGTGCAGCACGTGGTTATGCGCCAGGTTGTTGATCAGCGCGTGCGGCACGGTGCTGGGGTTGATGGTCAGGAACGCGGCGGTGCCGGGCACGCGTATCGTTGCCTTCGCGAACAGGCTGTCCAGGTACCTGGCCAGCGGCAGCGCGCCGGCATGGACGGTGGCCTCTTCGACCATCAGCTCACGGCCGCGGTGCCAGGTGGACATGATGGTGAACATGATGGCGCCCAGCAGCAACGGGAACCATCCGCCATCCACGAACTTGAGCAGGTTGGCCGAGAAGAACGTGAAGTCGATGACGAAGAAGAAGCCGGTGGCCAGCACGCACAGCAACCAGTTGTAGTGCCAGGCATAGCGCACGACGTAGAACGTGAGGAAGGTGGTGATCATCATGGTGCCCGTTACGGCGATACCGTAGGCCGAGCCCAACGCCGTGGAGGAACCGAAGCCCAGCACCGCCCCCACCACCGCGATCAGCAGCATCCAGTTGATGGCGGGCACGTAGATCTGGCCGACCTCGCGTTCGGAGGTGTAGACGATGCCCATGCGCGGCATGAAGCCGAGTTGCATGGCCTGCTTGGTCATGGAAAACGCGCCGCTGATCACGGCCTGCGACGCGATCACAGTCGCCACCGTGGCCAGCAGCACCATCGGGAACAGCGCCATCGACGGGAAGAGGTGGAAGAAGGGGTTGTCCACGGCCTTGGGGTCCGACAACAGCAGCGCGCCCTGGCCCAGGTAGTTGAGCGCCAGCGCGGGTAGCACGAGTGCGAACCACGACAGGCGGATCGGCGGCGCGCCGAAGTGGCCCATGTCGGCATACAGCGCCTCGGCGCCGGTCAGCGCCAGCACCACCGCGCCGAGCGAGACAAAGGCTCGCCAGCCGTTGCGCACCAGGAATTCGAGACCCACGAACGGGTTGAAAGCGGCCAGGATGCCCGGCGCGCGGCCGATGGTAAGCAGACCCGACACCGCAATCACGCCGAACCACAGCACCATCACCGGCCCGAACACCGCGCCGATGCCGGCCGTGCCGCGCCGCTGCACCAGGAACAAGGCGATCAGCACGACTAGCGCGATCGACACCACGAAGGGCTTAAGTTGCGGCTCCGCCACTTCCAGCCCTTCCACCGCGCTGAGCACCGAGATGGCCGGCGTGATGACGCCGTCGCCGTAGAACAGCGCCGCGCCGAACACGCCGGCGAGCAGCAGCCCGTGGCGCAGGCGGGGCCGGTTCATTACCGAACTGGAAGCCAGCGCCAGCAGCGCCATAATGCCGCCCTCGCCGTGGTTGTGGGCACGCATGATCAGCGTCACGTACTTCAGCGTCACCACGATGATCAGCGACCAGATGATGAGCGACACCACGCCCAGCACATTGAAGCGGTTGAGCACCAGCCCGTGACCCGAGTCGAATACCGTGCTCATGGTGTAGAGCGGACTGGTGCCGATGTCGCCGAACACGATGCCGATGGCGGCCAGCGCCAGTTTGGCCATCGACCCGTGGCTGGTTTCAGCGACGTGGCCGGCAGGGGTGCCCGGTTGTTGGCCTGAAGACGATTCCATGAATGGCTCCTTCTCAGTGGGTGGGGCCCCCGGCCAGCGAACGGTGCGCCGGCGCTCAAGCGCCTGGCGGCCCGTCTGGTCACGCTGATCCTCCTGCAATGGGCCGATCAGCGGACGGCCTGTCGATGACAGCGTACAGAAGAAAGGGCGCGGTTCAAAGCCAGGCATCCCCTTAGGATCACCCATCAGAACCGGTTCGCCTCAGTTGGTCTCCGGGTCTTCATCCATGATGAGCAGAAACAGTGTCGCCTGAGAGGAGATGTTCAGCTTCTTGTAAAGATTGTGTCGGTGAACTTTGGCGGTAGCAGGTGACACGCCAAGCAGCCTTGCCATATTCTTGGTCGAATGTCCGGCAAGAATCATCAGCGCGATTTCGATTTCGCGGTTGGTCAGCGACGCATTGGAGCGCTTGCGCAACGCCTGTTCGAAGTGAAGGCGTCGATCACCTCCCGCGGGTGAACTCACCGGCGGGGGAAGCACGGCTGTTTGCGCCGCCAAGGCATGGCACATCAACGGAAGCAACCATGCGCCGTAAAGACAGAGGGTTCCGATTTCAGTCGAGCTAAAGCGGCGTTCACTGCCCATCGATACAGACAGCGTTCCACCCGCGGGCAGCGGGGCTAACAACTGCACCTCATCTTCCAGCACGTTCACCGAAAAATAGCGGCGAAAATATTCGGTTTCCCGGAAGTGATCGGGTGCGACTTCGTCGAGACAATACACGCCCGGACTGATCCCGCCCAGGCTGAATTGATAGAAAGGGTCCAGCAAATAGACGCTGTTCAAATACCCCTTGAACAGTTCGTCGTTCGGCGTGCGCGACTGGATCTCCGCAATCAACTGGGGTTTCCCGTTGGGCCAGAAGATCACCACCACCCAGTTGTCAAAGTGGACCACTTTGCGCAACAGGTCGATCAGCGCATGCCAGAACTGTTTGTCGTCGAGCTTCTCGACCAGACGTCCAAGCCGCTGATGAAAGGCAACGTCCGATACATCAAGCTGCATGTCAGTTTCCCCCACTACCCCTTAAAGGGTAGGTCGTCCCATCGTTCTAGCCCTTCGGCCTGATTTTCACGCGTCGTTCCCCACCCTACCATCTCTGTACCCCGTCGCATGCGTGTCGGCAGGCTTGCTCGCAGCGAGCAACACAGGAGAAAAGTATGGGTATCAGAGACATCGGCGTTCGAGTTGGCCACGGCACGCCCGGTCCGTTTAACAGCATCACCGACGTGCAAGGCGTGAGAGTCGGTCATCGTACCCTGGTCGAAAACCGCGCAGAAGCTTCGATTCGAACCGGCGTGACGATCATCGAACCACGCGCCGGCATGGCACGGCTCGATCCATGTTTTGCCGGCTGTCATGTGCTCAACGGAAACGGCGATGCCACCGGCCTGGAATGGATCCGCGAATCAGGCTTGCTGACTACGCCTATCGCCTACACCAACACGCACAGCGTCGGCGTGGTTCGCGACGCATTGGTCGCCGCCGAACGCGCATGCGTCGGCGATAGCCAGTACTGGTGCATGCCGGTGGTGCTGGAAACTTTCGATGGGGTGCTGAGCGACATCTGGGGGCAGCATGTCACCGCCGCGCACGTTCACGAGGCGCAAGCCGACGCTCGCAGTGGACCGGTGGCCGAGGGCTCGGTTGGCGGCGGTACCGGCATGATTTGTCATGAGTTCAAAGGCGGCATTGGAACAGCCTCGCGCAGGCTCTGGGCAGAGGACGGTGGCTGGACCGTCGGCGCGCTGGTCCAGGCGAACTACGGTCGTCGCGATGCGCTGCGCGTGGCCGGCTATCCGGTTGGCGAGGTGCTGCGAGATCTGCCGTCGCCATTCGACAGACGTCGGGCGGGTGTCCCCGGAATGGGATCGATCGTGGTGACGCTTGCGACCGACGCGCCGCTTCTTCCGCATCAGTGCGAGCAGATTGCACGGCGCGCGAGTATCGGATTAGCCCGCGTGGGCGGCGGCACCGAATACTCCAGTGGCGACATCTTCATTGCCTTCTCGGTGGGTAACCGCGGCATACCGCCGGCGGATTACGGCAAGGCAATCGAGCCTGTCATCAGCGTGCGCAGCGTCATTCACGATTTCATTTCTCCGCTATTCGTCGCGGCTGCGGAAGCGGTCGAAGAAGCCATTCTCAACGCCCTCGTTGCTGCTGAAGATATGGACGGCCAAGGCGTTCATGTCCCCGCGCTCGGCGCCGCACGTTTGCTGAAAGCACTGGAACACGTTGGTTGGCGCCGCGACCGCCCGATTACTGACTGACGCTTCTTCCCCCTCGCATGGGTTCCTTCATTAAAACAGAAAGGCCGCTATGACACCCCGCCATCTCATCACTGTCGTCACTGGACTCCTCGCAGTTGCGGGGACGCTGGCTGCGACCGCAAACCATGCTCAAGCCGAAGAGCTGAATGTCTACAACTGGTCGGACAATATCGCCGACGACACCGTCTCTGGGTTCGAAAAGGAAACCGGCATTCACACGCGATACGACGTCTATGACGGCGACGACACCTTGCAGGCAAAGTTGCTAAGCGGATCATCGGGCTATGACGTTGTAGTGCCGTCATCCAGCTATGCCGGCAAGCAGATCGAAGCAGGTGTCTATCGGAAACTCGACAAGACCAAGATTCCAAACCTGGCCAATCTGGATCCCGTGCTCATGAAGATGCTTGCGTCGGCCGATCCGGGCAATCAATACACCGTGCCATGGTCATGGGGCACGGACGGCATCGGTTACAACGTCACGAAAGTGACGCAGATATTAGGCAAGGACGCACCCTACGATAGTTGGGACCTGCTGTTCGATCCGCAATACGTTTCGAAGCTGAAAACCTGCGGCGTTTCCGTGCTCGACTCCGCGGAGGACGCATTCTCGGTTGGGTTGATCTACCTGCATAAGGATCCCAACAGTAAGAACCCCGCCGATTATCAGGAAGTGTTCAAGCTGCTCAAAACGATTCGCCCGTACATCACCCAGTTCAATTCTTCCGGCTACATCAACGATCTCGCCAATAACGATGTCTGCATCGCGCTAGCGTGGTCGGGCGACGTCGGGATCGCGAAGCGGCGTGCAGAAGAGGCCCATCGCGCCTATGAGATTCGCTACGTCATTCCTAAGGGCGATGGAGTGTTGTGGTTCGATCTGATGGGTGTTCCTAAAGATGCGCCACACCCGGAAGCTGCAATGCAATGGATCAATTACATCCTTCAGCCCAAGGTTAGCGCGGCGATCACCAATCAGGTTTTCTATCCGAACGCTAACGCTTCGGCCCGTGCTTTTGTGAAGCCGGCGATCCTCGAGAATGAAGCGGTTTATCCTCGCGGAGAAAAGATGAAATCGCTCACGCTGTCATTGCCTTTGCCGGCCGATATCTTGCGCCTTGAAAACAGGCTGTGGACACAGCTTAAGGCCGGGCGCTGAGGTTGGGGCGGATCGACGTATTGCGTCAGCGTTGGATTGGCCGGCCGACATCGGGATCCTGTTAGTTCCTTTCATAGGATGACGTCACCACTTCAACAGAACGGGAAATGGTCAGATAGTCGCGGTGACAATCACGGAGGTTTCACTATGCGTATCTTTCTGACGGGCGCGACGGGCTTCATCGGTGCGGCCATCATTCCCGAACTTATCAACGCGGGTCATCATGTGATCGGCATGACGCGTTCGGACGCGGGAGCGCAAGCGCTTATCGATGCAGGTGCGGAAGTGCATCGCGGAACCCTGGAGGACCCGGAGAGCCTGCGCAGCGGCGCCGCAAAAGCAGATGCCGTCATTCACACGGCATTCGATCACGATTTCTCTAGATTCGTGGAGAACTGCGAAAAGGACAAGCGAGCGATCGCGGCACTCGGTTCGGTGCTCGCCGGCTCCGACCGTCCTCTGATCATCACCTCCGGGACCGGCATGGGCAGCGGCGAGCATGGTCAACCGGCGACCGAAGATGTCTTTAATATCAGCCATCCCAATCCGCGGATTGCGTCCGAGATGGCGGGGAATGCTCTCCTGGAGGCAGGTGTCAACGTGTCAGTGGTGCGTCTACCTCAGGTTCACAACCCGTTCAAGCAGGGTCTCATCTCGCCGCTCGTTGCTATCGCTCGGGAGAAAGGCGTCTGCGCCTTCGTGGGCGAGGGCCGTAACCGCTGGCCGGCTGGCCATCTCTCCGATGTGGCGCGTCTCTATCGGCTCGCCGTAGAAAAGCGCCAACAGGGGGCTCGATATCATGCGGTCGGCGAAGAAGGGGTCAGTAGCCGCGAAATCGCCGAGGCGCTTGGTCGGGGTCTGAACTTGCCCGTCGTTTCGATTGGCCCGGATGAAGCGGCGTCGCATTTTGGATGGATGGCAATGTTCGTCGGATTGGATATGCCGGCCTCGAGTGTTCAGACACAAGCCCGGTTGAACTGGCATCCAACCGGACCGACGCTCATCGCCGACCTCAACGAAGCGCGGTATGTCTAGTCACCTTTGTTGATCGGCACGAAGCGAAGCGGAATCGATCTACGTCGGGGCGTTAACGCTCATTGAAGCGATTAGCCCCCGGCGCGCTTCGCGCTGTAGCCGTACTTCTTGAGCGCTTCGATGACCCGCTCGCAATGGTCACCCTGCACTTCGATCACGCCATCCTTGACCGTTCCACCAGAACCGCAGGCTGTGCGCAATTGCTTGCCTAATGAGGCCAAGGCGAGAGGATCGAGCGCTAAGCCTTTAACGATCGTCACGCTTTTCCCGCCACGGCCCTTGGTCTCGCGTGACACGCGCACCACGCCATCGCCTACCGGTAATGTCTTGGCAACTGTCTTGCAGATACATTCCGCGATCACCTGCCTGCATTCGGGACACATCTGTCCGCCGTCGGTCGAATAGACAAGGCCGCCTTTTGAACTACGTTTCATGATTGGATTGCTCAAAGATATTACTTGGCTGCGAAACGCCGGCTCGATTGCGAGTGCGCAGGAATTGCCTGCATTGCTCGACGCCCAGCATCCGCAAACATCTCACGCAGCCGTTGTCGTTCGTTGTCTGTGAGATGTAAAGCCGCTGCCGGCATCGCGAGCACCAATTGCAGCGTCAGGTCACCGCGCGAGCCGTTGCGGTCGGTGAGTCCATGTCCGCGTAGACGGATCGTGCTGCCCTGTTGCGCGTTCGGCGGAATCGTCATCTGGTGCGCACGGCCCAGAATCTGCGCTTCGAAGTTACCGCCGAGCGTGGCGGTCACGAAATCAACCTGAATCTCGCTGGCCAGATTCAAACCGTCTCGACGAAAGGCCGCGCTGCAGACAATCACGACCGAGAAGATCGCGTCGCCGGGCGGACCGCCATTCGGCCCGGGATGGCCGCCACCTTCGACGACAAGGCGCTGGCCATCCCACACACCCGCTGGAACCTTCACCGCCTCGGACTTCCGAAATGTTCTGATACCCGTGCCGAGACACGCTTGACACCGCTCACTCGCTGGCGGGCGACCGGTTCCCCCACAGGCGACGCAGTGCGTGCCCGAGGCCGACAGACCGCTGCCGTAGCAGCTCGCGCACTGGGCGCCCCTTTCCTGACATGGATGACACGGTCCCTTCACCGAATAGCTCGCTTCGACCTCGCCGCCGTGAATCGCTGCTTCGAGCGGCACGAAAAGTTCGATCAGACAGTTCGCACCGCGCATGGGAGGCGGGCTGCGGTGTTCGCGTGAGTGGGCTGGCTTGTCGCGGTGCTCAGTCGATGCCGCCACCGGACTGGACACGGGCGGTTCACGCTTGCCGGTCAGAATCTCAAACGCCTCCTGAATGCGCTTGAACACCGGTTCGACTGTCGATTCGGCCCCCTTGTTGCGATCGGGGTGGTACTTCGCTCTTAGCCGTCGATACGCGCGCTTGACGTCTGCCGGCGACGCAGTGCCCGGCAACTTCAGCCGCCTATAGTATTCATCAAGACTCACGCATTTCCCCCGCATTTCTTTCCGTACGCGCAAGTCTATCAAGACGCGGTGAAAGGACTGCCAGTTGTCGAAACGTCACCTCATCTGCCGCTTTCAGCCGCTGGACCTGCGGCCTTTGTCTTCGCCCGCACCTTACAAAGTAATAACTTGAAAGCCTAAAAGTACGGCGAATTTACGTGTAAACGATAATTTGTCTGAAGAATGTATTGTGGCTGCCGTTAACTGAATACATGGAGCACTTGCCGCATCCCCGGACGGCATTGCCGACTATCCGGCGACGCGCGAGCGTCGTTGGATCTATTTCTTTGTTCCAATTTTTTTCACGTTGACGAAGCAAGCTATGAATATCGGCAATATGAAACTCGGCGCCAAACTCATCAGCGCCTTTATCCTCGTATCAGTCATCAGTGCCATCGTCAGCGTGATCGGTGTCCGCAGCATGGGACAGATCAGCGCAAACGCAGACACGACCTATCGAATGGATCTCGTGGGGCTTAACCAGATCCAGCAAGCGAACGCCGATGTGCTGAGAGTCGGCACATATCTACGCAACGCCATTCTGGCTTCCACTGCCGAGCAGCGGACCGCTTCGCTAGCCCAGGCCGAAAAAACCCTGGCCTCGGCGCGCGAGCACCTCAATCAAGCCGAGCCCCTCGTCTACACCGACAAAGGGAAAGCGACCTTCGCCGATCTCGATCAGGGCTGGCACGACTACATACAGGCCTTCGATGAAATGAAAGGCCGGATTAACGCCGCCGGGCTACAGGATCAAGCTGCCCTGACTGCCTATCTGTTGGGCGAATACCATGAGAAGGGTTTCAAGACCCTGGTCCTGATGGGCACTCTGGTTAATGTGAAACAGAGCGACGCCCAAGCGACGGCCGGATCTAACGACAAGGTGTACGAGGACGGCCGCAATCGGATGCTCGTTCTGGTGGTCTTCTCCGTGTTGATCGGTTGGGGAATCGGCGTCTGGATGGCGCGCAGTCTGACACGGCAACTGGGCACTGAGCCGGCGACAGCCGCCAACCTCGCCAGAAGCGTGGCAGCGGGCGATCTCAGCGTAAGCATCGATCTCCGGCCCGGCGATACGAACAGCCTCATGGCATCGCTGAAGGCCATGCGCGATGCCCTGTCGCAAGTCGTGGCGGAAGTCCGCGAGAACGCCGAAGGGGTGGCGACGGCGAGTGCGCAGATCGCACAAGGGAATCTGGACCTGTCGAGCCGCACAGAAGAGCAGGCAGCATCGCTCGAAGAAACCGCCTCGAGCATCGAGGAACTGACCGCCGCGGTCCGCCACAACACGGACAACGCGAAGCAGGCAGCAACGCTCGCCGGTACGGCCTCCGGCATCGCACAGCAAGGCGGCGAGGTCGTCGGGCAGGTGGTCGAAACGATGCGCGAGATCTCCGCAAGCTCGACCAAAATGTCCGAGATCATCAGTGTGATCGAGGGTATTGCCTTCCAGACCAACATCCTCGCGCTCAACGCAGCGGTCGAGGCGGCTCGTGCCGGCGAACAGGGTCGGGGCTTCGCCGTCGTGGCCGGTGAAGTCCGCGCCCTCGCGCAGCGCAGTGCCAGCGCCGCAAAGGAAATCAAGGACTTGATCGCCGATTCGGTCAACCGGGTGGAGGCGGGCTCGACGCTTGTCGAGCAGGCGGGCGGCACGATCAACGAGATCGTCGCGTCGGTGAAGCGTGTCACCGATATCGTGGGTGAGATCTCATCGGCGTCGCAAGAACAGAGCACCGGCATCGAGCAGGTCAACCAGGCAGTCAACCAGATGGACCAGGTAACCCAGCAGAATGCCGCGCTGGTGGAAGAAGCTTCGGCGGCGGCACAGTCGATGGCGCAGCAGGCCCAGGGCCTGCGTGCAGCGGTAGCCTTCTTCAAGATCGACGTCAGGCGCGTATCTGTGTCACCAGCGAATACGCCCCGGAAGGAACCACATCGGACGCCGCCGAAAATTCACGCATCGTCCCCTGCAAAGTTGACAAAGCCCACGGCGACGCCACGTTTAACAAGTGCCGGAAGCACCGCAGTCGCGACCAGCGCCAGTGAGACTGCCGACTGGCAGACATTCTGAACGGTGCAGCGCATTCAGGCTGGACGGCAACCTGTAGTCGAACGGACCGAGGTTCGCGATTCACGCGCGCCGCATGGTCGATAACACCTCGCAGCGCTCGCCTCAGCCATTGAGGCAGTGCATGCGAGCGACGTCGTAGCCGGGAAAGAGTACTCACGGATGGAGACACGGGCCCGTTTCAGGCGGGCTCGATGAAGCAGCACGGAACGCGATTGCAGCCGGTATGCAGCGCGTTCAGGGCCGTCTCGCTGTCTCCGCATACCGGCGTTGTGCCGCCGGCTTCGTCACGTTGCTCTTTCGAGGGCCACGTGCGACGTCCGTATGAGGGATAGCGAGATCCGATTATTGGTTTCTACTCGGATCGTACTCAAAAAATATGGAATCACACGCTCCCCTCAATGTATCGACAACGGTCGTGAAGTCGTTGGAAGTCGCGAAAATCGATCACGTCTTCCTCGTGCCGGGGAAGATGATTTACCCGCTGCTGGATGCAATCGACAAGTCGCCATCGATTCGCGGAATTGTTTGCGCGCATGAGACCAGCAGTGCTTTCATGGCTGACGGTTATGCGCGGGCCAGCCGGAAATTTGGCGTGTGCGTGGGGATTGCCGGACCAGGCACCATGAATTTCGTGCCCGGCATGGCGGCCGCTCACGCCGACCGGATTCCCATGCTCTATATTGCCGGAGGGGTTTCGTCGCGCGCAGAAGGCAAAGGCGCGTTCCAGGACGCTACGATGAGCGGCATTTTCGAAAGCGGCGTGGTAAGGAGTCTGGTCGAAAATGTCGTTGAACTGAAGAACAAAGACAATCTTCAGGCCGAAATGCGTCGCGCGACAGACGGGTTGAACTGGATGCGTCGAGCGCAGTCTTTCGTGAGCATCCCTGTCGACGTTCAACGGCAGGAAGTTCTACCCGGCCACGACGCATCCCGGCAACCGTACGATCATGACGAGTTCAACGCCTGCGAGGTCCCCGCGAACCTTGCTGCGTTGGATGCCTTGTGCAACAGGTACTTGCTCAAATCGAAGAGAGTCGCTTTCCTGATCGGCAGTCGCGGCAATGACGCGGAAACCGCAAAGGTCCTGCTCGACGCGGCCGAAAAATTTTGCATTCCTGTTGCGACCACGCTATCGGGAAAGGGCGCGTTTCCTGAGGATCATGTCCTTTCGCTCGGCGTGTACGGATTCTCGGGCCACTCGCGGGCCGTCCGCGTCATCAACTCGGACGAGCTCGACGTCCTCGTCGTGTTCGGCAGCGACCTGAATCAGCGCGACAGCATGAACTGGACAGAGAAGCTGGCTGCCTGGAAGGAACTGATCATTTTCGACGACAGCTTCGACGCACCCGCGACGGGGCATGTCGCGCGCGGCAGGGTTTTCTCCGGGATTGGCGCCACATTTCGCGCGCTGTCCCAGATGGACACGAACCGGAGCGCCGACTTTCACACGATCCTGGAACGAAGAAAAGCATGGGTCGCCGAGGTCAACCAGACCCCGCTGTACGACTATAAGTTCGAGCAACCCGGCGTGCGGGGTTCAGATGGCGATCAATCGCTCTATACAGGAGATGTCGTCAAGCAACTGTGTCAACTCCTGCCGAAGGACGCAAACGTTGTCGTGGATTCGGGCGCTCACCGGATATTCATGGCTCATTACTGGCTCTCATCGGGCATTGGCAACTATTTCTCATCCAGCTCCCTCGCGCCGATGGGTTGGGCAGTCGCCGCCGGGATCGGCGTCAAGCTTGCGGCCCCGGAGCGCCCGTGTGTCGTCGTGACCGGAGACGGGTGCATGCTGATGCACGGCATGGAGATCCAGACCGCAGCGCGATACGGCATAAAGGTGCTTTATGTCGTGTTGAACAATGCTGCGCATGGCGCGGTCCATATCGACGCAATCAGCAACGGCTCTATTCCGGCTCAGTTCAGCGAGCTCCCGAGTCATGACTGGGCCGCTTTTGCCACTTCGCTCGGTGTCGCGTCGCGCAGGGTTGAGCACCTCGATGACCTGGCAGATGCGCTGAGCGATGCATCACAGCTTAACGGTCCATTCCTGATCGAAGTGATGACCGGGGTCTTTCCGGCACCGAATCGGTACTACGCGGAATGCGCGGCTTGAACAACAGCTATCGGGGTGCAGCGGTCGTTTGCGCAGTCGGGTCAGCTTTCTAGCGACAGCAACCGCAGCCACCTTGATGCCTGAAGCCATAAGCCCCTTCTTCCGCCGGTATGGTCTCGCCGCGCTGCGACAGCAACACCGTCGCACCGCTGGCGATGCGCGGCGACAGCAGCCCGCACTCCGGGCACGGCGTTCGCTCATCTCGCCTCGCGACCGGGCGGATGGAATCGAACGTCCCGCATGCGTCGCAGGCATATTCATAGATTGGCATGACGCTCTACCAGTGACCGCCCAGTTCGCCGCGCGTGACAAACTGGCCCTGACCGGTCCGTCCGACCCAGTCGCCGTTGTCGATCAGTAACTCCCCCCGTAGCAGCACTTTCTTCACCCGGCCCGTGACTGCGTGGCCTTCGAACAACGTAAAGTCGCAATCGCCATGCTGCGTGTCCGCGCTGATCGTATGCGACTCGTTCGGATCGAACAGGACGATGTCGGCGTCGCTGCCGATCGCTAACGTTCCCTTCTTCGGGAACAGGCCGAAGAGCTTGGCTGGCGCAGTCGACATCAATTCGACGAAGCGATTCAGTGAAATGCGGCCGCCGCGTACGCCACCGTCGTAGACCACCGTCATGCGCGTTTCGACGCCAGGCACGCCATTCGGGATCTTCGAAAAATCGTCGCGTCCAAGCGGCTTCTGGTTAACGTTGCCGCGATGCCCCTCCTTCATGCAATACGGACAGTGATCGGTCGAGATCAGTTGCAGATCGTCGGTCTTGAGCGCGGTCCAGAGCGCGTTCTGCGCTTCCTTCGAGCGCAGTGGCGGACTCATCACATAACGCGCGAGCTCGAAGCTGTCGTCGGCGTATGCCGACTCGTCGAAGAACAGATAGTGTGGGCAGGTCTCTGCGAACACCGGAATGCCGAGATCGCGCGCTTCGATCACATGCTTCAATGCTTCTTTCGCAGAAAGGTGTACGAAATAAACCGGCGCTTCGGCGAGTTCGGCGAGCTTGATGCCGCGATGCGTCGCTTCGCCCTCCATGATCGCGGGCCGCGTCAGCGCGTGATAACGCGGCGCGGTATGGCCCTGAGCGAGCGCCTCGCGAATCAGCAGGTCGATGACCGTGCCGTTCTCGGCATGCAACGCGATCATGCCACCGTGCTGGCCGACCATCCGCATCGCCTGAAAAATGGCGGCGTCGTCCGACATGACCGTGCCGGGATAAGCCATGAACATCTTGAAGCTCGAGACACCTTCGTGACGAATCGCGTATTGCATGTCGCCGAGCACGCGCTCGTCCACCTGCGTCACGATCACATGAAACCCGTAATCGATGCTCGCGGCCGATGCGGCTTTCGATTGCGCCCGCGAGATCGCATCGAGCGGACTCGTGCCGGCCGTTTGCAACGCGAAGTCGATGATCGTCGTCGTTCCGCCGAAGGCGGCCGAGCGTGTGCCCGACGCAAAGTTGTCGCAGGTCACCGAGGCCCCGAAGGTGTTTTCCATGTGCGTATGGCAATCGACGCCGCCAGGAAACACCAGCAGTCCTGCCGCGTCGATCACCCGTGCATCCGGTCCTCCGTCGAGATTCAGTCCGATGCTGACGATGCGCTCGCCTTCCACAAGAATGTCGGCAACGTAGTCGTCAACGGCCGTAATGATGCGGCCGCCTTTGATGAGGGTTGGGGTCGAACTCATGAATCACTCCGTTGAGTGTCGGTTGCGATGGCGAGCGCGTCTTCGAGACGCATCAACTCTGCATGGGAAAGCGGCGGGATCGGCGGGCGCATCGACGGATGCGGAAAGTGGCCCAGCAAGTGCAGGCAAGCTTTCAGGCGCGCATTGGCGTACGAACCCGGTGCGGTTCCGTAGATTGCCTTCGCGAGCGGATAGATGCGCTCGTGAAGCTGCTGCGCGCGGCCGAGATCACCGTGTTCGACAGCGCGATACAGCGCCACGACCAGTTCGGGCACGACGGCCGCAAGGCTGACGAGGCTGCCTTCGGTACCGATCGCAAAGCAGGTGAACAGGTGTTCGTCGCCGGATGCCATCACGGCCACATGCGGCGCGATCGATTTAACGAGCCGGCGGTTTGCTTCGTACGCGGCCGTCTCCCAACTGCCTTCCTTGATAGCAACGACCTCGGGCAAGCCGACGAGCGCGGCAAGCATCTGCGGCGTGTAGGCCATGCCGCCCGTGGCGACGCCGGCCTGGTAAAGCATCATGGGCAGGCGGGCCTCGGAGTTAGCAATGCGGTGATGCGTCAGAACGGTGTCGAGATCAGTCGACAGCGCCCAGGAGAACGGCGGAAACAGCAGCATGGCGTCGGCGCCGGCCTGTCTTGCGTCGTTTGCGTGGGCCTGCGCCTCATAGCTGTCCTCGGCATTCACGCCGGCTACGATGATCGAGCGATCGCCGCAGACGGCATGCGCAATTTCCACGACGCGCCGCTTGTCCGCCGCCGAGAGCGTGAAGTTCTCGCCGGCATGGCCGTTCACCAGAAGCCCGACAATGCCGTCGACGCTCGCCACCGCTTCGATATGCCGCTCGAGCGCCGCTTCGTCCAGGTGTCGCCCATCCGCGTCGAGGGGGCACAGCGTAGCGGCATAGACGCCGTTGAATGGGTCGGCATGCGTAGGGATCATTCTGTCTTTTCCCGATGAAGTTGGGCGGGCGCATCGTCATGAACAACAAGCCGCGCCGGATCGAACAAGGGCAACTCGGGTTCTTCGCCGAGCATGGCCTGGGCAAGCAGCTTGCCCATGTACGGACCGCTGGTGTAACCGGAATGCACGCAACCGATCACCCACGCATCGGGGGAACCGGGGAGCACACCGATCATTGGCATGGCGTCGGAAGTTTCGGCTTCGAGGCCGAGCCAGATGCGGGCCACGCGCGCTTTGGCGAGCGCGGGGATCACATGCTGCGCGAGCCGGAGATTGCCGATCAGGTTGTCCGGCACGGTTTCCACGCCGCCCCGCTCGCGATCGCCGATGCCTTGCCAGCCACCGCCTATCAGGACACTGCCGTTGGCGAACTGCTTCATCGACAGCAGCCCGTTCGCGATGCCCAGCACCGATCTCATCACGGGCGGCATGCGTTCAGTGACGATCAACTGGTTGACGAGCGTTTTGACGGGGATGCGGATGCCGAGCATTGCGAGCAGCGGTTCCAGCCACACGCCGCCCGCCGTCACCAGACGCGTCGCGTCGATACGGATGGCGTCATCCGGGCCGTACACCTGATACATCCCAGCGACGCGCTCGATGCGCGTGATCGGTGTCTGCTCGAAAACGTGTACACCTGCTTCGCGCAATGCCGCATGGAAAGCACGGCCCGTGAGATAGGCGCTCGCGAAGCCATCGGTTGCACAGTACGCGGCTTGCAGCATTGCGGGATTCAGGCCTGGCTCGACGGCGAGCGCGGCATCCCGGTCGAGCAGATCGATCTGCGCGCCGTACTCGCGCCTCGCCGCCGCGCGTTGCTGCAGCAGCGCTTTCTCGGATTCGGTGAAGGCGAGCGAGAGGCCGGGTGCCGACGTCGCAAGCACGCCGTGGCCTAGCCACGTGTCGGTGTTCATCCACATTTTCCACGCGCGGATCGCGTAGGGAACGAGCGCGGCACGCGTCATATGCAGCGTCAGCGTGCCGGCGTTGACGCCCGACGCGCCACGGCACAGCGCATCGCGTTCGATCACCGCCACTCGCATGCCGGCTCGCGCCAGAAATAGTGCGGTGGTGCAGCCCATCACGCCGCCGCCAAGCACGGCGACATCGAATGCGGTTGTCGTCGGCTGGCTCATAGCGGCGCAGCCTTCGGGATCGGAATGTCGTCGTAGCTGAACTCGCCCGTCAGCGCTTCAACCGTCACGGGCCGCAACGGCGTGCGGGCGGAAAAACAGCCCGCGCGTTCGCGCGAGCCGCCGCATGCGCGTGCGGCAAGCAGTTCCGCCGCTACGTCTCCGCATGTGCGGCCCTGGCACGGTCCCATGCCGCAGCGCGTCCAGGCCTTGAGCTGGTTCACGTCGTGCGCGCCGGCGTCGCAGGCGGCGTCGATCTCGGCGCGCGTCACGTCTTCGCATCGACAGACGATGGTTTGCGGCCCAATGCCGTCGGTATGGCCGGCTCGTAGCGCCATCAATTGCGCCATCGAACGACCGAAGCGCGCCGCCTTGAGATACGCCCGACGCACGGATGACAGTCGCGACCGGAGCCCGGCGATGTCCGTGCCGCCAAGCTCGATGGCGCAGGCGAGTCCCGCTAGCGTGCCATGATGGCTCGCTGCGGCCGCGCCGGCGATGCCTGCGCCGTCGCCCGCCACGTAGAGCCGCGGGCGCGAGGTGCGGCAGTTCTCGTCGGCGATGGCGACCCATCCACCCGCCTGCCGCGAGTACCGGTGCTCCGCGCGCAGGAGACGCGTGATTTCGGTTGACGGGGTCAGCCCATGACCGACCGCGATGCAGTCGGCGACCACGCTGCGGTGTTCTCCGGAGACGGGCCGCCCTGCTGCGTCACACGGCGCCAGCGTCGCGCGCAGCCGATCGCCGGCGGGCTCGACTTTGACTATCGTGTGCCGCGAATGAATCGGCACACCTGCGCGGCGAATTTCGCGCCACCAGTGGAAACCCTCGCGCATCAGATCGGGGCGCGACACCATGGCGGGGAGCGCGCGTGCCCAGTCGCCAAGGCCCGCGATATCCGCAATTGCTTCGACCTTGCCACCGCTTTCTATCGTCTTCGCGGCGACGGCCGCAAGCAACGGTCCGCAACCTGCGACTAATGTCGAGCGGCCTGGCAGGATGGCTTGCGATTTGAGGAGAATCGTTGCGGCGGCCAGCCCGATGACGCCGGGCGTGGTCCACCCGTCGAAGGGCACGACACGTTCCGTGGTTCCCGCTGCGACGATCAGCGCACGCCCAGTGCAATGCACGGGGCCGGCCGGACCAGCGGCATCGACGCGATAGTCGGCGGTGACCGCCCAGACCACGTGATCGAAGTAGGTGATGACCTTACTTTCAGCGAGTTCGCGCCGTAGCGCGTCGCCCGCTTGCTGGTCCGCACTCGATGGAACAGCGGCGCTGACCGGTGCGCGGTACACCTGCCCGCCGGCCGCCGGGTTCTCATCGAACAGCGCGACCCTGAGACCTGCTGCCGACGCAGCCAACGCCGCGTTCACGCCGGCCGGGCCGCCGCCGAGCACGAGGACATCGAACTCAGATATCAAGGCCGATCTCCGGTACTTTGTCGACGCGCATTCCTTCAATGACCGTCGTCCGGCATGCAAGCGCGCGGCGACCATCGACTACGACCAGACACTCCTGACAAGACCCCATCAAACAGAACATGCCGCGCGGCGCGCCATTGCGCGGGCTCGTCCGTAAGGTCTTCGTACCCGAGGCGAACAGCGCTGCCGCCACGCTTTCGCCCTGGCGCGCCCGCACCGGCCGACCGTCGAAGAGAAACCTCACCGTAGCCGCGCCGCCTGCCTTCGAGATGCGCATGGTCTTCTCATCCAGCACGGGGCATGGCTCCCTTGACAACTAATTTCGTCGATGTTTTTATCTTATCGTATACGTTTCGTATACACAAAATGGCCAAAATAAAGACGGTCCGGGAAGCGTCCGAACCGTGCGCCAGACCGGTCAGCATTCGCCCCCGAACCTCTTACGGAGTTGCCGCATGAAATCCTCGATCCTCCTCACCCGCATGCTCGCCGTGGGCATTGCCGCCTGCGCGTTGCTCGGCGCGTTCGACGCCAGTGCTCGCACGCTCGACGAAATCATCGCGTCGAAGAAGATCGTGTTCGGCATCAACCCCAACCTGCCGCCGCTCGGCATTTACGACGCGAAAAACACCATCGACGGCTTCGATGTCACTATTGCCAGGAAGATTGCCGACTCGCTCGGCGTGAAGCTCGAAATCGTTCCGGTTGGCTCGAACGATCGCGTGCCGTTTCTGATGACCGACAAGATCGACGCGGTGATGGGCGGCATGACGCGCAACGCGGACCGCCTGAAGGTGATCGACTTCACAGACCCGGTCAACACCGAAGTGCTAGGCGTCCTGACGACACAGGCGACGTCTTATTCAGACTGGACCCAGTTGAACGATCCGGCGGTACGCCTCGTTCAGGTACGCGGCACGACGCCTATCCAGCTGATCCACGACAAACTGCCCAAGGCGCAGCTTCTGATTCTCGACAACTATCCGGATGCGGTTCGCGCTATCGCTCAAGGGCGCGCCGATGCATTGATCGACGTGCTCGACTTCATGCTGAGCTACACGAAGAACTATCCGACGAAATGGCGTGTGGTGGATGCGCCGATCGAAGTGGACTACGACTGCATCGGCGTGCAAAAGGGCAATGTGGCGCTGACGCAGCGTCTGAACAAGGAAATCGGCACGTTGCAGAAGAACGGCTTTGTCGCCGCAAGCTGGAAGAAGTGGTTCGGCAGCGCCATGCTGCACGATCCGACCGCCTCACCTACACCTGTTGCAGCCGCGCAGTAAGGGAAACTGGCGACAGCGCTCGTCGCCGTAACGGACGAGCACTGCGCATCCGGCGGGAGCCACTATTCGATGACCCTACATTTCGAGCCCATCCTCCAGCAGTGGCCTTATCTGCTTGCCGGCGCATGGCTCAGCCTGCAGATCGCCGTGCTCGCGTTTGGGTTCGGCATGATCATCGGCCTCGTCTGTGCTTCGGTGTTGCGCTACGGGCCGGCGCTTTTGCGCAAAGTGGTGATGGCCTATGTGGTGTTCGCGACCAATACGCCGCAACTCGTGCAGATCTTTTTCCTGTTCTTCGCGCTGCCTGAGATCGGCGTCACCTTGTCACCGTTCACAGCGGTGTTGATCGGAGCGACATTCAATGCGGGCGCCTATCTGTGCGAGATCCAGCGCGCCGGGTTCAATTCGGTCCGGCTAATGGAGATCGAGGCTGCCGAAGTACTCGGCTTCTCCACGCCGCAGATCGTGCGGCATGTGATCTTTCCGCACGTACTGAAGGTGATGTTCCCACCGCTGTCGAACCAGTTCATCGTCATGACGCTCGGAACGTCGATGGCGTCGATCTTCGGCGTCGAGGAACTGACGGGGCGCACGTACAACCTCAGTTCACAAACCTACCTTTCGGTCGAAGCGTTCAGCGTGGCCGCCGTTCTGTATGTCGCCGTCACATTGATCGCGACGTTCGCACTGGCGATGATCGGGCGCCATGTCTGCCGCGCCAAAATCAAGGTGTTCTGATGTTCGCTTCCTCACACGCCGAAATCGCACAACTGTTTTCTTTCTACAACCTGCTGTTGCTAGTGGAAGGGTTCGCCGCGACCTTCGTGCTGTCCGCTGCCGGCTGCTTTACGGGCTTTCTCGCGGGCTTCGTCATAGCGATTGTCCGTGTCACGCATTCCCGCACGATGGCGCCTTTGCGCGCCCTCGCCTTTGTCTATTGCTTCCTGTTTCGCCGCATCCCGTTTCTGGTCACGCTGATGCTCGTGTTCTTCGCGAGCCAAACGTCGAAGGCAAATCTCTCGACGTTCGCCGTCGCGTCGCTGAGCGTCTGCCTGATCGCGTCCGCGTACCTTGGCGAGATCATTCGAAGCGGACTCGAATCGGTCCATAAAAATCAATGGGAAGCCGCGCAAACGCTGAATTTCTCGTACTTCGAATCGCTGCGCTTCGTCATCGTGCCGCAAGCGTGGCGCGTGATCGTGCCGCCCACGTTCGGGTTCTTTGTCATGTTCATCAAGGACACGGCGCTCGCCTCGCAGATCGGCGTGATGGAACTGACGTCCGCCGGCAAGGTGCTGACCAACAAGGGGTTTTCCTCGTGGCTCGTGTACGGAACGGTGTTGGTGCTTTATTTTGTGATGTCGTATCCGTTGTCGCGCTTGGGTAAGCGCCTGGAGAAGAAACTTGCCGCAACTCGAAATCGTTGATCTGAAGGCGTCGTATGGGCCGCACACGGTCCTTGAACGTATCAACCTGTCAGTCGAGAAAGGTGAAATCGTCAGCCTGATCGGGCCGTCCGGGTCAGGCAAGAGCACGTTGCTGCGCGTTCTACTGGGGCTGTTGCCGCCGGAGCACGGCAGCGTACGGCTGAACGGTGATCTTGTGAACTATGCGGACAAGACGGCCGTGCGGTCGTTGCGCTCGGAAATCGCGATCGTTTTCCAGCAATACAACCTGTTCCAGAACATGACCGTGCTGGACAACGTGATGATCACGCCTACCCGGATCAAGGGGTGGCCGCGCAAGCAGGTGGAAGACGATGCCATCCGGTTGCTCACGCGCGTGGGCCTCGAGCACAGGCTGAAAGCGTATCCGGACGAGTTGTCGGGCGGTCAGCAGCAACGTGTGGCAATCGCCCGCGCGCTGGCGTTGAAGCCAAACGTGCTCTTTCTTGATGAAGTCACCGCCGCGCTCGACCCTGAACTCGTCACCGAGGTGCTCGATACGATTCGCGCTCTGGCGCTGGAGGGCATCACCATGTTCATCGTGTCGCACGAGATGAGCTTCGTGCGCGAGGTGTCGTCGAAAGTCGTGTTCATGGCCGGTGGCCATGTGATCGAAACAGGCTCGCCGCAGCAGATTTTCGATGCTCCGCAGGAAGCGCGCACGCGTGAATTCGTCGGCAAGATCCTGCGCCACTGATGGAGTCGCTGGGGCCGCGAGTCGCTAGCGGGCCGATCCGGTTCAGGGACCGCTGCCTCCACTCAGACGGTTAAGCACGAAACGGCGCAAGTTCTGCAGGTGCGTGCGAACGGCGGCGCGTGCAGCTTCTGCGTCGTCGGCAGCGTACGCTTCGAGGATCGCAAGGTGCTCGGCGCGATCCTCCTCGATTCGATTGAAAGGTGTCGTGAGTTCAAACAGCCGGCTGTTCGTGCGCACCACTTCGATCATCCGCGCGAGCACGTCGTTGCCGCTTGCATGCGCCATCATCGTGTGAACCTGGTCGTCGATCTGCCAGTGTTCCTGCTCCTGCTGCCCACTGCGCAGAGCCTTGATCTTCTTTATCAGTTGCTGGATCTGTTTCTTGTCGATCTTGCCGATGGCAAGGCCGACGGCCTCCGCTTCGAGCAGCTCGCGAACCTTCATCGCCTGTAAATATTCCTGCGCGCTGACGAAGCGCACCGAATAAGAGCGAGCCCCGGCGCGCGTCAACAGCCCTTCGCCTTCGAGCCGCAGCAACGCTTCGCGCATGGGCGTGCGGGAAATGTTGAGTTCCTCGGCCAGCCGCCCTTCAACGACGGCGCCGCCGCTGCGTAATGCCTTGTCGAGGATCATTCGCCGCAAAGTCTGATAGGCCAGTTCCCCCAGTTTTTCCGGGGTTGTCAAGGAAGATGCTGTCACGTCGTCTCACTCACTTCGGATGCACGGTATACGTATTGTATGCGATCGAATGTCCACATTGATACGCCGTCGAACGACTGAGACTGGCCGTCATACCACCCCCGATACTGCAAATCGCGTCAGTAGCACTCGACGATCTTCCGAACCTCTGCAGGAGAAACCGCCAGCCGTTGAAGTCTCACCGTCGCCGCATCCACATCGCCCCGTTCAAGCAGCGCGGCGACCGACAGCAATTCGCCGAGTACGCCACCGCCGTTAAGGATAGCCAGCCGGATGGAATCAGAAACGGGTAGTTCGTCGACAAAGCTCTGCAGTTCCATGTGATACGCCACATGTAGTAGCGACAGCATGCCCGTCAGATAGCCTGCGGACGCCAGCGAGCGTGATCCATCCGGTATCGCGTCGATCGCCTCTTCCATGAAATGTGCCCGTCGTTGCGCAAGCAGCGCAAGCGGATCATCCTCGACTGGAAGCCCGTCCCGGCCGACGTAAAGCAGCAGTCCGCACCAATGCAAAAGTCTGCGGCTTCCGGCTACCGAGAGTGCCTGCTTGAGCGATGAAATGGGCTCCGTCTTGCCGTTGGGCTGCTCGCTGCTGTTTGCAAGCCGTAACAGTTGGGCAACCAGCATTGGCGTCTCTTTTAGCGCTCGCGCAATACTACCCAACGGCGCGTCGCTGCCGACCAGGTCGAACACGTGAAGAATTGCCTTGACTGGCGGCATCGCGCGCTTGCCCGAAAGAATCTGCGGCTTGGCGAAATAATAGCCCTGCAGCAGATCACAACCCAGTTGCCGGGCATACTCCGCATCCTCTGCACTTTCGATTTTCTCGGCGAGCACGACCTTTCCCGCACGTTTGAACTGACTGACCAGTTCTGGCAACTCCGCGCGTTCAACAAACGGCCAGTCGATCTTGATGATGTCGACGGAAGGAAGAAACCATCGGATCTCGTCAGTCATGCTCCTGACGTCGTCCAGCGCTATCTGGAAGCCCGCTCCTCGCAACTCGCTGCACCGTCGCGAGAGGTTCGATGTCAGCTCGACAGACTCAAGAATCTCCAGAACGAACCGTGACGCCGGCAGCACATACGGGTAGTCCGAAAACAGAAAATCATGCGGACAGTTCAGGAAGCAAGCCTTGCTCCCGGCAAGCCGTTCGAGACCGATCGAGCCGACTGCGCGTTCAATCACCGCCGTCGTACAGCGCAGTTCGTCCCCGATCCGCGCTCCTCCGGTGGGACCGTCTCTGAAAAGAAGCTCGTATGCGACAACGCGACCAGCCCGATCCATGACGGGTTGACGTGCCACAAACACGTCGGCATCGCCCGGTGCGACGGCCTCAATTGAAACGCTGTTCACGACTACCTCTGGTTGGAAAGCCTAACAATATGCAAAACAGTTATGCGCTGCCGTTCGTCACACGCCTTCGACGAGAACGGCGCGATAGCGCGCGCCCTTGAACCGGTGCTGCGCGGCCTCCTGATACGCCGGGCTGTCGTACCACGCGCGCGCGGCCGCCGTCGACGGAAACTCCACGATCACGACGCCCTCCGGCCCGTCGCCCTCAAGGATCTGCTGAGGTCCGTAAGCAGCGAGAATCTTGACGGGATGACCTTTAAAGGTCTCGCCCACCTTGCTTTGGTAGATATCGAGCTCCCCCTGATCCTGCGTGCTTTCCTTTGTGAAGACAATGTAAGTTGCCATGGCGTGCGCTCCAGCGGTGGTGTGAAGGTGCACACGATGATGCCATGAAACCGCGTTGCACCTCGTCCCTGTACGGCGCCAGGACACCTGACTCAAACCTCAGACAGGCGGGGCGGGGCTGCCTCCGCGCGCCCCGCAGACTGATGCGGTGAAAATTGTCAGCGCGTCTGCCCGTCAATCTGCTGCCGTAGACGCTTTTCCTGCTCTTGAAGCTCAGGTGTAAAGGCCTCACCAAAATCCGCAGGCTCAAAGAAAGGCCGAATCTCGATCTCTGAATCACTCACCATCGGATTCGGGCAGCGCTTTACCCATTCAATCGCTTCGTCCATCGATTGAACTTGCCAGAGCCAGTACCCGGCGATCAATTCCTTGGTCTCTGCAAATGGGCCGTCAACGACGGTTCGGTCCTTCCCTGAAAACCTCACGCGTACGCCTGCCGAACTCGGCTTCAGCCCGTCGCCGCCTTGCATGATCCCAGCCTTCACCAGTTCCTCGTTATATTTGCCCATCGCCGCGATGAGCTCCATGCTTGGCATTTGCCCGGCTTCGGATTCGGGGGTTGCCTTGACCATGACCATTACACGCATTTGGGTTTCTCCTTTGAAGACGATAGTGTTCGGAGACAAAAGCGCCTCCTGTAACTACGACGAATGATCGTGGGAGAAATCGACATGCGCAAGATACGACTTCGCAGTTTTTTCAGAACGCTGCGAACGTAGTCATGCATTGCCCGCCACGAAACAGCCCCAGACGGCGATGCGCTAATTGGATCGATCCTATGTGGGGTGGTACGATTCGAGTCGCCGCGCCCACATCGCCAAGTTCACCCGACCACGAGGGTCGATTTCAGAACGACGGCGTTCGCCAGATTGTAGACGTTGGGGGAAGTGGCCATTACCGCGTCATGGACTTCCGCGAATTGCTGGCTGGTACCGCTGCCCTTGATACGAACGGTGTAGCGCAGGCTCTCGTAACCGTTTGCCACTTGCGGGTCGATCCCGAGAAAACCCCTGAGATCGATTTCACCCTCGGTCTCAATCTGCAGGGACTCGAGCGTAATCCCGCGGACGGCGCATTGCGCCACGTAACCCACCGTTATACAGGCATTCAGCGCGGCGATCAGATGCTCCTGAGGATTGGCAAACTTGTTCGAGCCACCGAGTTCGCAGGGCTCATCGATATCGATCGTGAACCGGCGCGGCACATCCTGCCCGCCGATCGAGAACCCCTCTACCTCGGCGCGAGTTCGAGTCTGCCCCTGCCAGCTCGTCGCTACGCGCCAACTGGTGGTGGCTTTCGAAACATCGTTCTTGACGCCCTCAATCAGGGCGAACAGGTCGTCGACGTTAAGACCGTTGACGACATTAGGTTTGTTGATCTGTGCGTTGGCATTCATGTTCCATCTCCTTCAACATAGGTGGACTGTTCAGCTCCGGTAAATCTCATTGCAGTGTGGCGAGCGCAGCATGGATGCGCATGCGCTGGTCTTCGGAGATGAGGCCATGAAGCACCTCGCCGAAATGGGGATGACGTACACCCGAGTGGATGTATTGCCACCGGTAGGCCTCGAGGAAATTCGCTTCGATCGACTGGGCTTCCGTCTCGTCGACTGCGCGCCCGCAGTTCGCCTTGAAATAACGCGCGTCGGCTGCAGCCTGCGCCTGCAGAATGCCGTCGATCGCGGCGACTAATTCGATGAATTCGTCAACAGTCTTGTCGCGATCACTGTCCGTCATGGTGGCGTCGTGACGGACCCATTCGAGCTCGTCGAGAATGGCGTGTTGACTCTCCTCCTTCCAGTGATAGAGGAACACGCTCTTGAATAGCTCCGATAGCTGATCGTCTGGAGCGATACTCTGGCGATAGTGGAGCTGGCTGAACAGTTCGATATGCAGCGTCAGCGCCAATACGGCCCACGTGCTTTTACCGAGAACAACAGAGGCAACGGCATTCGAGTCGACGTCGAAGTGATAGCCCGGGGGAAGAGTCTCACCGATCATCTCGTCGATGCGACGAAATAACGCCTGATGCTTGAGTTCTTCTTCACTGAATCGGACCAGCGCCTCAAGCGCTACCTGATCGCCGAGCCAATGGTCGCGGCTGACTTCCAGCACCTTGGCGTTGATGAAGCGCTCTACCAGTCCGAACACGTTGGCATACGTGCGCCCCTGAATCTGGCTGACGAAACGCTTTTCGTTCTCGGAGAGCGTGAAGAAATTCGGAGCCAGTGAAAGCCCATCGGGAAGATACTTCTGGGACGTGTCAAAGGTGCGGCCTCCAATCACGTCACGCTCGATGTCCCAACTGACCATCTTTGAAGCGCGAATGCAACGGGCGTAACGATCGTGGTTGGAGAGTCGCGATACTGCGTTCATAGTATTTCTCCCAATGTGGACCTACGTGCGGTCGAGCGGTGAATGCTCATCTACCGGCCAGAACCAGATGGTTGATCTGGCATCCGGTACGCTCGAATGTACGATTGGGAGACGCGAGGTTCTATGGCCGGGCCACCGGGAGATATGGCCGAAACGCCGGGTCAGCTTTGACGCGTGCGAGTGAACGTTGCGTCGGGTATGGCAGTCGATGTCACTGATCTGCTGGTGGCGTGATGCCACTCGCAGCGGGCGCGGCCTGCGCAGATTCGCCAGCGCCGTCCATCTTTCCTTTGCTCTTCCGCCAGCCTGCCGGCGGCATTCCAAATTCCCGCCTGAAGGCTCGACTGAATGCCGCCTCAGACTCATAGCCAATCTGCTCCGCTACAGCGGCGAGGGACTTTCTGCCGGCGAGAAGTTCCTGCGCCGCGATCTGCATGCGCCATCGCGCCAGGTACTGCATGGGCGGTTGTCCAAGGAGGTCGGTGAAGCGTTGCGCCAACGCGGAACGCGATAACCCCACCTTGCGTGCAAGCTCATCGACGGTCCAGGGGTGGACGGCTTGAGCATGGAGCAACGAAAGCGCGCGCCCCACGTAGCGATCGCGCACGCCGGCCAGCCATCCTGTCTCGTGGGCAGGAAGCGCTTCAATACAGCTACGGACCGCCTCGACAAACAGGAGTTCGGACAGTCTGGCGAGGACAATCGTACCGCCCGCCCGCGAACTCGCAGCCTCGCTGGCTGCAAACTTGAGAGAGGACTCAAGCCATGCTGCTCGCGGATCATGGCGCATATCAATCTTGAAGAGTCGCGGCAGCGATGAGAGCAGGGGGTTACTCAGCGTATCGTCGCAGGCCAGAAAACCGCATACGATGCGAGTCGTAGGTCCCCCGCCTCCGTAAGACACCGTCATCACCTCACCCGGTGCTGCCGCCATCGGGCCAGCCAATAGCACCTCCATTGGCGTGGGCGCAAGATCCACAGCACTACCTATCAAATGCGTTTCGCCTTGCGGCACCACCAGCAGTTCCCCGGCATTGAGATGAATAGCGGAATCGGGGTCGTCTGCCAGTTGGGCCCAGCAGCTACCTTCTATGATCAGATGATATGAGACGACACGTTCGGAGCGCGGCAGATAGGCCGCACAGAGCGCAGCATCCGTACGGCCTATCACGCACCACGGTGCCGTGAAGGTCGCGGTCAGATATACCGCGCCGCTTAGGCGCACAGCGCGCAGGACGTCAGAAACTGCATCCATGAAGAGCTCGCGTGGTATGCGATTTCCCGGGTAAGGAACCGGGAGGCCGGTCATTCTTCATTTTGACCGAGGGGTCCATGTTATACCCGCTGCGGCGGTAGATGACAAATGCCTTACCGATTTTTCAGTGCGCTCGATGCATCGCTGTGTGACATAAACGCGTGCAACACATCGTCCCCTTTTGCAGGAGGAACAGACAAGCTTTCTGGACGCTCTGCAATGGCCACGAGAACCATCGGCAAGACTTGGACGATAGGGCAAAAAACATCGACGCACGGGCAGGACGGCAACAGGTTGCGAGAGGCAAAGTTCATCACAGGACGGGACGGGACAGAACAGCGTCATCCGTACTTCGCAGCCAAACCTTCCACGGATTCCGGAAGCCTGGCACGCCACGAAACTTGCGCAGATCGGTTCACGCACAGTGACTTACCGGTTCGTGCAAACGAAACCGCGTGAGATGCCGATGAAACGCCTGATAAGCCTTGCGATGTACCACCCGCTCATCGCGCTATCCATGTTCTATTTGATCGACCTGATGTTCAACGTCGACTACAGCGTCTCCGGCGCTCTGCTCGCTCTGGCAGCAAAATCCATGTCCCGTGTCTTGAGCCTGTTCAACAAGGGGTAGTGCCGTACTCCAGACACGCGCGCAACGTTCGCGCGAGACGACCGGCCTCACGCGCATCGGCGATGTTCGCGAAGCCCATCACGAGGCCGCGCAGCGTGCGCCGCGCGCGGCCATTCGCGTACCAGATCGAAAGCGGCAGCACCGCGAGCCCCGCTTCGCGGGCGCGGGCGGCGACGGCGACATCGTCGACCGGGCCATCGGGGCCTTCGGCGAACTGCACCGCGAACTGGATTCCACCTGGCGGCAAATCGACAATCAGCCGTTCGCCAAACGCCTGCTCCAGCGCGTGCACGACCAGCACGCGCCGCTCGCCGTACAACGCACGCATCCGCTTCAGATGCCGCGCAAAATGCCCCTGCTCAATGAAATCCGCCACGGCTGCCTGCAATAGCGTCGGGGATCCGGCGTTCATGCTGTGCGCCACCCGCCCAACGCGCTCGACGGCTCGCTCCGGCACCACCACATACGCGAGCCGCAAACCGGGAAACATCACCTTGCTGAACGTGCCGCAATAGATCACGCGATCGCGCCGGTCGAGGCTCTTTAAAGCCGGCAATGGCCGGCCCAGATAACGGAACTCGCTGTCGTAGTCGTCTTCGATGATCCAGCGGGACGCTTTCTCTGCCGAGTCCAGCAGTGCCATGCGTCGTGCGAGAGACAGCGTGTGCCCGAGCGGGCTCTGATGCGACGGCGTGACCACTGCGAAGCGCGCCTCTGCATCCAGCAGTGTGCCGCGCTCGACGTCGATCCCTTCGCCATCCACCGGCACCGGTACGAGTTGCACGCCGGTCTCGGCCAGAAAACCGCGCGCGAACAGATAGCCGGGATCCTCGAACCACACGCGATCATTCGGGCGAGCGAGACTGCGCAATACGAGTTCGAGCGTCGCACGGTAGCCGCCGGTCACGAACACCTGTTCCGGCAGGCAGGTCACCCCGCGCGACAGCCCAAGATAAGTGGCGATATGTTCGCGCAGCGGCCGGTAGCCGGCTGGATCCGGATACGCGAGCATCGCGCGGTCGCCGCTGCGCGCGCGACGCGAAACGAGCCGGTTCCATAGCTTGCTCGGAAATGCGTCGAGCGCAGGCAGCCCTGGTTACAACGGCCGCGGCTCGCCGCTCATGGCGACGGCGATGGCCTGCTGCCGCGGCGCCGCTTGACCACTGCGCGATTCGCCCGGCGTCTGCGGCGTGCCCGTTCCTTCAGTGCTCTGCCTGCCCCGCGCGTCCTGAACACCTTGCGCACGCGACGGGCGCATCACCGATGCCGGCAGCGACGTCGATACGAAGGTGCCCGCCGCGCCGCGCATCTGCAGGTAGCCCTCGTCGACGAGGATCGTGTAGGCGAGCTCGACAGTGCCGCGCGCCGTGCTCAGTTGCGTGGCGAGACCGCGCAGCGCAGGCACGCGATCGCCGGGACGCAGATGCCCCGCGGCGATCGCGGTCCTGAAACGCTCGCAGATCTGCAGATAGATCGGCAACTGCTGCTGCCGATCGATTTCGATGCTCAATGCGGGAGTCGGTTCGGTCATGAGGGTCTCGCGGGCAAGGGGAGCAGCAACCGACATGGACTAGTCGGATCGACAATTCTTGGCACTTTTCGATAGAGCATGATTCTTCCACAATGGCCTCACGCGATGCGACGGCGGCGAACACTTTCACGCAATACGATGCCCGCCAGCGCCTCACATGTTCAGTTACTTTCATCTGGAGAATCTGCCATGAAGATCGTCGTAATCGGTGGTTCCGGCCTGATCGGCTCGCGTGTGGTCACGCTGCTCAGCGAGGCGGGTCATGAAGCGCTTGCCGCGTCGCCGCGCACCGGCGTAAACGCCGTTACGGGCGAAGGCCTGAGCAACGCGCTCGTGGGCGCGGACGTTGTAGTGGATGTGACGAACGCGCCATCGTGGGAGCCGCAGGCGGTGCTCGACTTTTTCCGCACCTCGGCCCGTAACCTCGGCAAAGCCGAAGTGGCCGCAGGGGTACGCCATCATGTCGCGCTATCAATCGTCGGCTGCGACCGCACGCCGGAGAACGCGTATTTCGTTGCCAAGGTTGCACAGGAAGAAGTGATCGAAGCGGCGGGCGTGCCGTACACGATCGTGCGCGCGACCCAGTTCATGGAGTTCATCGGCGGTATCGCGGATTTCAGCACAGTCGGCGGCACGGTGCGCGTCGGCGACGGCCTGTTTCAGCCGATCGCCGCGGACGACGTCGCGGCGAGCCTCGCGCAGATCGCGCTCGCCACGCCGCTGAACGGCACGGTCGAGATCGCCGGCCCGGACCGCGCGCCCTTCGCGGAGATCGTCACCCGTTATCTGAAATCGGTAGGCGACGCACGCCCGGTGGTGACGGATCGCGATGCGCTGTACTACGGCGGCCGTGTCGAGGAGCAATCGCTCGTGCCGCTCGGCGACGCGCGGACCGGCCGCATCAGTCTCGACCAGTGGCTGGCGCAGGCTAAAAAGGGTTGATTGCAGGTTTATGCGAAACCTGAACTAACGCATTGTTGCGACCGCACGTTCGAGCAATGCGCCTTCACGCGTTCTGCTGAACCCATCGACTCCGCCAACCCGGTGCCTCGAAAGGATCCGAAAAATACTGGGTCTCGTGAACGACCTTGCCGTTGCGGAACTCCATAATGCTTACCGTGTAAGCCGCCCGCCCCTGATAGGTGATGGAGTATTCCGTGACCCAGAGATTACCTTCTCCTTGAATTCGCCTGACGTCGAAACCTGATGGCTTATCTGGATGATGACTCCGCAGCCCCTGCAAATTAACTCGCCCGAGGATTCGTTCACCTGATTGAGGATAGTCACAGATGGCGTCGTCATCGTAAATATCGTGTTCCGCATCGAGATCGCCGGCCGCCGACGCGTGCCAGTGGGCATTCAGTGCTTCACGTATTTGTTCTTCCTGCATGGCTTGCCTCCGAATACCGTTCACGTCGATCTATTGCGCACTTCGCGGAATAAACCCCGGGCTGCCCGACTGGTCGTCGTAGCTGCATCGGGAATCAGCGTGCCGAATCCGAGCGCGGGCATCAGAGTCAAACCGAGTGCCAAACGGGTCTGCTCTTCGATCCAGTGTAGCAAATGAACTACTGAGCGGCAGTGGGGGGTCTGAAAGGTTCAACCTGGCGTGGGGTCAATCTCGTTGCGTGTGTAGCTCGTGACTCGCCGGCGCCGGAGGTGCCGAGCGTAGTTTTTGGCTTCGGTACAATCACGCGCAATATTGCATATCAAGGGCGATAGACTAATGGCAAATGCGGCGAACCATCCAGATAAAGGACTGACCACCCAACGCGTGATATTGCGAGCCGTCAGCGAGAACGACGCAAGCGCGCTGCAGGCGTACTACGCAGCCAATCGAATGCATCTTCAGCCTTGGGAGCCTGCGCGACAGGAAAGTTTTTTTAATGTGGATGCGATCGCCGACAGGCTACGCACAACGACTCATCAAACCGCAACAGGAAACGCTCTTCATCTCGTGCTGTTTGAACGTGAAGGCGGTCAGTTGATCGGTGAATGCAACTTTACCAATATCGTTAGGGGACCGTTCCAAGCGTGTCATCTTGGATTCTCTCTTGCGAAAGCGGTCGAAGGGAAAGGCCTAATGCGAGAGAGTCTAAGGGTGGCCATCCAGCACGTGTTCAGAGATATCGGCTTGCATCGCATCATGGCCAACTATCGACCGGAGAACACCCGCAGCGAGCACCTACTGGCTAGTCTTGGTTTCGAGAAGGAAGGCCTCGCTCGGTCGTACTTGAAGATCAATGGTTCCTGGGCCGATCACGTACTTACATCGTTGGTCAATCCAGACGATCTTGCCGATCCCCCATCCAACTCACGTATGCTGTGAATGGAACAACAACGCGGTCTTCATTCAGAATGCGCGATCAGAAATCAGCACGAGCAAGGCCCATCGCCTGCTTCGCCAACAGGCTTTGGAAATCGTTGCTTAAATTCGCGGTCCCGGTCTGCGCGTTCGCCTGCACCGTCCTAACCGCAATGCCCGCGTATTCAGGTGAACTGCTGCAAGTCCCGGTACGGGGGTCGCAAACCCAGGCCGTCTTCATCGAACAGCCCGCCAGCGCGCCGCCATGGGTCATCGTATTGTTTGCCGGAGATGAAGGCGTTATCGCCCTCGACGAGACCGGCCCGACGACAATGACGGCAAATTTCCTCCTCCGGACCGCCGGATACTGGACTTCTTCGGGCGATGCGATCGCTATCGTCGATGCGCCATCCGATCAATCATCCGGCATGAATGACGCGTTCCGTCTGAGCGAAGCTCACGCTCAGGACTTGCACGTCATTGTCTCGGCGCTCAGGCAACGCTTTCCGGCTGCAAAAATCGCCCTCGTGGGTACCAGCCGGGGCACGATTTCGGTTGGCAATGTGCTCCAACGCGAACCACGGCTGGTCGACGCGTATGTACTGACGTCGCCCGTCACGATCGGCATGCGTGGCGAGACCGGGCTTTCGGGCATGCAATGGGACGTCGGCGCTACGCCGGTTCTGGTTGTGTCGAACGAAAATGACGGATGTCGGGTTTCACCGTTTAGCGCGGCCCGCACGCTCGCCAAGGACAACCGGTTGCAGTTCCTGGCAGTATCAAGCAGCGAGCGCGGCAGAATGGGCGCCAGTGAATGCGGGGCGAAGTCGCCACATGGTTTTCTTGGCATCGAGACGCAGGTACTGTCGGCGGTCTCGCGATGGCTGGAAGACCCGGGAACCGTGCCCAAATAGCGGGTCGTCTCGATGCGGCCGTACGCGACGGGCAGAACCCAGCGCGTTTGAGCCACACGGGAAACAGCATATCTCTCGTCCAGAATCCAAATTCAGATTCGGCGGGATCCTGCCTCTATGGACCCGCCTGGAAGATTGTCGAAACGGCAATCACCAGGCGCGGGTCCTGCGTTCTATCGGAACTGGAGCGGTATAAACAAGCTTATGCCCGGTGCCGACTGCGGGGCATAGACCACGGGTGGCGGCGCATACACATAGTCCTGGTTGCCGTAATAGTTGTCGGAATAGTCGCCGCGACGGTGGTCATTGTTGGGATGCTGATAGGCCTGCCGATTGCCGTGATCCGACTGATGCCCCTGGTTATGGTGATAGTTGTTATTCGCTCCATGCTGCTCCTGGCCCTCGTGATTGCCGTTTCCGTTTCCGTTTCCGTTACCGTTGCCTTCGCCGAAGGCGGGCGCCATGGACATGCCGCCAAGAGCCAGTGCCAGGCCAACTGCAGTCGTGATTCCGGTCTTCATCGAGCCCATGCACGCGGCTCTCACTCTTTGAATTTTCATGATGTACTCCTGTCTGCGATCCGGGACCTTACTGAGGTGCCAGTCCGCTTCCCGTTGCGGGTGTCTTGAGATCACCCCTTCTTCGCGGCGTGGTGATGGTCAGTCTGGAAGATCAGATCGGCGTTCTTCTTCTGAACGTCGGACATGCTGTCGTAGAGTGCCTGAAACGCCGGGGTGAGCTTTCTGATGCCGTCCGCATGGGCATCGGCGATCTGGCCATAGGACTTGAGATCGTCGACAGCGCTCATGCTGTTGGCTTGACTGCTTCGTGCCTGTCTGAGCGAGTCCATCGTTCCCGCGTTGTCACGCATGACCTGAGCGACCTTTTGCCAAAGTTCTTCCTGCGCCGCGGTGATCTGAAGCCTCGTGTGAAGTCCACTGATACGCGTATCGATCTGGCTATGGGCCGCAACGTTCATCACGCTTGCACGTGGTTGAGTCTGGGTGGGGGAAGCAGCGCTCGCAGGATTGGCGAATGCCGTTATCGCGAGAAAAACCGCGATCGCGAATGCGGGCGCGGGTCGCGGTTGGAATGGGGTGCCAACGAGTCTCATGATCGGTCTCCAAAGGAGTTCGATGGACTCGCAAAGGGACCACCGTCAGTGCGGCGAATTCAATCGAACAAATCATTTGTGCGCCGACTCCCGACCGGCGTCTGTCCGGTGCCGTACCGACTGCTTCGTCCATCGAGGTCATGCTGTGGCGATGGAAGCAGCGCTCAAGGAGCGAGGTGATGAACAAAGACCAGATGCAGGGATGGATAAGAGAGATCACGGGCAAGCTGCGTACCGGCCTCGGCAAGACCATGGGAAACCGGACGGTCGCGTGGAGGGGGCGCGTCGAGCAGGTCATCGGCAAGACGCAGGCATCGTATGGCGATGCCAAGGCGCGCTTCAAGAAACGCTAATAATCGACCGATGCGCCGCATGGTGCAGTACGTTAGCGCGCCAGGACCCCGCTCCTCCACTCCGCTTAAAGCCGGGCGACGTCGCCGATGGCATCGGCAAATGCCTTCGGCGCTTCCTGCGGCAAGTTATGTCCGATACCGCCGTCGATGTTCCGGTGCTGATACTTGCCGGTGAATTTCTTCGCGTAGGCTGCCGGCTCGGGATGCGGTGCGCCGTTGGCGTCGCCCTCCATCGTGATGGTCGGAACCGAAATGGTCGGCCCCTTCGCGAGCCGCGCTTCGAGTTCGTCGTATTGCGGCTCGCCCTTAACCAGACCCAGACGCCAGCGGTAGTTGTGAATCACCACCGCGACGTGATCGGGATTGTTGAAGGACTCAGCCGAGCGGTCGTACGTCGCATCGTCGAAATTCCATTTCGGCGACGCGAGACGCCAGATCAGCTTGTTGAAGTCGTGGCGGTTCGCTTCGTAACCTGCATGGCCACGCTCCGTGGCGAAATAGAATTGATACCACCAGGCCAGTTCAGCCTTCGGCGGCAGCGGCGCCCGGTTGGTTTCCTGACTGCCGATCAGATAACCGCTGACCGACACCATCGCCTGGCATCGCTGCGGCCACAACGCGGCGATAATATTCGCCGTGCGCGCGCCCCAATCGAAGGCGCCAAAGATGGCTTTGTCAATCTTCAATGCATCCATCAACGCGATGATGTCGATGGCAACCACGGCCTGTTGACCGTTGCGAGGCGTATCTGCGGATAAAAACCGCGTCGAACCATAGCCCCGCAGATACGGCACGATGACCCGGTAGCCCGCGGCTGCCAGCAACGGTGTGACTTCAGCAAAGCTGTAGATATCGTAGGGCCAGCCGTGCAGCAGGATCACAACCGGTCCATTCTGCGGACCCGCTTCCGCATAGCCCATGCTGAGCGTTCCGGCATTGACCTGGCGAATGTTGTCAAACGAAGCAACACGTATTGCAGTGTTCGCATTGGATGGCGTGCCGGTCGACTGCGCCTTGGCGAGCCCGCTCAAACCCAACTCCATCAAGCTGATACCAGCAACTGCCGTCCCAAGCAGACGACGACGTCGAGTATTGATCTGATCCGGCATCGCGGATTCTCCTCAAAGGTTAGCTAAACGGGCGCAAGACATGTCCGGCCTGCGAAGCCAGACGATCTGGCCTGGAATCATTAAAGCCCGTGGACGTATCTGGCGTGTGTCTGCGAAAAGCACCAGTGAAACGTTATGTATTTACCGGCGGTGCAGATACATTGGGATACAAGACGGGGGTAGTTGACGTTCATCGACGAAAACGTACGGCATACAACGCGATCGGCGAGCGATCGGAATTTAGCCAACGCCTTTCAACACCAGTGTGGCTTCTAGGCCGCCATCGGGCCGGTTATGCAACGATAGCGTCGCGTCCATCGCCAAAGCGAGTTGCCGCGCAATCGCGAGGCCCAACCCGGTACCGCCGGTTCCGCGGTTGCGCGATCCTTCCAGCCGATAGAACGGTTCGAATACCGCTTCCAGCGACTCGGCCGGAATACCCGGCCCGCGATCGAGCACGGAGACCCTCACGTGCCCGTCCTGCGAGGCAACCCTGATCTCGGCCGACCCACCGAACTTCAGCGCGTTATCGACGAGATTGCCCACGATCCGGCGCAACGCCTGAGGACGCGTCACCAGTGCAGCGTCGATTCGACCGTGCAGCGAAACGTCCTTGCCGGCGTCGACATAGTCGAACACCAGACTGTCGAACAGCGCGTCCGGATCGATACGCAGGGGTGCCTCGCTGGCGCCGTGCATGGTGCGCGCGTACGTGACGCCTTCCTTGACCATGGTTTCCATTTCCTGCAGGTCCTGCTGCAGCTTGGCGCCCTGTGGGCTCTCGTCCATCACGTCGACGCGCAAACGCATGCGGGTAATCGGCGTTTGCAGGTCGTGCGAAATCGCCGCGAGGATCTGCAAGCGCTCGGTCATGTACAGCCTGATGCGATCCTGCATGGCGTTGAACGCCCTCGCCGCGCGCGCCACTTCGTCCGGGCCGTCTTCGGGCAAGCGCTCCACCTTAAGGTCCGGGCCCAGGGTATCCGCCGCTCGCGCCAAGTGGCTCAACGGGCGTGTTGCCAACCGTACCGCCAGCCAGCAGCACGCGGCCAGCACCACCAGTTGCAGCACCAGCAACCATGACAACCACGGCGACAGCGGCGCGCCCGGCATAGGGCGATAGTCGATCGTCAGCGGCGTGCCGTCGCTCAACAGCAGATGGACCTGCAGGCGGTCCGGATCGCCGGGGACGGCGTTGGCCGTGAGCGGATAGCGCTTGCCGATGCCGTCGGCGATAGATTGAGCCACTCTCGCTGAGAGCTTCGCATCGGGAGGCGCGCCGGCGACCCCGGGCCCGAGATTGAAGGTATAGGTGCGCCGCGCCAACCTTGGCAACCATTCGGCGCGTTCGTTAGCGGGCAAATGATCGAGCAGCGCGACGGAGCTGGTGACCTCGCGTTCGATGTAACCCATCATCACGTTCGTCATGGTCTGGTCCCGTTCCGTCATGGTGAGCCAGACCGACAGCGTTTGCACCAGCGCAAGGCTGACAAAGAGAATCAGGGCAAGCCGCGCGAACAGCGTGCGCGGCCAACGCAGCAATGCATTCAGCTTCATGGCGTACCTTCGATCATGGTCACCGCCGCCGAAAATACATAACCCTCACTGCGCAGCGTCTTGATGTACCGAGGCTCGCGCGCGGTGTCCTGCAAGCGCTGGCGCAAACGGCTGACCAGAAGATCGATCGAGCGGTCGAATGCATCGGCCTGGCGGCCTTGAGTCAGATTGAGCAACTGATCCCGCGTGAGCACGCGCTGGGGATGATCAAGGAACACGCGCAGCAAGCGGTACTCCGCACCGCTTAAGGCCACCATGGTGCCCTCGGCGTCGAGCAGATGACGCGCCGTGGTGTCGAGACGCCAGTCACCGAAAGCGATCATCGGCGCGGATTCCGTCACCTGCATGCCGGGTGGCAGCATCCGCGCGCGGCGCAGCACGGAGCGGATGCGCGCCAGCAGTTCACGCACCGCAAACGGTTTGGACAGGTAATCGTCCGCGCCCATTTCCAGCCCGACGATGCGATCCGTCTCCTCGCTGCGGGCGGTCAGCATCAAGACCGGTACCGCACGAAACTTGCCGGCACGCAATTCCCGGCACAGCACGAGACCGTCTTCGCCAGGCATCATCAGATCGAGCACGATCAGATCAGGCGCGCCCTGTTCGAGGACCGTGCGCATCTGCCGGCCGTTGGCGGCCAGCGAAACGCGCATGCCGTTCTTCTCGAGATAGGTGGCAAGCAATTCGCGGATGCCGCGATCGTCGTCGACGATCAGGACGTGGTCGGTGGTTTCCATCAACGGATCAATCCTTTCGACGATTGACGCGCACCCGGTTCACGTTGATCAGCGAACAGTGCACGGGGTGCGCCAGTTCCGCCGCCAATCCGCCCGCGAGGAAGGCGAGAATTGTCATGAGTTTTCTCATGCATCCTCCACGACGGACAGGCTGGCGCCATTGGCTACGCTCGCCTCCAGCGTATACGGATCGACACCCTCCAGGCAACCGATGTTGACCCGCCACAGCTGCGGATCTCTACGCGTCTGATGGAATGGATAAATACCGCAGTGCTTGCAGAAATAGTGCTTCGCCGTGCGCGTATTGAACTGATAAAGCGTCAGCGCTTCCTCACCCTTCAGGATTTTCAGTTCACCCGCGGCAAACGGCGGCGTCATCAGCGCGCCCTTGCGCCGGCACAGGCTGCAATTGCAACGCCCAGCGGGCAGGACATCGGTACGGACTTCAAATTTCACGGTCCCGCAATGACAGGATCCTTGCAGCAGTTCGGTACTCATGTGGCTTCTCCACGGTAGGAATGGCTGCTTTATAGCCTGGTACGCGCGACGCTTTGTATCCCAATGTATCTGGGCGTTCCCCTGACACAAAACATTGCACCCGCGCCGCCTCGGCGACACAAGCCAGATACGAACGGGCGTTCAAATGCACCCATGCCAACCACTGGAATGCCTGAGGCGGCGTACGGGCCCATGCCCGGATCGCCGCTCTGCTCTCCTCTCTGAAAGGACGCTGACATGCTCTCCCGACTCAAAACCACCGCTACCGTCGCCCTGTTCGCCGCCACCGTGACAGCCGGCGCCGCCGCAATCGCGACGCTCGTTGCAAGTCCCGCGGCCAGCGCTGCCGCCGGTCCCGTTGCAAACCAGCTCGACAACAACGCCACCGCGCCGGAATTCACTGGCATCGATAAATGGCTCAATAGCGATCCCCTGACCTTGCAACAGTTGCGGGGCAAGGTTGTGCTGGTCGACTTCTGGACCTACACCTGCATCAACTGCATCCACGTGCTGCCCTACGTCAAGACCTGGAACCAGAAATACAAGGACCAGGGCCTGGCGGTGGTCGGCGTCCACACACCCGAGTATCCGTTCGAGCGCAACACGGACAACGTCAAATCGGCGATCAAGCGCTTCGGCATTACGTTCCCAGTCGCGCAGGACAACAACTACGCAACATGGCGCGCCTACGACAACCAGTATTGGCCCGCGTTTTATCTGGTCGACAAGAAAGGGCACGTGGCCTACACGCACTTCGGCGAAGGCGACTACGAACAGACCGAAGCGAAGATCAAGGCGTTGCTGGCGGAAAACCCGTGATTCGCATCGCAATGTACTTGGGCTGATCAATCAGTCATGCCCGCCCGGCACGATCTCGCGGCTGAACGCATCCATCTCGCGAATCAGGCTCTGGGCGGCCAGCTTCACCAGCGCGCCGCCCTTCTCCTGAGATGCCTGGGCCGGATCCGAGCCCATCCGTCCATCGGGATAGCGCGCGCGGAACTCGAGCGCCTCGCGAATCGGCCCGGACGGCGCGATCTGCGGGGCGTAGCGGGCTTTCTTGATCGTCTCGGGAAGCGCCCACTGAGTGATGGCAATTTCGGAGGGCGTCGCATGCACGCCATGTCCTTCGGGAAACTGTTCGCGCGCCAACTCGCCCACGCCTTCGAGATCCCACCAGTTGCATAGCTTCAGTGCGAACCCCAAGCGGCGCCGCGCAAAACTGGCCTCGGCATAAATCTCGGAGAACGCAGCTTCGATCGACGCGATGTTGCCGCCATGGCCGTTCAGAAACAGGATTTTCTCGAAGCCATGAACTCCAAGCGAGCGCGTCCAGTCGCCAATGGCCGCAATGAAGGTTGATGGCCGCAAGGAGATGGTTCCCGGGAAGCCCAGGTGATGCTGGGCCATGCCGATATTGAAGGTCGGCGCAATCAGGATGTCCGCACTCTTCTCGGCTTCGTGCGCGATGATTTCCGGGCACAGCCAGTCGGTGCCCAAAAGACCGGTGGGGCCGTGCTGCTCGTTCGAACCGATAGGAACGACGATCGAACGGCTTCGCTCCAGGTATTGCCCCACTTCGGCCCATGTCGACAGGTGTAAAAGCATTTGAAGTCCTCTGCTTCGCCGTGTCCCGCAGGAACGCGGCGCATTGGGTTGACTGCTGCTCCTCGACGACGCCTGCGGGTGTCGATGGAAGAACGTCCTTATCCGGATCCGGGCGTGCCCAGATCGCTATTCTGACGGCAACCTGTTCGCGACGAGCAGCGCAGAGCCGCATAACGCCAGGCCGGCAATTATCAGGAGTCCAAGATGCAAGTTGCCGGTTGCCGTCTTCGCCCAGCCGATGATGGCGGGTCCCCAGAATCCACCAGACAAGCCAATCGTATTGATCAAGGCAATACCGCCCGCTGCCGCATCGCCCTTGATGTATTCAGAGGGGATGGCCCAAAACACCGTATACGCCATCCACAACATCGTCGTGGTGAGCGTCAACAGGACGAGCGTGGCGACGAGGTTGCCGTCCATCAAAACCGACAGGGAAAGCAATACCGCGGCGAGCAGCGCCGGCACCGAACTGTGATAGCGCCGTTCGCCACGTGTGTCCGATCTGCGGCCGATGAAATACATGCCGAAGGCGGCCCCAACGTACGGAATCGCCGAGTACCAGCCAAGCCGGATCGTATCGTTGACGCCTTGCGACTTCACGATGGTAGGCAGCCAAAAGCTCATGGCATAGATCGACGCGATGATGCAGAAGTACGCGCACGCCAGCAGATAGATCTTGGGGTTGCGCAACACAGCCTTGAACGAGTGATCTCCAGCCGGGATCGCCACGAGTTCGGCCTCGAGCAGGCGCTTCTCGTCATCGCTCAGCCAGCGGGCCTGCGCGGGCCGATCCGACAGGACAAACAGCGTCAGCACACCCAGCACAATGCATGGCAAGCCTTCGGCGAGAAACATCCACTGCCAGCCGGCGAGACCCGCTGTGCCGGCGAAGGTGGTCATCAGCCAGGCCGAGACGGGGCCACCGACAATGCCGCCAATCGGGCCGGCGAGAAAAACGATCGCGATGGCCCGGGCCATACGCGAGGGACCGTACCAGCGCGACAGGTAAAAAATCATGCCCGGCGCGAAACCCGCTTCGAAGATGCCAAGCAGAAAGCGCATTCCGTAGAACATGTGAACGTTGCGCACAAACAGCATGCAAGCCGATGTGATGCCCCATAACACCAGGATTCGACAGAAGGTTTTCCGTGCGCCGACTCTCGGCAGCATGAGGTTGCTCGGCAGCTCGAACAGCACGTAGCCCAGAAAGAAGATACCGGCGCCCACACCGTAAGCGGCATCGGAAAACCCGAGGTCGCTTTGCATCTGCAACTTGGCAAAGCCGACGTTGACGCGATCCAGATAAGCGAACAGATAACACATCAGAAGAAACGGGAGTAGCCGCCAGTTAAGCCTGTCGTAGAGCGCGGAAACATCGTCCTCGTCGATTGTGGTTTGAATTGCTGCCATGCCTGTCTCCCTGTTCACCGTTTCGTCCGGCTCGTCTTCCGGATGAATAGTGGCAACGCCCAGCCGAACTAGCAACAGCAACTAAGTTCACGTATCGTTGCTCACAGGGCAACGGCAGCAATGAAAGGACAGCCGACATGCGAGAAATCAACCAGCAACGCCTCCGGTATTTCCATGAAGTACTGACTCACGGAACGATTCGCGGCGCCGCGGATAGCCTCAACACGTCCCCTTCCGTGATTACGCGGCAGATCAAGCTACTGGAAGACGAACTCGGCGTGATGCTGTTCGAGCGCCAGGCCCGCGGCGTCAAGCCCACTGAGTCGGCGGCGCATCTGCTCGAATTCTGGCGAGGGTATCGGTCACAGCAGGAGAAACTGGAAGACCAGCTTCATGCCTTGCAGGGCCTCCAGCAAGGCCATGTTCAACTGGCCATCAGCGAAGGCTATGTCGATGCGCTGGTCGATGAAGTGCTCACCCCGTTCTGTGCGCGGTATCCCAAGCTGGACATCGGCGTGGAGATCCTTGCTGTCGACGACGTGCTGAACGAAGTGGCCGAAAGCCGCGCGCATATCGGTCTTGCCTACAATCCGCCGCCGCATTCGCGCATCGAATATCGCGCGAGTTCAGCGCAACCCGTCGTTCTGCTGGTCCGCCCGGAGCATCCGCTGGCGGTGAGAGGCGGGCCAGCAAGCATCGAAGACGTGCTCGCCTATCCGCTGGCATTGATGCCGGCCACCTTCGGAATCGGTCACGCGGCAAAGATGTTGGCGTTCGCCGAGAACATCGAGATCCGTCCGACGCTCACCACGAATTCGCTGAGCGCGCTCAAGCGCTTCGTCGCGTCGGAAAACTTCGTGACGCTCGTTGGCGAATTTGCCGCGTATCGGGAGATCGCGGCGGGCGAATTAACCGTCGTGCCAATCGACCATCCCCTGTTCCGCGGTATCAAGGCGCGGCTGCTCGTCAAATCCGGCCGGCCGCTCGCGGCCGCCCCGCAGGAGATGCTCGAATGGATCCTGCGCCATATGACCATGTTCGCGGAGCCGGATAACGCCTAGTGCGTCGACGCATTCGCATCTGTCCCTGCTAGCGGAAAACCCGCGCTTCGTATCGCAATGTATCTGGGCCTCCAGGTGATACAGAACATTGCAATTGACCCGGTTTCTCGACACAAGTCAGATACGTCGGCACGTTTTAATGCATCAACGCCGGATGCAAGACACAAGCAAATCGCAGATGACGGACCGAATTGCTGCCCTTGCTCCTGACATCGCGGCGCCTTCCTTTTAATTTATTGGTTCACGGAGAACGACATGAAAACCTCAATGATCGCTTTGGCATTCGCTGCATTCGCTACCGCCGGCTTCGCTCACGCCTCTGAAGCTCCCGCAACAACCGCTGCTCAATCGGCCGCCACGCAAGTGCAGCAATGGAACCCGAGCCAAACCGGCGCGATGCAAAAGACGCGCGCAGAGGTCCGCCACGAACTGGTGCAAGCCCAGCGGGATGGTCAGCTCGCCCAGCTCAGCAGCTTGTATCGCGGTAGCTGATAATCTGAGCGCCGCAAGATTGAACTATGCTTCCAATACGGTAAGCAATCCTCTTGGTTCAAGATGCTTCACACGTTCCACTACGCCCATACCGAGCACGCTCGGCGTGGGCGTATCGCGTTCAATGACTCGTGAGATCACGCTGCTATTGATCAGGAACCTCGCTTTATCGCCCATCGGAAATGCCATGTCAGACACCATCCTTCCCCAATCGCCGTCTCGCCGTCGTTTTGTTAGCGTGGCAGCGGCAGCCGTTGCCGCGGGCTCGCTGAGTCAGCTCGCTTTTGCAGAAACGAATCATGCGATTACTGAGGTTGCCCAGCCGGCCGGCGGCGACAAGACCGCTATTCGTCCACTTCGCGTGCATGTGCCGGAATCGCAACTGATCGACCTGCGCAGGCGCATCAAAGCCACGAGATGGCCTGACCGTGAAACCGTTACGGATGACTCGCAAGGCGTGCCGCTCGCGATGATTCAGGAATTCGCGCGCCATTGGGCGACCGATTACGATTGGCGCAAGTGCGAAGCGAAGCTGAATTCGCTGCCGAATTTCGTGACCGAGATCGACGGACTGGACATTCATTTCATCCACGTTCGCTCGAAACACGAAAATGCGATGCCGCTCATCGTCACACACGGCTGGCCCGGTTCGGTCATCGAGATGTTGAAGATTGTCGATCCGCTGACCAATCCCACGGCATACGGCGCAAGCGCGTCGGATGCTTTTCATCTGGTCATTCCGTCTTTGCCGGGCTACGGATTTTCAGGCAAACCTACCACGACCGGCTGGGGTCCTGAGCGTACCGCCCGTGCGTGGGTCGTACTCATGAAGCGCCTTGGATACGAGAAATTCGCGGCGCAAGGCGGCGATCTGGGTGGCGTCGTCGCGAATGTGATGGGTAAGCAGGCGCCGCCGGAATTGCTGGGCATCCACGTCAACTTCCCTGCGACTGTTCCGCCCGAGATTGCAAAGGCGCTCGCAGCCGGCGATCCGCCGCCACCCGGTCTATCGGACGATGAAAAGCACGCTTACGAGCAGCTAAGCAGCGCGGCCAAGAAACGGCGTGCCTATGCATTGGAGATGGGAACACGCCCGCAAACGCTCTACGGACTGGCGGACTCACCCGTTGGACTGGCAAGCTGGCTGCTCGATCACGGCGACGGGTATGTTCAGCCGGCGGCGGCGCTGACTTCGGCCGTGTTCGGGCGACCCGTCAATGGCGAATCCGCAGGCGACCTGACACGGGACGATCTCCTCGACGACATCACGCTCTACTGGCTGACGAACACGGGAATTTCCGCGGCGCGCTTCTATTGGGAGTCCCACTTCAACTTCCTGGCCGCCGCCGATGTATCCGTGCCGGCTGCCGTGAGCGTCTTTCCCCGCGAGAACTATCAGGCCCCGCGAAGCTGGACGGAGCGTGCGTATCACAACCTCATCTATTACAACCGGCTCGATAAAGGCGGACACTTTGCGGCATGGGAACAGCCGCAATTATTTGCCGAGGAGGTTCGTGCCGGTTTGAGAACGCTGCGCAACTAGCGGATCATTCCCCGCTTTGGCCCGACTTGGATGGCCGCACGGAGCGCCGTCGCCGCGCGCCGTGTGCATCGACCCACCGCGACGGCTTCAAGTAACCATCACTTTTTGGCCGGCTAACTGGAAAAAATGAGTCTAAACGGCAAAAATTTGCCTGTTAGCAGCCATGGCTCCCGGTGCATTGCTGGCGGAAAATCCGTGATTTGTATCGCAATGCATGGCAGAGGAGGCCAAGCGGGTGTCGAGCCCGCGTAGAATCACCCACTCGTTTCGAGGCACGCACACTCGCCGCACACATCGGACCCGACATGGAAATCAAGTGGATTGAGGACTTCATCGCGCTCTCCCAGTATCAGAGTTTCTCGCGGGCGGCGGAATTTCGGAATGTCACCCAGTCGGGCTTCAGCAGGCGCATTCAGTCGCTTGAGCAGTGGGTGGGCGCGGACCTCATTGACCGAAGCAGTTTCCCTCCAACACTGACGCCTGCCGGACAACTGTTTCGGGAAGCAGCGGTAGATATCCTTGGAAAGCTCTTCGATACGCGAGCCATCATTCGCATCGACCAACGCATGGCGGGCAAAGGCTTGCAGATTGCAGCGGGTCATACGATCGCGCTAAGTTTTCTGCCTGCCTGGTTGAAGGCGCTCACTGCGCGCTTCGGGGAGGTACGTGCGCGGGTGATACCCACCAATGTCCACGACTCCATCCTGATGCTCGTGAACGGCAATTGCGAATTGATGTTTGCCTATCATCACCCGGAGCTACCCCTCCATCTCGACCCGATCAGGTACGAGCATCTCACCGTGGGCGTCGATGTATTGATGCCTGTCTGCCGGCCGAATCCGCGTGGCGCGCCGATATTCCGGTTGCCGGGCACGGCGGCGCGTCCACTGCCGTTGATTACGTACACGGAAACCAGCTACTTCGGCCGCTGCCTCGCACTCCTCCTTGGCCGCGTCGACGCAACCCCGGCTTTGCGGCCTCATTACGAATCCGACATGGCCGAGGTCCTCAAGAAGCTGGTCCTGGAAGGCGAAGGCGTTGCCTGGCTGCCAAAAAGCTCGATCGTCGCCGAGCTCGACGCGGGAGAACTCGTCCCAGCCGGCCGGGATACGTGGCATCTCGAAGTTGAACTTCGCGTCTACCGGGATGCCTCGAATCGCAGTGGGTTTCTGGACACGCTCTGGCGCCACCTTCGCGCCGAATCGCAGGCAGTCGATTAAGGGTAATCCCGCGTTATGCGAGTCTCGCATATCCCCATGCAGGACCCGCATTGAGTCTTTTTTGATCATCTCTATCATCCGTCCATACACAGAAACGTCGCTCCTCTAGCGGCGTTTTTGCCTCCTGCCTGCGTACGGTGGTCACGTCAGACCTCAGTGCGCCTTCTCGGACTGATGGAAATGAAAAACCGCCTAACGTTCTATATTGTGGTCGGCATGGTGCTCGGCGTGATTGTCGGTTACGTGTGCCATCGGACCGTAGCCGATGCTGCGGAAGCCAAGACAATCGCCGGTTACTTCTCGATCATTACCGACATCTTCTTGCGTCTCGTGAAGATGATTATCGCGCCGCTCGTCTTCGCCACGCTCGTGTCCGGGCTCGCCGGAATGGAAGGGACGAGCGACGTACGCAGAATCGGGTTCAGGTCGGTGGGTTGGTTCGTGTGCGCCTCGCTTTTCTCGCTCGCGCTTGGCCTCGTCCTGGCGAATGCGCTGCAACCCGGCGCCGGCTTGCATATGACGCAGACCAGTTCCGATGTTGCCACCGGTCTCAACACCGCGGGTCTGAACTTCAAGGACTTCGTCACGCACGCGTTCCCTTCCAGCATCATCGATGCGATGGCTCGAAATGACATTCTGCAAATCCTCGTCTTTTCTGTGCTGTTTGGCGTGGTCTTGAGTGCCATCAAGACGGACCCGCGCGTCACACCGTTGATCGCAGGCATCGATGCGCTCGTTCCCGCGATGCTGAAACTGACCGACTATGTGATGCGGCTCGGTCCGATTGGTGTCTTCGGCGCTCTCGCCTCCGCGATTACGGTGCACGGCCTGGACGTGTTGACTACCTACGGCAAGCTCGTTGGAAGCTTCTACCTCGGTCTCGTCCTGCTGTGGGCTGTGCTCATCCTCGTTGGCCACGTCTTTCTGGGCAAATCGATCTGGAAGTTGCTAAAAGCGGTCCGTGAGCCCGCGATGCTCGCCTTCTCTACCGCGAGCAGTGAAGCCGCTTATCCGCGCCTGACCGAAAAGCTTGAACAGTTCGGCATCGACAAGAAGGTCGTCGGCTTCACGTTGCCGCTCGGCTACGCGTTCAACCTAGACGGATCGATGATGTACCAGGCGTTTGCTGCGATCTTTATCGCGCAAGCGTTCGGCATCGACATGCCGCTCAGCGCTCAAATCATGATGTTGCTGGTGCTTATGTTGAGCAGCAAGGGGATGGCCGGCGTCGCAAGAGGCTCCGTGGTGGTGGTGGCGGCCGTTGCCCCGATGTTTCATTTGCCCCCGTCCGGCGTGGTGTTGATCCTCGCCATCGATCAGATTCTCGATATGGGGCGAACCGCTACGAACGTGATCGGTAACAGCATCGCGACGGCCGTTATCGCGAAGTGGGAGGCCAAGCGGGTTGCCAGGCAGAACGACGCAGAGAACAGCGTTGTCCTGGGCCAACTGCAAGGCGAAGCAAAATGATCAGCGCCAACGTGCTGAGCGGGAAGAGGTTCGGTGTGGTGGGCGGCCTGGGTCCACTGGCGAGCGCGGATGTCTTTTTCAAGCTCGTCAAATCGACGCCCGCCTCGAGCGATGCCGAACACGTCGATGTCATTTTCGAGCAGCATCCCTTCCGAAGCGCGGCCATAGGGAGTGAGGCGACGACTCAACGGAAACTCTACATTTTCGACATGATTAGCGGTTTCGAGAAGAGGGGTGTGACGACCGTCGTACTCCCCTGCTTTCTCAGCCACACGTTTATCGACGAGCTAAAGGCTAACTCGCCCTTGCAGATCGTCGATATGGTGGAAGCCGTCCGCAGCCATGTTCGAAGAAAATTTCCGGCTGCACGGCGAATCGGTGTGCTGACCTCGGACTACACCCGTCGAAAGGGGCTATTCGAAAAGTATTTCGCGGGGCCGGAATTTGAAGTCATTCATCCCCGCCCGCGCGACAGTGTCGATCTCATCACCGAAGCCGTCTACGGCGCGAACGGCATCAAGAGCGGAAATCTGTCTGGCCGACCCGTCGCGCTTCTGCGCGAGGCGTGCGAGGACCTCATCGCACAAGGTGCACAAATCATCGTGCCGGGTCTGACGGAGATTGCGCTCGTGGCCGAGGAAATGGGCTCATTTCGAGTGCCAGTGATCGATTCAAATCTTGCGTACGCGCAGTACGTGATTGCGGGTGAATACGGTTTGCCCGAATCCATTTTCAAAGTGGGCGTGGTCGGCGGAGTTGGGCCCGCGGCGACGGTCGACTTCATGCAGAAGATCGTACGCAATACGCCGGCGAATCGGGATCAGGACCATATCAGGCTTCTGATTGAACAGAATCCGCAGATTCCCGACCGCACAGAAAACCTGATTGGTGACGGGCCCGACCCGACGATTTCGCTTTACGCGACCTGCAAGAAGCTCGAGTCGGGCGACGCAGACCTGATCGCGATTCCGTGCAACACCGCTCACGCATTTGTCGAACGCATTCAGCCGTATCTGGGCATACCGATCGTCAACATGCTGACGGTGACGGTCCGCCATCTGCGCGAAACGTTTCCGCTGCTGCGCTCCGTTGGCGTGCTGGCAACCTCCGGCACGATCGCGAGCGGCGTCTACGAGAAGGCCCTCGAGTCGCAGGGTCTGCGGCAAATCGTTCCGGCCGCTGAATTGCAGGCCCGCGTGATGGATGCGATCTACGGCAAGGAAGGGGTAAAAGCGGGATTCACTACCGGGCAATGCCTCGACGACATCGCCGCTGCTATTGATGGGCTCATAGCGGAAGGCGTCGAGGTCATCGTCCTCGGATGTACCGAGTTGCCGCTTTTATTGCCACAGACGAGTTTCGTGGGCACGACTGGCGCACGTGTCAGTCTGGTCGATCCAACCGATGTCCTTGCTCAGCAATGCGTGGCTCTGGCGACGGCCGGCAACCTCCAGCAGGCCTTTTCGGCCACCCTTTGACCGTGATACGGCAAGCTCTGATTAGCGACGTGCGCCGCTAATCAGGCAGCACACGCCGCGTTGAGGCCACGTCGCAAGCCAACTACACACGTTGATGCCGCTCGACGTTGTCGCCGTCAATCGACCTATCCGACATGCAAATCACGAGTCGGCGCATGCGTGCGTTGCCGCGTCTCCCATCCCTCTGCCAGGCCCACGTCGGCATCGGACGCAGGCAACATCGACACCGCGCGAACGAGATCCGAAGCGCGTTCAGCGAGCATGATCGTCGGCGCGTTCAGATTGCCATTGGGTTCGGTCGGGAAAACCGATGAATCGATGACTCGCAGGCCTTCCATGCCGCGAACCCGCAACTCGGAATCGACCACAGCCATGTCATCCTCTCCCATGCGACATGAACCGCACGGATGCATCGTACTTTCAAGGTTCGCCCTGACGAAGGCATCGATCTGTTCATCCGTTTGCACGTCCGGTCCAGGAGCGAGTTCAGCATCACGAAAGCGGTCCATCGCCGGCTGCCCGATGATCTCCCGGGTCAAGCGCACGCAGCGTCGAAATCCTTCCCGGTCCTCTTCCCGATCCAGGTAGTTGAAGCGGATCTCCGGATGCGTATAGGGATCGGCCGACACCGCTCGCACATGGCCCCGGCTCTTCGGCTTGTTCGGCCCGGTCAGCACCATGAATCCGTGTCCTTTGAACGGCTTGTCGCCGTCATAGCGCATGGCGGCCGGCAAGAAATGGAATTGAATGTCGGGCCAGCGCAACCCGGCTTCGGAGCGGATGAATCCGCCCGCCTCGAAATGGTTGCTGGCGCCCAGACCATCCTTGAAAAGAAGCCAGCGCAATCCAATCATGAATTTGCTAAACGGGTCCATTTTCGCGTTGAGCGTGACGGGCTCCTTGCACGCGTACTGGATATAGATTTCCGCGTGATCCTGAAGGTTTTCGCCGACTCCGGGCAGGTGGTGCCGAACCTCGATCCCCGCTTTCCGCAGTACGTCGGCCGGGCCGATTCCAGAACGTTGCAGCAAGTGCGGCGAACCGATAGGACCGGAGGCGATCAATACCTCAGAACGGCACCGCGCGACATGCGTGCGTCCGCCTTGATCGTATGCGACCCCAACGGCGCGCTTGCCCTCGAGAATCACGTGACGTGTCATCGCATTCGTCACTACGGTCAAATTCGGGCGCTTCATTGCAGGGCGCAAGTAGGCGTTCGCGGTCGACCAGCGCACACCATCCTTGACGGTCATGTGCATTGCCCCGAAACCCTCCTGCATATGGCCGTTGCAGTCCTCCGTCTTGATGTATCCGGCTTCTGCCCCTGCCGCGATCCACGCACCGTACAGCGGATTCTCCATGTTGTTGCCGTTGTTGGTGCACAGCGGCCCCTCCGCACCCCGGTACTCATCCCCCCCGAACTTATAGCTCTCGGCCCGGCGGAAATAGGGCAAACAGTTGCGATAGCCCCAACCTCGTGCGCCCAGTTCCTCCCATTCGTCGAAGTCGCAAGCGTGGCCGCGAATATAGACGAGGCCATTGATCGACGACGAACCTCCCAGCACTTTGCCGCGCGGACAATGCAACTGGCGGCCATTCAAATGAGCCTCGGGCGCGGTCTGATAACGCCAGTTGTACTTGGCCGTATTCATCGGCATCGAAAACGCGCTCGGCATCTGAATGATGACGCTGCGATCGCTGCCGCCGTATTCCAGCACAAGAACGCGGACCGCCGGGTCCTCGGTAAGCCGGTTGGCCAACACACATCCGGCCGATCCGGCGCCCACAATGATGTAATCGAATTGCTCGGTAACCATGATATTTTCCTGATTTCCAGATCTTGACGGGGTCGTCCGTATTTCAGTAGCGACCCTTGTCGCCGGTGGTGTATTGCGGTGATGTCTTCTCGATATGAGCGATCACCGATTCCTCATACTTCAGATCGAGCGAGCGCGACAAGGCGTAGTAGGCGATGCCCGAGACGAACAGACCGACCAGCCACGCCAGATCGACGCTACCCATGGCACGCGCAAGCGGGCCGACATACACCTCGTTTGAGCCGTCGAGAACACAGAAGAACGGAATCATCGCGACAAAGCCGATTGCGTATGCGATCAGACCGCGTGCGCCCCATGTCCCGTACAGATTGTTGTGAGGCATGAAGAAGTGCGGAATGGCATAGCGACCCTTGCGGACGAAGAAGTAGTCCGTCAGATTGACAGCGGTCCAGGGCACGAGAAAATACAGCATGACGACGAGGTAAATATTCAGGACGGAGAGTCCCTTACCCGAGGTATAGATGCTGAGCGCAACACCCAGCTGAAGGATCACCACAAAGAGAATCGCCAGAATGCGAGCCTTGGGCGTCGGCTGGACTTTATGGAACGAATCGAGTGCTGTGATGGCCGTCAATTTGGCGCTATAGATGTTCATTGCGATCACCGGCAGAAACGCCAGAATCGTGACGCCGACCACCACACTTCCCATCCCCGGCGCCAGGTCGTTACCCACCTGACTCAATGCGACCAGCACATCGGTCGCGTGCAGATGGTCCGCGAGCCAGCCGCCAATCGCGATCATCCACGCACCCGACAGGGATGCGCCGAGAAACACAGCCGCGATCAGCTTGCCGCTCGGCGTGTTTTTCGGCAGGTAGCGCGAATAGTCGGATACATACGGCGCGTAAGCGATGTTGTAGCTGGCGGCGGCCGCGAATTGAGCAATGAACGCAATCCAGTTGAAGCCCAGCGGTGGCGTCGGTGTCACGCCCGGTTCGACAGCGGCGAGGGGCACATCAGGCACCCAGTGCATCAGGACGGCCACCGTGACCAGACCATAGAGGGGAAGCGACAGGCACAACGCCCATTTGAAACTGCGGTGCATCCAGTCGTGGCCGAGAATCGCCAGAACCGAAGCCGGCACGGTCACGGCCAACGCCACCTTGACGGGGTCCCAATTGAACAAGGCTTTGAGACCTTGCATCATCAGCACCAGGTTGACGATATTGAATCCTGCAAACACGAATAGCGTCGCCAACAGGACGACGATGACCCCGCGATAACCGAATTGCGCTCTCGACTGGATCATCTGCGGCAAGCCGAGATGCGGGCCTTGCGAGCCGTGAAAGGCCATGAACAAGGTGCCGAACATGATGCCAAGCGTACCGGCTATCGTGGTCCACAGCGCGCTCAGACCAATGCTGGGACCAACAAAACCGATGGTCATGGTGAAGAATGTGAAGTTACCCAGAAACCAGAATGGCCCCTGCCTGGACAATCTGTCGGTTCTTTCGCTATCCGGAATGAAATCGATCGAGTGACCTTCGATCGCGCCATGCTCGACGCCAACTACCGTGCTTTTAACTACTTCGTCTGTTGCTTGCATCATGTACCCCTGACAGCAATGAGAGGTTGATGGAATAGATTTGATCCGGCATGCATGCTGGCCGCGGCGCCACGCTCGTCTGGAGACGCCTCCGGCGCATTGACGGTTCAGTGCAGCGTGATCCAGACCGCCTTGCTCTCCATCAGATGATCGAGTTGCTCGGGGCCGAGGTCTTTGCCAAAGCCGGATTCCTTGAATCCGCCGAACGGCATCGAAGGATCGATCGTGCTATGGGCATTGACGTAGACGGTACCCGCGCGCAGTTGCGGGATCAGTTTGTGAACGCGATTCAGGTCATTGGAGTAGATCGCGGCAGCAAGACCGTATGGCGAGTCATTCGCCTGCGACAACGCATCGCCCAGATCGTCAAAGGGCGTGGTCACCAGCACAGGTCCGAAGATTTCTTCACGGACGATCTTCATGTCGCTGCGGCAATGCGTAAAGATGGTCGGTTCGACGAAGTAGCCTGCCCGGTCCAACACGCGGCCACCATGCACGATTTCCGCGCCTTCGCGGCGCCCGGCTTCGATATAGGAAGCGACGCGATCCTTCTGCAGCGCGGAAACGAGCGGGCTGATGAAGCAATCGCGATCGAGGCCCGGTGCGATCTTCAACTTACGCGTGTGCTCGACTAGCGCGCCAATGAATCTGTCGTGAATGCCGCGCTGGATGTAAACCCGCGTACCCGCGTCGCAGACCTGTCCAGAATTGAAGAAGACGCCGTTTGCTACGGCCTGGGCCGCCGCTTCGATGTCTGCGTCCTCGAGCACGAGTACCGGCGATTTTCCGCCCAGTTCGAGTGTCATACGTTTGATGCCGCCCACAGCCGCTTGCCCGACAGTTCGGCCCACCTCGGTGGAACCGGTGAACGTGATCTTGTCTATGCCCGGATGAGCGGCCATAGCGGCACCAATTTCGCGCCCTCGCCCCGTTATGACATTCACGACGCCATCCGGAATTCCAGCCTCCTGCACCAACTCTGCGAAGCGAAGTGTGGACAGCGACGTGAGTTCGGCGGGTTTGATCACGGTCGTACAACCGGCAGCGAGCGCCGCCGCAACCTTCCACGCCATGGTTTGCAGCGGGAAGTTCCACGGCACGATAACGCCGACCACGCCGATGGGCTCCTTGCGCGTGTAAGCAACGTATTCACCAGGCAGGGAGGGTTCTACCGTACGGCCGTGGAGCTTCGACGCCCAACCGGCGAAATAGCGGAAGGTGTCGATCGTGCCTTGTACGTCGACGTCACGCGCATTGGCAACAGACTTGCCTACGTCGATCGATTCGATCTCGGCCAACTCCGTTGCATTCGCTTCGATCAGATCGGCGAGGCGATGCAGCAGTCGTTCGCGCTCAAGGGGTTTGAGCTTTCTCCACGGTCCACCGTCGAACTGCTTGCGGGCAGCGTCGACCGCACGATCCAGATCGGTGGTCGTACCCAGGGGAATGTGCGTGATCACGCCCGCGGTAGACGGTTCGAGCACTGTGCAGGATTCGCGATCGCCTTGTGGCACCCAGGCACCGCCAATTAACATCTTCTGCGGCCGGGTGAGAAAGCGTTGTGTCTCTTCCCGGATGCCGAACGTCTCCAGATAGGTTTGTACGACCTTGTCCATCATTGTCTCCTGTCTTACGGATTGACTGCTATTCGGCCTCTCATGGGCCGGTTTCGTACAGAAAGGTCCGCCTGTTCCTGGCACGTTTGTTCGTGGATCCTGCGTTGCAGCCGACAGGTTCGGCCGTTCAAAAGCGACCGGGGTCCATCGATATAAACGCGGCTTGTGGCAGCGCGGTGTTTTGAGAGACTATGGACGACAAGGCCGGGGGTAAAAATAACGTGAATCAGATGTTCATATCGGGAATACCGAAGCAAGTGGCGCAAGGAGAGCAACGACCGTGATCCAGTTGCAGGACGTGGACCTCAAGCTACTGAGGGTTTTCATGACGGTGGTACGGTGCGGCGGATTTTCCGCTGCCCAGGCGACCCTGAACGTTAGCCAGTCGACAATCAGCGAGCAAATGACAACGCTCGAAACGCGCCTCGGACTCAAGCTTTGCGAGCGGGGCCGGAGCGGATTTCGCCTCACCGAACACGGCGTGGCCACTTTCGAGGCAGCGCAACGGCTGCAGGTGGCGGTAGAGAGCTTCTGTGTGGATACCGACGCGCTAAAAAAACACGTCTCAGGAAAGCTGTACCTCGGCATCATTGACAACACGGTGACCGACTCGGCCTCGCCGCTGCCGCAGGCGCTGCAAGCGTTTGTATCGAGAGGGCACGACGTGCATCTGGATGTCTACGTCGGCACGCCCGCCGAACTGGAAGAACGTGTGCTGGACGGCCGGCTGCATATCGCAGTCGGGCATTTTCCGCTTCACGTGCCCGGGCTGACCTACACCGACCTGTATTGCGAACCGGACGGTCTGTATTGCGGGAAGGGTCACGCACTCGCAGGCCGATTGCCTGGCGACGCCGCGCTCGACGAGGCCATCGCATCCAGCCGTGTGGTAGCGCGAGGGTATCTTCAGCAGCACGACCTGCGAATGCTGAAAGTGAGCAAAGCCGCAGCAACCGTCGACAATATCGAGGTGCAGGCCATCCTTATTTTATCGGGCGCCTACATCGGATTTCTGCCGATTCACTACGCTGCCCGTTGGGTCGCGCGCGGCGAGATGCATCAGATCTGCCCGGCGCAGCTCGGCTCGCATTGGCCATTTTGCGCGATCACGCGGCGGGCCGCCGCGCCGCCTACCATCCTGCAGGTCTTCATGATCGACCTGATGGAAAGCTACCGTATGGTTCAGCGGACGGCACCCATCGCATAGGGCTACCGCAGCGTCGTGCGGCACGACCCTTCGCCATGGTTGGGCGACATGAACCTACGGCTGCGTCGACGCCAGCGGCGTAGGCTCACCATTTCGATAGGTATAAATCGTGATTGGCGAGTCCGTCAGGTCGCGGTTTCTGTCAAACCGGTAGTGCCCGGAAACACCATGAGAATCGATGCCGGCGAGCGCGGCACGATACTGAGCCGGTTCGATCGAATTGGCTTTCTGCATTGCCTGCGCCACGATATTCACGCCATCGTACAAGGCCGCGCTGTAGGTCAACGGATCAGTATGAAAGCGTTGCTTGTAGTCCGCCTTGAACTGACGACCCTCGGGTGTCTGATCGAGCACCGGGCCGCCTTGTGGGCAATACACGCGTGTATCGACCGCATCGCCGCCGAGTTTCGCCAGTTCGGCGTTGCACATGGCATCGCCGCCGAGGAGATAGCCGTTCATCGCAAGGCGCTTCATCTGTTTGCGCAGCGCACCGGCTTGCGCGTAATAACCGCCGTAGAAAATCCCTTCCGCGTTCGCGCCCTTGACGTGTGTGAGGATCGAGACGAAGTCGGTCGCCTTGTCGGTCGTATATTCCCGATCGACAATCTCGATGCCGTTGGCTTTAGCGGCATTGACGAATTCATCGGCGAGGCCCTGCCCATATGCGGTCCGATCGTCAATCACCGCGATGCGCTTGATCTTCAGTTCCTTTGCCGCAAATTCACCCATCCGGCTGCCCAGTTGCGTATCGCTGGCGGAGATGCGAAACACGAACGGATAGCCGTGTTGCGTGATCGACGGATTCGACGCGACGGTCGCCATTACGATTCCGGACACGTTCACCAGGTTTGAAATCGGAATCGCGACCCCCGAATTGAACGGCCCGAAGATGACCTTCACGTTGGCGTCGACCAGGCTTTGCGCAACCGTCATGCCGGTACGCGGATCGGCGGCGTCATCCTGCGAAACCAGTTCGAAACGGGTTTTCTGGCCACCGATCACAAGCCCCTGTGCATTCAGACGCTCGATCGCCATCCTGACGCCGTTTTCGTCGTCCTTGCCGATGGCGGCCTGCGGACCGGTCAAGGGTCCGGTCAAACCGATTTTGACCACCTGCTCTGCCGCCGTCGCGCCCACCGACACCATGCTCAAAGCGACTGCTGCCAACCAGCTTGCACCTGCGTACGGCTTTTTCATCGTGCTCTCCTCACATCATGACGTGCCTGACCGCCTTGCCGCCGGAAGTGGCGAACGCGTGGCGCTTCGGCACAGAAAACATCGCTTTGGGGCCGCACTGTCCGTATGCCTTCGCCGAACGTTGGGCAGTGGGGTTGACAGCAATTCTGTGTAGCCAAATTCCTCAATAAAATGCACCATTGATGAAACACATTTCGGTAATTCCCGAAGTAATCGAGAGGCGGCACGATGCAAGTTCAGGACACGGATCTCAAGCTGTTGCGGATCTTCGAAACCATCGTGCGATGCGGCGGTTTCGCCGCGGCACAACCGATTCTCAACATTGGTGCATCGAGCATCAGCGAATACATGTCGCAACTGGAGACCCGCCTCGGGCTGCGCTTGTGTGAACGCGGACGCGCGGGTTTTCGCCTCACGGAAGAAGGCGCGGAGTTGCACGCCGCCGCGCAACGTCTGCTCGGTGCCGTCGATACGTTTCATATGGAAGCTGGCGCGTTGCGCAATCAGCTTTCCGGCGTGCTGCGCTTTGGCATGATCGAAGCGACCTTGACCGACAAATACTCGCCGCTGCCGGCCGCGATTCGCGAGTTTGGCCAGATGGCGCCCGAAGTCCGCCTGCACGTGCAGATCGACACACCGGGGAGCATGGAGCAGCACGTGCTGGACGGCCGCCTGCATCTCGCCGTGGGGCCGTTTCCCGCGCGTATCCCCGGCCTCGACTACGTGCCGCTCTATCGCGAGGAACAGGGGCTTTACTGCGCGTCCACCCATCCGCTGTATGAACGGGCAAGCGGACGCGTGCCCGTTGCGGTGCTCAGCAAACAGCGGCTCGCTGCCCGCGCGTATCTCGGCAACCAGGAGCTCAAGCTGCTGCGCATGCCGCAGGCCGCAGCCTCGGTCGACAACGTCGAAGGCCGAGCCATGCTGATCCTGTCGGGCAACTACATCGGCTTTCTACCGCCCCACTACGCGCAGCCTTGGGTAGACGGCGGTCTGTTGAGCCGCATCGATCCCGAGCACTATGTGACACATCTGGACTTTCAGATCATCACGCGCAAGGGCGGCGAATCGGCGCGGGTAGTGCTGGCCTTTTGCAACCAGTTGCGGGTTGCGGCCAAGCAGGTGAGCCGCGCCACGCGGAGCAGCAAATAGCGTGCGCCGCGTTATGCGATTGCGGTCCACGATGAGCGTGACCGGCAATCGCGTTCGCGTGGCGTAAGAGAATCCCGTTTAACGGGTGAGGTTTCGCTTGACCTTGCGTTGATGCATCACGCGGCCGATCGTGTTCAGCAGCAATTGCGCCGCCAGAATCGAAGTCGAACCGGAATGGTCGTAGTCCGGCGCGACTTCCACAAGATCGATACCGATCACGTCACCCTGCTCGGCGAGTCCTGCGAACAATTCGAGTCCTTCGTAATAGAGCAGGCCACCGTGGCTCGGCGTGCCCGTGCCCGGCGCGATCGACGGATCGAAACCGTCGATATCGATCGTCAGGTAATAACGCACGCCCTTGGGAATACGGTCCAGAACGCCCTGGATGCCGAGGCGCCGCAGGTCGCGCACCGAGATGATGTCCGAACCCATCTCGCGCGCCTGAGCGTATCCTTCGCGTGCGGTGGACGACACGTTGCGGATGCCGATCTGCGTCATGCCCGACACCACGCTCTTCTCCGCTGCACGACGCAACGGATTGCCATGGCCGTGACGCACGCCGTGACGCTCGTCGACGAAATCGAGGTGGGCGTCGATATGGACGATATGAAACGGCTCCTGACCTTCGAACGCATTGATGCAGGGAATGTTGATCGAATGATCGCCGCCCATCACCACCGGCAACGCGCCCGCCGCCAGGATCTTGCGCACGCCGTACTCGATATTTGCGTGGCTCTTCTCCGTGTTGGTGTGCACCATGTCCGCGTCGCCGATATCGACGATCCGAACTTCGTTGCTGGGCAAATAGACGACGTCGTCTTCGAAATCGTATGCGCCGCCATGACCGAACGAAAACAGGGTCGACGCATCGCGAATCGAGCGCGGGCCGAACCTGGCGCCTGCCCGCCATTGCGTACCGCAGTCGAAGGGAGCGCCCATCACCGCGACATCCGCGTCGATCTTGTCCCAGTCAAGACACAACGGAGACTTCGCGAACGTGCAGATTCCAACAAACGGCAAATTCAGCCGACCTGTTTCGTAGCTGTTTTCAGACATGCTTATCTCCGTCCTGTTATGGATTCAGCTAGGTGCGGCGCACGCGCTACTGCCGTCTTCACGGCAGCAACGCCCGTTATGACGGGCCAGCGGTTTATCTGGAACGGAGTCTAGGCAAACAAATTCAACGGGAAAATGCCAAACATGAGAAATGCACTTCGGAAGATTCCGAAGCAATGTTACAGCGCGGCAGGCACTCCGCCACATCGTTACGCACGGGTGGCCCGGTTCGGTCATCGAGATGTTGAAGATTATCGATCCGCTAACCAATCCCACGGCCTACGGCGCGAGCGCAGCGTCCACCGCAGGCAGATAGCTGTTGAAGCCGGCTTCCACGAGGGCTGCACGCACACGCTCGAGTTCGCGCTGCATTTCTTCACCAACGTCGTCTTGCAGCGCGCGAGCGAGGACACGGCCGCGCGCCACAAACAGGTCCGCCCAAGGCAGCGGCTCGGCACGCGTATAGCCTTCGAGGGCAGCGGCATAGCGCAGTGCGCCAGCCGCGTCGCCGGCGGACATCATCGCTTCGATGGCGTCGCGATAGAACCACAGATGATTGTGACCAACCGCGCCGCGGTCCAACATGTCGGCGCCTTCGGCGAGCAGACGCACGCGTTCGCCGTCGTCCTCGACGGCGCGGCTCAGTACGCCCACCGCCTTGGGGGCGCTGAACTGCGTGCCTACCTCGCGGCAAATCGCCAGCGCTTCACGCAACAATTCCGTGGCCTCACGCCGATGGCCGTTCGCGAGCAGCACACGCGCCCGCATTTCCATATTTTGTGCCTCGAAGCGGCGAGCGCCCAGTTGACGGATGATCAGCTTCTCGCGCTCGAGATGGGCGAGCGTAGCCTGCATGTCGCCCAATTCGTAGCTGGCAAAGGCACCCAGCGTTTCGCACAGCATCTGCGCACGTGGCTGGCCGACCAGCGCAGCAGTGCGTGCAGCGGCGCTGACGTCCTCGTGCGCTGCACGTGCCTCGTTGAGATAGATCCTGCTGAAGCCCGCCATCGAACGATTCGCAACCTCGATGCGGCCGAAGCCGTGTTCGCGGCTTAGCGCAACGCACCGGCTGAAGTGCTCGAAAGCAGTACGCATGCGCCCTTGCGCGTAGGCCGCATCCGCAAGGCCGCCAAGCGCACGCGCCTCCGCTTCTGGCGCGCCGAGACGCCGTGCATAGGCGAGCCCGCGCTCATGTTCGGTGCAACAATCGTCGATCCTGCCAAGCGGAAAGAAGATGTTGCCGCGCAGGTGATGCAGGCGCGCAAGTTCAGGCACCTGATCCAGACGTTGCGCCACTTGCTGGGCCGCGTCGAGCAGCGCGAGGGCTTCGGCGAGGCCTTCGCTCACCCGCAGACCTTCGGCGAGCCCAAGCTGGGACTGGCAGAGACTCGCTTCGTCCGGAGCGGCGGCCACCGCCGCACGGTACGTCGCGATCGATGCGGCGATGTCGCCGAGATCTCGTTGGAGTTCTCCCCTGAAACAGATCAGCGCGTGGCGATCCCTATCCGTTTGCGCGATTTGCAGACCTCGCTCGACGAGCCGCAATGCCGCGTCGGCAAAGTAGGCCGCGCGTTGCGCGATCGCAGCGTCGAGGTAGGCGCGCGGTGCCCGCTCGTCCTCGGCGCGATCGAGATGCTGGGCGCGCAGTACGGGGTCCGTCGCCGCAAACCAGTCGGCAGCGAGGCGATGCAACTCGCGCCGGCGTGCCCGCAGCAGTGTCGAGTAAGCGCTCTCCTGGATGAGCGCGTGGGCAAACAGGAAATCTTCGCCCTCCGGCAAGACGAGTGCGTTGGCGACAAGCCCGTGACAGACGTACTCCGGTGCATCGATCAGCCGCCGCAGTAAGGGAAGGCCAAAGCGCTGTCCAATGACCGCGGCAGCCTGGAAGGCCTCGCGGTCGCGCGCAGTCAACCGGTCCATGCGCGCCAGCACGAGGCTCTGGATCGTCGCGGGGACCGCCTCCTCACTCCCTTCTTCGGCGTTATGCAGGAGCTGTTCGAGGAACAGCGGATTGCCGCCGGCCCGCTCGATGCAGGCACGCGCGATACGTTCGGTCGCATCGATAAAGCTGCCGGCAAGATTCAGCGCCTCGTCGCTGCGCAATGGGCCAAGGTCGATCGTGGCGAAGGGCGTGCCGCGGCAACCTGCCCGCCATGCCGCGTCGAGCGGATCGCCGTCCACGCGCGAAGTCATCACAAGCAGGCCCGGGCCGTTCGCGATCGCTACGGCGAAGGCGGCCAGGTAACCGAGCACCTGTGGGTCCGCCCAATGAAGGTCTTCCACGACAATCATGGTCGGCCCGCGCCGGCAGGCATCCTGCGCGATCGCCGCGGCAACCGTGCGCTTGCCGCGCGTCCGAGCGCTGTTGTCCATCGCGTTGTAAAGCGTGCGCCCTTCCCCGGTTTGCGCAAGGTCGAGGATGTCGTGGAGAAACATCAACTGATCCGGGCCGACGGCACCGGACGTGGCAAACCGCTCGGCGGCCGCGCGTCGTTCGTCGGAGCCGGCCGCGGGCGGCAGGCCCAGCAGACTGCCGACAATGGTGAGAATGGGGTCCTGGCCTTTGCCCACGCCGAAATCCAGCACGAGGCCGCGGTGGCTGGCAAAGCCCAGTGTTTCGACGAAACGGCGCATTTCGTCGACGAGCCGCGTCTTGCCGATGCCCGCCTCACCGCGGACATAAACGACGTGGCCGGCTTGCTGCTCGAGGCACGTGCGGGCGACGCCCTTGAACTGCTCGAGTTCAGCCTTACGGCCGACAAACACGCTGCGGCTCGCCATGACGGGTTCAAAGGCGAGACCGCGCAGACGCCACACCTGCACCGGCGAGTCGATCCCCTTGAAACGCATTGCGCCGACGGCGTCGCTCATCACACCGTCACCCAGCGCGCGATGCACGCTATCGGAGAGCAGCGTTTCCCCGGGGCCGGCGGCGGCAACCAGCCGGGCGGCGAGGTTCACGGAGTCGCCGAGCACCGTGTAGTCCTGAACATCCGCGCGATCGAGCGGCCCCGCGACCACCTCGCCGCTGGCGATGCCCACATGCGCCCTCAGCGGAGGCGACCCATGCTCGCCCAGTCCGTTAAGTGCCTCATGAATCTCCAGCGCGGCACGCGCCGCGCGCAGCGGATCAGTATCGTGTGCGCGCGGTGCACCGAAGATTGCCATCACGGCATCGCCGATGTGCTTGTCGATCGTGCCGCCGTAACCGAGGACGATCCCATCGACGAGCGCGGTGTAACGACCTGTCAACTCGCGCAATTCTTCAGGATCGAGCGTCTGCGACAGCGCGGTGAAACCACACAGATCGGCGAAGAGGATGGTGACTTGCCGGCGCTCGCTGGCCGGCGCGTTCACAGCGGGCGGCGCTGCGCACAATGCAGCGCCGCGCTGATCGGCAATCGCCGCCAGCAGGCGCTTGCGGTGGCCGAGCGAGAGGACACCGAGTTCTTTCAGGTCCGCGTCGCCGAGTTGTGCCAGCATCGCGAGATCGATGTCGTTCCCAACAAATGCGGGTGCATATTGCTCAAGCCCCAATGCATGCAGCCACTGATCGATATCCATCGCCGCCGCCCAATCCGGTGCGTGTACGAACACGCATGCTGCGTCGCAGCTCGTTGCCGCGCGGGTTGTCGACCGTATGCCCGAACCGGGCCGCGTCGCCCGAACAATCATACGAATCGGCGCACCGCCTGGCGCCGCGCTGCGACGGGCGCAACGTATTCCGTGTTCAAGTCCTTCCCGCCTAAAATACAGTGTACGTCCAGCGTGAAGGAAACGGCCACCGGGCGAGATTCCATCCGCCCTCACCGGGAAGCACCGTGAAGCCAGCTACCACAGGTTCCTCGCCCGTAGCCCACTCCGGGCCACGCTTCACGGGCCTCGTCGGGGACCTGTCGGCCGGCATGGTGTCGACATTGGTCATGCTCTGCTACGCAATGAGCCTGGGCACCCTGATCTTCAGCGCGGATCTCGCCCGTTACGCGGTGCTTGGCGTACCCACGGCCTTTATCAGTTGCGTAGTGACGGCGCTGGTGATCGCTTTGACGAGTTCGATGCGCATGAACATCGCCGGCCCCGACGGCAACGCGACGGCGTTTCTTGCCGGTGTGGCGGCCGGCGTCGCGAGCAGCGTGCGCGCTAACGGCGGTACGCCGCAGACAATTCTGCTGACGGTGCTGATCGCCATCGCGTTGTGTTCCGTGGTGACAGGCGTCATTCTGTATGCGGTCGGTTCGTCGAAGCGCAGCCGTTCCCTGCAATTCCTGCCTTATCCGGTCGTAGGCGGCTTCCTTGCCGGTACGGGCTACCTCCTGCTAGCCGGCGCGTTTCGGGTCGTGACCGGCGAGCCCTTGAACTGGCACACATTGGCGCTGGTGACACACCTGAACTGGCTGGCGTGGGCACCCGCTGTGCTGGTGTGCGCGTTAGCCACGCTCCTGTCGCGCACATGGAAACACGCTGCGGCGCTGCCGATCACGCTTGCATTCGGCGTCGCGCTGTTTTACCTGCTTCTGCTTGCTGCAGGCTTGTCGATCGACGACGCCCGCAACAGGGGATTATTGCTTCCGCGCGTGGCGCTGCACGCGATAAGGATTCCAGAGCTGCATCTGCCGGCGTCGCTGGCGCACGGAGGCGTCGACTGGTCGGCCATCGCTGCGCACTTGCCGGAGACACTCATGGTCACGTCGATTTCGGCAATCACGATCCTGATGAATTCGACGGCGATTGGCGCAGCCACGGGCGAAGACATTGACCTGAACCGCGAAATGAAGGCGGCCGGCATCGCCAACATCGCGAGCGGGATGTTAGGCGGGATGGTCGGTTATCAGTCGTACAACCGATCGATGCTCAACGCACGCGCGGGTGCGACAAGTCGTATGGCAGGCGTATTCGCCTCCCTCGCGTGTCTGTTCGTGCTGGCCGTCTCGCCGGACCTGGTGGCGCTATTTCCGGTGCCGGTGCTGGTCGGGCTGCAGCTCTTCATGGGACTGCGCCTGTTGATCCAGTGGCTAGTAGGCGCATATCGCCAGCTCAACTGGTATGAGTATCTGCTTGTACCGCTTATTCTGGGCGCTATTGCGTTCTACGGCGTCGTCCCGGGGGTGGTGGCCGGCGTCATCGCCGCCTGTGTGATGTTCGCCCTGCTGTACGGCCGTATCAGTTGCATTCGCATGGAGTTCGATGGCAGTACGCGCACATCGAATGTCGAGCGCAGTATCGAGGCAACCGGACGGCTTCACGAACTAGGTGCACGGGTGTGCGGAACGTGTCTGCAGGGCTTCCTCTTCTTCGGCACCGCCAATTCGATCTTGCAGCGCGTGCGCGAACGGCTAACCCGGCACGGGCCGGTACCCGTTCGCTTTGTCGTGCTCGACTTCGCTTCGACCAACGGCCTGGACGCGTCGGTATCGGTCAGCTTCATCAAGCTCAGGCAACTGTGTGCGACGCTCGATGCTGACCTGGTGTTGACGGGGCTGCCGGCACGCTCGCGTGACCTGCTCCTGAAGACCGGCACGCTGAACCTCCGGATCCACGAGTTCGCTACGCTGGATGCGGGGCTGGAATGGGTCGAAGATACGCTTCTCGCGTCGGATCCACGCGCGCTGCCGCGCGGCGAAGAGGATTTCCACGCGATGCTCGCGCCGCATTTCACGCCGCGCGCGCTTGAAAGGCTGTTGGCCCTTCTGGATGTGCGCGAGCTTGACGCGGGGCAGCCGGTGTTCCGTCACGGCGAACCAGGGGACGCCATGTACTTCGTCGAGCGCGGCCGTGTCACCGTCTTGCTGCGGCTTGCGGACGGCAGATCCCTCAGGTTGCGCTCGTTCGGGCCAGGTACCATCGTCGGCGAAATGGCGGTGTACACGCAGCAGGTGCGCAGCGCGGATGTGCTTGCCGAGGGCCCCGCGCGTGTCCGGCGTTTGACGCTCGAGTCGTTGCGTGCGCTCGAGCAGGACGATCCCGAGACCGCGCAGCAAATTCATCGTTTTGTCGTCAAGGTCATGGCGTCACGGCTGGCTGTTGCGGACGAGGCATTGCGCGCGGCGCATTGACAGGCTCGTTCGATTGTCACGCACTGACGCGAGATGAACACTCCCCAACCAGATTACCCTTGATCAGGCACGCTGCAGTACGGTGTCGTCGTCCTGAGTATGTGGAGTACAAGTCGCCATGAAAAAACGTACCCGGTACGTAACGGCAATATTGGCCGCACTCGTTGTTATCGGGTTGCTCTTTTTGCCGTTACCGCAGCAGGTTGGGCTCGACACCCGCATCGTTACGGTTGCGTCGATTCAACGTCCCTCCAAAGTCGTGTTCGACTATGTCACGACACCCGCTCACTGGCCAGCCTGGCATCCATCGTCACTCGCGGTCAGTGGCGCCGTTGACCATTCGCTCGATCTGGGCGAGCAGGTCGTGGAGGAGTTCCGTGTGGCGGGCCGACGCGGCAGCGTGGTGTGGACCGTCACTGCGCGCGAGCCTCCAGGCAAATGGAAAATAGACGGAAAGATTGAAGGCAGATCGGCTGGCAGTGTCACGTATTTACTGACATCGACCGCGAGCGGAACACGCTTCGAGCGAACGTTCACTTATCACGCGCCGTCGTTGTGGTTCGCGATACTCAACTGGCTTGTTCTGCGCGCGCGGATTCAAGCGGAATCCGACACGGCAGTGTTGCAACTTAAGGACCTTCTGGAAGTGACATCGCAGCAATAGCAATCTTGCTCGGCTCGCGCTTCAACTTGCAGTATTTCGACAAGCCACGATCGCCCGATACGAACCAGCCCCTACAGCGTGGCCGTCACGCCGCCATCCACGTAAAGGATATGACCGTTCACAAAGTTCGAAGCGTCGCTCGTCAGAAACACAGCAGCGCCGACGAGATCTTCCACATCGCCCCAGCGGCGCGACGGCGTGCGTCCGATCAGCCAGTTGCTGAACGTTTCATCCTTGACGAGTGCTTCGGTCAGCTCCGTCTTGAAGTACCCCGGCCCAAGTCCATTGACCTGGATGCCATGTTGCCCCCAGTCGATTGCCATGCCTTTCGTCAGCATCTTCACTGCGCCTTTGCTCGCCGTGTAGGCCGCGATGTTCGGACGGCCCAGTTCGCTTTGCACCGAACAGATGTTGACGATCTTGCCGCGCTTGCGAGCAATCATGTGCCGCGCGACCGCCTGGCCGACCAGGAACACGCTGTCGACGTTGGTCTTCATCAGTTCTTCCCATTGAGCATGGGAAAACTGTTCGAGCGGCGCACGGCGCTGCATCCCGGCGTTATTGACGAGAATGTCGATCGAACCGATTTCGCGTTCGATATCGGCGATCGCCGCATCGACCTCAGCGGCCGACGTCACGTCGAAACTCGCGGCATGAACGGTCGCGCCTTCATCGCGCAAACGGCTGACAGCCTCTGCCAGTCTCGTCGCGTTGCGACCATTCAGAATCACTTCAGCGCCAGCACCTGCCAATCCTTTGGCCAGCGCATAACCGATACCCGTACTCGACCCGGTAACCAGAGCACGACGCCCCGACAGATCAAACATCTTCAGATTGTTGTTCAACTCAACTCCTCTTCGACTCTAATTCGTCCGACTTCCATCCAGCACCGTCCGGCGTACCCAGCCATTGCATGACCTCTCTCAGACCGCACGCGCTGCGCAGCGAAGCGGAAAGGTGGAGCACACCATCTTCACCTACAGGTGACTCGAGCGTTGCGAATTGATTCGCCACCAATGTCGCTGGAAACTCATGATCCAGCCGCTTGGAAACCCGTGCAACCGCTGCGGCCAAGGTGATGTCGAGAAACACGAATCTCAGCCCGGCGACACGCGCGCGCATGCGCTCCCGATAGCGACGTTTCAATGCGGAACAGGACAGCACGGCCGTCCTGTGCATATCATCCACCTGCTCGGCGAGGCGGTCCAGCCACGGCTCGCGGTCACTATCGCACAACGCGATTCCGCGGCACATCTTGTCACGGCTTTCCGCCGAGTGATGCTCGTCTCCTTCGATGAAAACGCCCTCCAGCGCCACGGCCAACTCGCGTGCAAGTGTCGACTTGCCCGAGCCCGACACGCCCATCACCACTATTTTATGTGTCACGTTGCAAAATCCAGCTACGTCGTCACGGCACGCGATCCAATGAATCGCGCCGGCCATTCAACCGGCAGCGGAACGCGGATGAAAGCGCGCCGCTGCATCACACGCTTTCCGCCTCAGGACACCGGCGTGAACTTGAGCTTGTCGATCGGCGTGACCTTGTCGGTTCGCGTCAGGCCATACGGCGTCTTCGGTCCGAGCCACTTGTCGAAGATACCGCTCATCTCGCCGCTCTGCTCCATCGAAGCCAAGGCCTTGTTGACCGCGCTCAGCATGGCCGGCTCGTTCTGGCGCAAGCCCACCGCGATCGGCTCGATCAGCATCGGCTCCGACGCAATCGCCACCGCGCCGTCCGTGCCGTCCACCTGCTTCGCGATCTTCGTGGCAGTCATCTGATTTGTCACGAAGCCTTTGACCTTGTTCTGCTCAAGTGCGAGAAACGCCGAGCTGGTATCGTGAAACGTCACCGCCTGGCCATCCTTGATCGAAATTGGAATCGACTGAGCGGAAGTGGAGCCGTCGGCAGCGCTGATTTTCTGGCCCGCGAAATCGGTCAGTTTCTTGCTCGCATCGGCCTTCTTCACGACAAGGACTTCCTTGGTCGAGTAGTACGAGTCGCTAAAGGCAATTTGCGTAGCGCGGGTTTTCGTGTAGGCCAGGTTGGCGACCACAATGTCGACACGCCCCAGCTTCAATTGCGGAATCCGCGCCTCGACAGCCAACGGTTCAAGCTTCGCCTTCACGCCCAACTGTTTCGCCACCGCGTTGCACAGGTCCACGTCCATGCCTTCGAGCTGGCGCGTCTGCGCGTTGGGATACGAGAACGGCTCGACGTTCGAATACACACCGCAGCTCAACTCGCCGCGGCCCTTGATATCGGCCAATTGATCAGCATGTGCCGGGGCAATCGATGCAACCGCGCCGCCAACGACCAACATCCCCGCGAAAATCTTCTTTACCTGCATCGTGATGCTCCTGAAGTTTATGTGTAAAGCAATCGACTGCTGATCAACGGTGGTCAAACCGAATCTGAATCCGAACCTGTATCTGTGCCGCGAAAGCCATACCGCCTTGCTTGCCTCAATGCGAGCGAAGATCGGACAGGAATCGCTGCGCCCGCTCGTGTTTCGGGCGCAAAAAGAATTCCTCCGGCTCCGCCGTTTCGAGAATCTTCCCTGCGTCCATAAACCACACGCGATCGGCAACCTCGCGTGCAAAACCCATCTCATGCGTGACGCACATCATCGTCATGCCTTCCTGCGCGAGGCTCTTCATCACGTTTAGCACTTCGCCGACCATCTCCGGATCAAGCGCGCTGGTGGGCTCGTCGAACAACATTGCCGGCGGATCCATCGCCAGCGCTCTCGCAATCGCCACACGCTGCTGCTGACCACCGGACAATTGCGGCGGAAACGCACTGGCCTTGTTCGACAGACCGACGCGCGCGAGCAAATCCGCCGCTTTACGTTCCGCTTCCGCGCGCTTGAGGCCGTGCACACGCATCGGCGAGAGCGTGATGTTGTCCAGCACCGACAGATGCGGAAACAGGTTGAATTGCTGAAACACGAAGCCGACACGGCTGCGGTAAGCATTCAGACCCAGCTTCTTGTCGTGAATGTTTTGACCGTCGAAGAAGATCTGCCCACGGTTGATCTCCTCGAGCCGGTTGACGGTGCGAATCAGAGTCGACTTACCCGATCCGGATGGTCCGCAGACCACCACGACTTCGCCTTTGCGAACTTCGGCGTTCACGTCCACGAGAGCGTGATATTCGCCGTACCATTTGTTGACGCTGGAAAACTTGATCATGCGAAATACCTCGAAGTGATTGAGCGCCTAGTTCTCGGTGGGCAGCGGATCGGTCAGCGCAACGTTGGCCGCCTTCTGGGTCCTCGATGCGACGCCGGCCCGCTTGCGCGTCACGCGCCGCTCCAGATACTGCGCAAGCTGCGTCAGCGCGTAACACAGCGCGAAGTAGCTCAAGGCGAGAATCAGATACACGGGAAAGGGTTTCGTCAGCAGCCGGTTGTTGATCTGATCCGCCGCGAAGGAGATTTCCTGGACGTTGATGATGTAACCCAGCGAGGTTTCCTTGATCGTCGATACGAACTGCGTGACCATGCTCGGCACCACGTTGTAAAGCGCCTGCGGCAGGATGACCGCGCGCATGGTCTTCATGTAGCTCATGCCGAGCGCTCTCGAGGCTTCGGTCTGCCCTTTCGGCAGACCCTCGATGCCCGCACGGATGATTTCCCCGAGATAGGCCGAGTCATAGATGACGAGCGCGCACAGCATCGTGACAAACCCGGTGACCGGATAGCCGGTCAGAACAGGCACGAGAAAGTACACCCAGAAAATCACCATCAGGAGCGGGATGCCCCGCACCATATAAACGAGACCTGTGGCCGGCGCACGCAGAAACCGGAAAGGGCTGATGCGTGCCAGGGCGACCAGGATACCCAGGGGAAATGCGATGACGAGTGCTGAAAGCGACAGCAATATCGTCAGCACGATGCCGCCTAACGGGCCATGCGGATACTGTCCGATAAGCAGCAGTGTCCAGTTGTCGCGCAGGATATCGAACATGTCACTTCACTCCCGGAATGCGGTAGTGCATCGCGATTTTGGCGCCGCACAGCATGATGACGAGGGAGAGGCCGAGATACACCGCCGTGGCGATGAAATACGACTCGAAAGAGAGGAAGGTTTCGTTCTCGATCTGCCGGGTGACATAGGTCAGCTCCGCCGCGCCGATCGCCATCGCGAGACTCGTGTTCTTGAACAGCAGGACCGCGTGATTGACCATCGGCGGAATTGCATTGCGCAGCGCTTGCGGAAGCACGACGAAACGCATGCCGTTCAGGAAGTTCAGGCCCAGCGCACGCGAAGCTTCGTACTGACCGTAGGGAATCGCACGCAATCCGCTGCGGATATCTTCGGAGAGGTAGGCCGCGCTGCACAAGCCGATCGCCACGACCGCAAAAATGAACTGGCCGTTGTAGTGGTTCAGCAGGGTCTGCAACGATTCGGGGAGGATGTTCGAAATGCCGAAGTACCAGAACAGGATCTGGACCAGCATCGGCACATTGCGATGGTAGGCCACGAATGACGCGACAAACGCCGTCGCGAGGCGATTGTTGGTCAGGCGGATCAGCGTGAGAAGAATGCCCACGACCAGTGAGAGTATCCACGCCAGCGCGGCCATCGCGAGGGTAAGCTCGATCCCATGGAGAAACAGCGCCCCATAGTCGCCTCGCAGCACTGTCACCAGGTCAAAATGAAGTTTCATGTAGCACGTCCCAATGATTCGGATCGAAGCGATGATCCCGGTCTGACTCGACCGGCGGCAGCATCGTCATCCCCCGGAAGCCGTCATTGACTTCCGTGTTGAATTGATACTAGCTCGCGAAAAAAGGCCGTTGCAGAGGCCTTTCTTCTGGTGCAATAAGTTTCGGGAATGATGAATCGGAGCGGCTTCCGGCAGTGGGACAGGCGTGGTTGTACATGGTGTTTGTCTCCAGTATGTGGCGCCTCTGCGGGCGCCTCATCGTCAGTGGCGCGCTCCTTTATCGGAGCGCTCACGCTTGAGAAACAACGGCGGTATTGCGCCGGCGCAGCATGCTGCGCCGGTCATCGTTCAGGCTGTGGCTGTCGGGCGCGTCAGCACCTGCGGGTTCACCGGTGTCGGCGGCTTGCCGGCCGCTGCGCCGTACCCTAGAGCGGCGATCAAATTGTCTGCGCAAAGCGAGGCCATCGCACGCCGCGTGCTGACAGACGCGCTGCCAATATGCGGCGTAAGCACCACATTCTTTTGCGCGAGAAGCGCCGGGCAGATAACCGGTTCACCTTCGAATACATCCAGACCCGCCGCCGCGATGCTGCCTTCGTTCAGCGCTACCGCCAAAGCTGCGTCGTCCACTACGCCGCCACGCGCGATGTTGGTCAGCGTGGCCGACGATTTCATCTGCTTGAGTTCCGCGGCGCCAATCGCGTGATGCGAGCTGGCCGAGTAAGGCACCACGATGATCAGGTGATCCGACTCGCGCAACAGCGTTTCCTTGTCGACATAGCGTGCCTTGCAGCTCTCTTCGACATCCGGCGCCAGTTGCGAGCGATTGTGATAGATCACGCGCATGCCGAAGCCGAATGCGCCACGTCGCGCAATGGCCTGGCCGATACGTCCCATGCCGAGAATGCCGAGCGTCGAACCATGCACGTCGTTGCCGACGAACATGTCGTAGCGTCCGGTTTTGGTCCATTCGCCGGCACGCAGGAAATGCTCCGACTCGGTGATGCGGCGCGCCGTTGCCATCATCAGCGCGAAGCCGAAATCGGCGGTGGTATCCGTCAGGACGTCCGGCGTATTCGTCACCAGCACGCCACGCGCGGTACAGGCTTCCACGTCAACGTTGTTGTAGCCCACGCCGATATTGCATACCGCCTTCAACTGCGGGCAAGCGTCGAGCAAGGTCGCGTCGATCCGGTCGCTGCCGGCCGTCATGGCCCCCACCTTGCCTTGCAGCCTGGCAATCAGCTCTGGTTGCGTCCAGATCGTATCGTCCGGATTGTCGGTCACGTCGAAGTTCGCGCGCAGGCGGTCGACGATGTCCGGAAATGACGCACGGGTAACCAGTACCGATGCACCCATGGAAAACCTCCTTGTTGGACTCTGGATTGCACTTACTCGTTGTGGTCGGCGGGATCGCGCTTGATCGTCGTCAGCCCGCCCGGCACCTGCAGCGTGGGCAGGATTTCCATATTGCTAATGTTGACCGCGAGCGGCGCGGCGATCGCAAAGGCGATGGCATCGGCAATATCGGACGGCAGCGGCAACTCGAAGCCATCAATGAACTGCTTGCGCGCCGCCTCGATGTCGCCATGCACGTGGCCAAAAATATCGGTGGCGACACGGCCCGGACAGATCTCCGTCACGCGTACGCGTCTGCCGGTCGCGTCCACTCGCAACTGGCGCGACAACGCATGGATGCCGGCCTTCGTTGCGGCGTAAATGGAGTTGCCGTTGAAGTTGTAGATCCCTGCGATCGAACTGATATTGACGATATGACCGCGATCGCGGGCAACCATGCCCGGCATGGTAAGCCGCACGATATGCAGAACAGCTTGCAGGTTGACTTCCACCTGAAGGTCGATGTCTGCGGCAGCGGCATCCAGAATCGAGCCTTTGGTCGATACGCCGGCGTTGTTCACGACGATATCGAACTGCACGTCCTGCGTCAGCTTCGTGACGGCTGCCAGATCGCACACGTCGATCGCGTGCGGGATGCAACCGGTTCGCTCCGCCAGCTCATTCAGACGATCCGCGTTGCGGGCGAGCGCATGCACTTCGAGTCCTTCACGGCAGAAGCGCTCGACGATCGCAGCGCCCATTCCGGTCGAAGCGCCCGTCACCAGCGCGGTCTTATAGTCTGAAAACGGCATGAATGACCTCTATCTGTAGTTCTGAACTGTCGCCCTTTGAGGCGTGCGATAAGCCTGTTACCAATGTATACGCCGTGAAAACGTGGGGCAAAGACGGATTGGCTTTGTGGCGATAAGACTGGCTTATGGTTGATCAATGCAGGTTGATCGATGCAGGTCGGCCGGCGCGCGCCTAGCGTACGAGCTTCGACACCGGCACGACCCGGCCACCCGCCGATTCGATCACGCCGCGCACCGTGCGCGCGAGTTCGACGGCACCAGGCGTATCGCCGTGCAGCAGGATCGATTGGACCGCGATCTTGAGCTTGTTGCCCGTGATCGTCGTGATCGTGCCGTCTTCGAGCAACTCCTTGACGCGTGCGAGGACAGCCGCGCGGTCCTTGATGACCGCGCCTTCCAGCTTGCGCGACACGAGCGCGCCCTGATCGTCGTAGGCACGGTCGGCGAGAAACGTGTTGGCCGTGCGCATCCCGATGTGATCGGCGGCCCGTTCGATTTCGGTGTTCGTCGAAACGCTGATGATCAGATCGCGATCAAACTCGGCGAGCGCCCGCACCAGCGGCTCGGCCAGTTCATACGATGCCGCAGCCATGTTGCCCAGCGCGCCGTGAAAGCTCATGTGCGTGACGCGATGCCCGGCCCGCTTCGCGATGCCCGCAAGCGCGCCCATCTGATACACCACGTAATTCGCCAGTTCAAGCGGGTCCGCCTGAATCTGCCGCCGGCCGAAGCCCATCATGTCGGGAAAGCCGACATGCGCGCCGACGTCGATCTGGCGCGCGAGAGCCATCCGCACCGTCTTGTCCATGATGACGGGGTCGCCCGCGTGATAGCCGCATGCGACGTTGGCGGACGAAACGATATCGAGCATCGCTTCGTCTTCGCCCATTCGATAGGGTCCAAAGCCTTCGCCCAGGTCCGCGTTCAGGTCGATTTCCACTATCCACTCTCCATTCTTTAAGCGGTCTGTGCCGGGCTATCCGCAGCGGACCACACCGACTCAGTGTCTATCTATCGATATGCGTCTACGCCGACGGCGAGAGTTCGAGCAAGGGCGTTCCGTAACCGACCGTTGTGCCATGCGAGACGCACAAGCGCATGACCATGCCGTCCGCCGACGCGACCACGGGCACGCACAATTGCGCGATCTGCAGCAAGCCGACAATGTCGCCCGGTTTGACGTGATCGCCCGCGCTGACCAAAGGCGTTGAGCGCGCCGGATGCGTCGACAGAAAGATGCCGGCCGACTTCGCGGTGATGCTGACGGCCTGCGTCTGCGCAGTGTCCGCTGCGCGCGCGAGTCCGCCAGGAACCACAGCCGAAACCGCCTGCGCCGGCGCATCCGCACCAGCAGAGCAAGGCGCCTGCTCCATCGTCAACCGAACCGTCGCCCCGGGCTTGCTGATTTCGATGAACTCGATATCGACTGCCGCGAGCCACGACGTGATCTGCCGAAGCTCGCCGATATCCACTTCGATTTTTTGTGTCATGTGTCAGTGTCGGGAAGGGCAAAACAGTGCAACGAGATTGCGCACCCTGACGAGATAACTGTCCAGTTCTTCCAGCGCCGTAACGGCTTCCGCGTACGTCGTCTGAACAAAGCGAATCTTCGTACCAATGCGCGCCTGCGCGAGCCGCCACAAATCGGCTTCGATCACGGTGCCGATCTTCGGATAGCCACCCGACGGTTGCGCATCCCGCAACTGAATGATCGGCTGGCCGCTATGCGGCACCTGGATCACGCCCGGCACGATGCCGTGCGAACGCTTTTCGATCGAATGCGTCGCGACCAGGGTCGGACCAGCGAGGCGATATCCGTAGCGATCGCTCTGCGGCGTCACTTTCCACCCGTCGCGCCAGAACGCTTCGAGCGATTCCGGCTCGTAGCAGTCGTATTCCGCGGCGGGCAGCACGCGCACCACGGTTTCGCCTGCCTCGGCTGCGGGCAGGGACAGCGGCGCCGGCAACGAGTACTCCGGCGGCACCGTGCCGAATCCTGCGGCGAGCACAGCATCTTGCGGCACGACGCGCTCGGCGAGACCCACTGCCTTCACCACATCACCCTTCTGCAACTGACGACCGTTGTAGCCGCCGAACTGGCCGCGCAATTGCGTACTGCGGGAACCAAGCACCACCGGTACGTCCACGCCACCCGCGAGCGACAGGTAGCAGCGCGTGCCGCTGGTCGGCACGCCGATCGTCAGCACGTCGCCCTGTTTCGCATGCACGGTCCACCACGGCAGCACCGGCCGGTCGCCTAAGCGCGCCGAACAATCGGCACCGGTGATGGCGAACGAAAGATCTTCAAGGAAGCGGATGCGGAACGGAAACATCGGAATTTCGATGCCGGCCGCGTCGTCCGGATTGCCGAGCAACAGATTGCCGACCGCGAGCGCCAACCGGTCCATCGCGCCGGCCGTTCCCACGCCGTAACGCAGATAGCCTTCACGCCCCTGGTCCTGCACCGTCGCGAGCGCGGACGAAGACAAGATCTCGATCATGGAACAATCCTTTCGACGCGAAAGCGGATCATGTCGCCGGGTGCGAGTGTGGCCGGGTTATCGCGCGTGGGGTCGAAGAACGACATCGATGTATGACCGATCGTGTTCCAGCCGCTCGGTCCCGTCGATGCGGAGACTCCGGTCTGCACTCCGCCGATCGACACCGCACCGCCAGGCAAACCCAGCACCGGCACCTTGCGCCGTGGCGTGGCGATACGCGGGTCCATGCCGCCCAGATAGCAGTACCCGGGATGGCTGCCGAGCGCATAGACCGTGTAGAGCGGCGCGCAGTGCAATTGCACGACCTCGTCGATAGACAAGCCGGTGTGATTCACCACGTCCTGCAGATGCGGCCCGAACTCGCCGCCGTATTCCACCGGCAAGTCCACCACCCTCCCTTCGATCTGCAACTCGCCCGCCGCGGCCCACGCGTCGCGCAACGCGGCGCCGAGCGAGTCCGGATCGGCGGGCGGCGTGGAAAACGTCAGCATCAGATTGGTCACGCCGGGTACCGCTTCACGCACGCCAGGCCATGATTCGACCTCGCGGGCGAGTGTCCAGATGCGGCGCTGCGCATGCAGATCGAGCGCGCCGGGCGCTTCGAACAGCATGGCCGTCGTACCCAGCATGCTGATGCAAAGCGCCTGCTCCGATTCATCCTGTTTCATTGCAAGGACAGTCCTCTGTGAATCCGGACGCAGCCGTTCGACTACGTCCCCGTGCGCAATCGACGCATGCTCAACAGTCAGCGTCATGTCTGTTTCCTCTTTGCGAGCCAACGCTCCAGATGATGAATATCGACGCCGCCCTCACCGAACCCTTCGTCCTCGAGCATGGCCTGATGCAATGGCACGTTGGTGCGAATGCCTTCGATGCGCATCTCCGAGAGCGCGATGCGCATGCGCGCCAGCGCCTCTTCACGGGTTGCTCCGTGGGTGATCACCTTGGCGATCAGCGAGTCGTAATAAGGCGGCACGACCGCGCCGCCACTCATATGCGAGTCCACACGCACGCCGTTGCCACCCGGCAGTTCCCAAACGGAAATCTTCCCCGGACACGGGGCGAAGGTGAACGGGTCCTCGGCGTTGATCCGGCATTCCAGCGAATGGCCAAGCGTGCGAATGTCCGACTGACGAATCGTCAACGCGTGTCCCTGGGCGATCCTTATCTGTTCCCGCACGATGTCGATGCCCGACGTCATTTCCGTCACGGGATGTTCGACCTGCAGCCGCGTATTCATTTCGATGAAGTAGAACTGGCCGTTCTCGAACAGGAATTCGAAGGTGCCCGCGCCGCGGTAATTCGTCTGCCGGCAGGCCTCGACGCAGCGCTCGCCCACTTGCCGGATCAATTCCGGGTCGATGCCGGGTGCGGGCGCCTCTTCCAGTACCTTCTGATGACGCCGTTGCAGCGAACAGTCGCGCGAACCGAGCCACAGGGCATTGCCGTGCGTATCGCACAGGACCTGAATTTCGACGTGACGCGGATGCTCGAGAAACTTCTCGACATAGAGCTCGGGCTTGCCGAAGGCGCGGCGTGCTTCTTCGCGCGTCACCGACACCGCCTCAAGCAATTGCTCGGGGCCCGGCACGACGCGCATGCCTCGCCCGCCGCCGCCGCCCGCCGCCTTGACGATCACCGGATAGCCGATCTCCTGCGCGACCCGCAGGATCTCCGTGGGGTCGTCCGGCAGACCGCCGTCCGGGCCAGGAACACAGGGCACGCCGGCCGCGCGCATGGCCCGTTTGGCGGCGACCTTGTCGCCCATCGTTCGAATGGAGTCGGGCTCGGGGCCGATGAAGGCCATGCCGGCAGCCTCGACCTGCGCCGCAAAATCCGCGTTTTCCGACAGGAAGCCGTAGCCGGGATGAATCGCCTGTGCGCCGCTCACGTGCGCCGCGAACAGGATCGCGGCCCGGTTCAGATAACTCTGCCCCGGTGCGGCAGGACCGATGCACAGCGCTTCATCGGCGAGCCGGACATACCGCGCATCGGCGTCTGCCTCGGAATGGACGGCGACGGTTTTCAGACCGAGTTCACGGCAGGCGCGCTGGATTCGAAGCGCGATCTCGCCGCGGTTGGCAATCAGTACTTTGTTGAACATGGTCGATCAGCCGATCCGGAACAGCGGCTGCCCGGATTCCACTTCGCTGCCCGGAGCTACAAGAATCTCCAGAACGGCGCCGCTGAGTTCGGACTCGATCGCGTTGAACATCTTCATTGCCTCGATCGTGCAGAGCACCTGTCCTTCCTTGATCGTGTCGCCGGGATTCACGAAGGGCGCCTCGCCGGGCGCCGGCGTCAGATGAACGACACCGAACATGGGCGCACGAACGAGTTGCGGCTCACTGGTGGTTGCGGGGGCTGCCTGAGGGGTGTCGACGGATTGCGCAGGCGCCGCGAGCGGTGATTGAGCCCCTTGGCTCCCTTGGGTGCCCGGGGTGGACGTCACGGCTACACGTTCATCGCCCGAAGGCGCCTCAGCCCGCTTGCCGCGCCGTTTCGCCTTCACTAGCTTGACCCGTTCCTCGCCCTCGATGACTTCGAGCTTGGCCAGCGGAGAGTCCGCCAACAGGTCGATAAGCGCCTTAATCTTCTGGAGATCCATCTTTGAGTCCGTAGCCGGTTGGACGCGCGCCGGTCGATTGGCGTGCGCGAAGCACCGCTGGGGCTGTACGGCAACCCGATTCAATCTCTGGTTGCCCCGCCCGCGTGACGGCTAGCCTCGTCGCGCCGGCTCACTGCGAACCGGGGCGATCGACGATGGACTCAATGTATCCGGCGCATAAAAAATGCGCCAAGACGGTTTGGCTTTGTAGCGATAAGGCGCGCTTATGTATCGGCGCTATCGGCGCCGGACTCGAAGCGCACGTCGAGCGCAAGGTCGCCGGCCAGTTCCAGCAGGATGTCCTTGACGGCCGCGGCGGGCTCGGAAAGCGGCAAATGGTCGGACAGACAGACCGAAAGCGGAATCTTGATGACGGGTGAAACGATCCGGCATTGCACGACGTCGCCCGCCGCGGCTACGACCCGTGCGGTGGAATCGGGCAGGATGGTCGCACCGATCCCCGCGCTCACCGCGGCCGACAACGTCGACGCGGATTCGATTTCAGCCACGACCTTGGGGATCATCTGCACGCGCGCGAAACCCTCGTCGACGTACTTGCGCAGATAGTTGTACGGACGCGGCAGCAGCAAAGGCACGTCGCGCAACTCCGTCACGGCGATCTGCTCCTGCGTGATCCCCATGCTGCGCGGCGCCACGAGGAACAGTTCCTCGTTCATCAGAAGCTGGAACGACAGGCCGTGGACGGGCTTGTCGCCATACAGCACGGCCATGTCCATACGCCCGTTCATGATCAGTTCGCTGAGCGTCGTGCCGAAATTCTCGTTGATATAGAGCAGGATGTCCGGATGGCGGGCGCGCACGGTCCGCAGCAACGGCAGCGACAGCGCCGACGCGCCGGTGCCGGGCGCGAGCCCGACCGAAACCTGGCCTGACAGCGTCTGACCGGCGCTCTTCACGTCGGCCTGAGCCTGTTCGTACTGGCGCAGTATCAACTGGGCGTGGCGATACAGCGTGGCGCCCGCCTCAGTGGCCGTGACGCCCCGCTTGGTGCGTACGAGCAGTTGTTGCTGGAACTCGTCTTCGAGTGTGATCAACTGCTGGCTCAGCGCCGGCTGGGCGATATGAAGCACTTCGGCGGCCTGCGTCAGGCTGCCGATATCGACGATCTTCACGAAGTACTTCAAACGCCGCAGGTTCACGGTAGTCGCGTCTCAACGTTAAGTGATGGCAACAATGATAGGGCAAGCGCCGCCCCGCGCACAGTGCTTAAAAAACCTCGCTCCCGCTCCTGCAACGCTAAAAGCGTGGCCTGTCAGCGTATTCCCGCATGAACCCCGATCGGTAAATGCCGGACGTGCACGCGTACCGTCCTGTCATAAGTGGATGTTATTGCGCCAGCGGAAAGACGTCTTGGCTTGAACTTTTTCGCGCGCTTAAGGTGAAGCCTCATCAAATGCCGTTGAGGAGTCAAGTGTGAGTGCATCGCGAATTGCCGCCCGCGTCCAACGAATCAAACCTTCGCCGAGCAGCGCCGCGGCGGACCGGGCCGCGGAACTGCGGCGGCAGGGGAAAATCATCGTCAACCTCGTGGTCGGCGAACCCGATTTCGACACGCCCGCGCACATTCGCCAGGCCGCCTTCGATGCGATGGAGCGCGGCGAAACGCGCTATACGCAAACCGCGGGCACGCCGGCGCTGCGCGCCGCCATCGCCGCAAAGCTGCAACGCGAGAACGGTCTCTCGTACGATCCCAAACACATCATCGTGACGTGCGGCGCCAAACACGCGATCTTCAACGCGCTCGCCATCACCGTTGAAGCAGGCGATGAAGTTCTGATTCCCGCCCCTTACTGGGTGTCCTATCCGGACATGGTGCTCGCCTGCGACGGCGTGCCGGTCGTCGTGCCCTGCACCGAGGAAGACAGTTTCAAGCTCACGCCCGCCGCCCTCGAAGCGGCGATTACGCCCCGTACGCGCTGGCTGATCATCAATTCGCCGACCAATCCCACGGGCGCAACGTATAGCGCCGCAGAACTGCGCGCATTGGCGGATGTGCTGTTGCGTCACCCGCAGGTGCTGGTGATGATGGACGACATCTACGAACACATCCGGTTCGAAGGCGAAGCATCACAGCACCTCTTGTCGATTGAACCCGAACTCAGCTCACGCACCCTGGTCGTCAACGGTGTGTCCAAGACCTACGCGATGACCGGCTGGCGCATCGGCTACGCCGCCGGTCCCGCCGACCTGATCGCGGCCATGGACACGCTCCAGTCCCAATCCACCAGTAACGCCAGTTCGATCAGCCAGGCCGCGGCGCTCGCAGCGCTGACGGGCGACCAGACATTCGTGCAGCAATCGGTGCGGACCTACAAGGAACGCCGCGACCACGCACTCGAAGCCCTTAACGCGATTCCCGGCATCAGTTGCAAAACGCCGGGCGGCGCCTTCTATCTGTATGTCAATTGCGGCGGCATGATCGGCCGCACCACGCCGCAGGGCAAACGCATCGAAGGCGACGTGGATGCCGTTCTGTATCTGCTCGAGCATGCCGGCGTCGCGCTAGTTGCCGGATCGGCCTATGGCGTTTCACCCTTCTTCCGGATGTCGATCGCGACAAGCATCGACATCATCGATGAAGGCTGCAGGAAGATTGCCGCCGCGGTCGCCGCACTGAACTGAGAGTACGGCGACGACGTGAATACGTCGCGTCGTCGCTTTGAAAAAAAGACATGCCGCGCCGCGAGGACGTGGCAGTCGGTTTGGAATTTTCCATTTTTCGTCAATCTGCAAGGGGATCTACTCGTGAAAAAACATACATTAGGCATACTAACTGGATTAGGACTGGCAGCAGTTTCTGGGATCGCGCACGCGCAGTCGAGCGTCACCCTGTACGGCATCATCGACGAAGCGGTGCGCTACGACACCCACCAGAACAAATCCGGCGGGAAGCTTTTCACGATGGGTAGCGGCGGCGAGATTCAGGGTAGCCGCTGGGGTCTGCAGGGAACCGAGGATCTCGGCGGCGGATTAGCCGCCATTTTCCAACTCGAAGGCGGCTTTACACCGAATACCGGTGTGACGCAGCAATCCACGCCGTCCGGCGCGGCCCGCCTGTTCGGCCGCACCGCGATGGTGGGGCTGCGCAGTACCGACTACGGCACGTTGACGATGGGCCGGCAATACACGCTGGTGCATGAAATGGGCTGGACGCACGATATCTATGCGTTCGCCAATTACACCGGCACGGTCGGCTTTCAAGGTGCCGGTCTGACTGGCGGCGGCCGTCTGGACAATTCCGTGCGATATACCTCGCCGACGCTTGCGGGTTTCACCCTCAAGGGCTCGTATACGTTTGGCGGGGTAGCGGGAAATACTCACCAGAACTCGTCGCCGGCCGTCAGCCTTTCTTACGACCACGGCCCCTTGAGCGTTGGCGCGGCCTATCAGATCGTCAACGACATCGGCGGCCTGACGCCTGCGACCAGCACCTATGGCAGCACGTACTTCGGCGTGACGATCCCGGACAGCTCGCAAAAGATCTTCACCGCGGGCGCAACGTATAAGTTCGGCGCGGCGAAGGTGTTCGGCTCGTATATCTACAGCCACGTCTATCCGGCCGACTATCGCAACGACTCCTTCTCCACCGCGGTCCAGTACTTCATCACGCCGGGACTCGTGCTCGATCTGCCGTTCTACATCGACTTCGTCCATCACGCAGGTCAGAGCGGCACGCGCATCACGACCGGTCCGACGTTCGACTATTTCCTCAGCAAGCGCACCGACGTCTATGTCGGCGTGGACTACAACCACCTCACCGGCGCATGGACGACCCTCGCCGCCGCCTCCGGCTCGAACCAGCCGTTCTATGGCTTCAACTCGCTGTTCGAAGCGACGATCGGTCTGCGTCACAAGTTCTAAGGTTTGCGGTGTGGCACGTCTGTTCGGTGTCGCCCGACGCCGGCAGACCTCACCGAAAGCCGAACGACATCGGGACGCGAAGTCTTGTCCCGATCGTCAACAATGTCATCGAGAACATGACCAAGGCGCTCGAATGAGCATCCATAAGCGTCGACTATCGGCCCAGACAACTTTGATCTTTGTCGACTGGGCCTTGAGGCGCTACCGTATAGCGTGCTGATCCCGCATTCACCGTTATAGGCCCTCACCATGCATGCACTTGTCATTCACGCCCCACTCGATCTGCGCATCGAGGACGTTCCCACGCCTGAACCGGAAGCCAACCAGTTGCTCGTACGGGTTCGGGCCGGCGGTATCTGCGGTTCGGATCTTCACTACTTCAACCATGGCGGTTTCGGCACGATTCGCATCAAGGAGCCCATGGTGCTCGGCCATGAAGTCTCGGGCGCCGTCTCGCGTGTGGGACCTGGTGTGACGGATATGCCGGTCGGTACGCGGATCTCCATCAGCCCGAGCCGGCCGTGTGGCCTGTGCCAATACTGTCAGCAAGGGCTGCAGAACCACTGCCTGGATATGCGTTACTACGGAAGCGCGATGCGCACGCCGCACGTGCAGGGCGCATTCCGGCAGGAGATCGTGATCGACCGTTCACAGGCGCACGTCGTGGCGGACTCGTTGAGCGATGCGGAAGCCGCGATGGCCGAACCGCTTTCGGTTGCCCTTCACGCCGTTCGGCGCGCGGGTCCGTTGCTCGGTAAGCGGGTGCTCGTCACAGGATGTGGGCCGATCGGCGCGTTGATCGCGGCGGCCGCGCGCAGGGCCGGTGCAGCGATGATCGTGACAACCGACGTGAATGCGCTTCCGCTCGACAGCGCGAAAAAGGTCGGCGCCGACCTCGCGTTCAACATCGCGGAGACGCCTGACGCGCTCCAGCCGTTCGCCGTCGACAAGGGCAGTTTCGACGTTCTGTTCGAGGCGAGCGGCAACGCAGCGGCATTGCGCGGGGCATTCGACGTGCTCAAACCGCGCGGCGTGATCGTCCAGGTCGGCCTCGGCGGCGACATCTCGTTGCCGATCAATGTGATCGTCGCCAAGGAATTCGATCTGCGCGGCGCGTTCCGCTTCCACGAAGAATTCGCCATTGCCGTCGAACTGCTGAACAAGGGATTGATCGACGTGAAGCCCCTGATCTCGGGCATTTTCCCGTATCAGGATTCGGTCAAGGCGTTCCAGACAGCGGGCGACCGTTCAAAATCGATGAAGGTGCTGGTGAGCTTCGATTAATTGATCCCGCACGTGTGGCGACGATGACGCGGCAAGCCGCATTCTCGTCGTCATGCGTCCACCCATCACGCGAATGGGCAATGAAAGGGCGATAAAAAAAGCCGACGTCGCGATGTAGACGTCGGCTTTTTCCTTCTCCCCACACGGTGCTCAGTTATTGCATCGTGCTTCGAGCGCATCGATAAACGCGCGGTTCCAGCGGCCGTCCTTCATCGCTCGCATCGTCTCAGCCTCTGCTTCCAGAACGGCCAGCGCTTTTTCGATGACGTGTTCGGCATCGCCTTGCGGAATGGCGAGCAAGCCATCCTGATCGCCGACCACGATATCCCCCGGATTGACCACCATGCCGCCGACCGACACCGGCACATTGATTTCACCCGGACCGTCTTTATACGGCCCCCGATGCGTGACCCCACGGGCGTAAACCGGAAAATCCCGATCGCGGATTTCCGCGACGTCACGGATCGCACCATCTACCACCAAACCAACAACGCCGATGTGGGCCGCGTAGAACGACAGAATGCCGCCGACCACGGCGTTGTTGAGATCACCACCAGCATCCACGACCAGTACGTCCCCTGGACGGCAAAACTCCAGGGCGCGCAGGTAAGTCAGGTTATCCCCGCCACGCGAGCGCACCGTGACCGCGGTACCGGCCATCGTCTTCTTGCCGGGCCGCTGATACGGGTGCAGGCCCACACTGCCGATGTTGCGATGCATGTTGTCGCTGAGCGCAGAGACGGGGATGTCGCGCAACGCGCTAAGGATCGTTTCGGCAGCCTGAGCCGCCGACGGGTTCTTCCTGATGGCTTTGTACATGGTCGATCTTCGCTTCCGGATGTAAGGGGAGCGGCTCATGCAGATCAGGAACGAGTAGGCACGACACCGCTGCAACACGGATATAACGGTATATCGCCCCCGCAAATCGCGCCAAGACGGGTTCGTTCTTGCACGATAGGAAACGCTTATGAAACGCAATTGCCGGAGGAGGCGGCGCTCAGATACGCCGAGGTCGACTCTCGACGATCAGTCATAGGCAGCGAAAGCAGACATTGGTTAACATCGCTCATTGCCCCTGGGATTTCACACCGATGCCCTCTTCCATCCGCAACTCGCTCGTCTGGATCTTCGACGCATTCGAGCGCGACGCCACCTATATTCGCAAACGGATGTTCGGCAGCGATGCCGCCTATATCGACGGCCTGCTATGTCTGATTGCCGCCGATCGCGACAAGCCGTGGAATGGCTTGCTGGTGTGCACCTCGCACGAACGCCACGCCGCGCTCATTGAAGAAGTACCCGCTTTGCGGCCGCATCCGGTGCTTGGAAAATGGCTTTATGTGCCGCAAGACGATCCGGCTTTTGAAACCACCGTCGAAACCATGACGGCGCTCGTGCTCGCACGCGACCCGCGCGTAGGTGTCGAACCGAAGCCGCGCAAACGGAGCGGCAAATCCACGTTGCCGAAGACATAAAGCATCGCTGCCGGCCGCCTCATCACATGACGTCCGCAAGCTAACTCGCTAACGCTGCAGTACGTTATCCCCGTTCAGAGGCTTATCTGAACCCGGCACGTTCAACGCGCAGCACGAAGCTCAGACGGCTCGAGATAGAAATCCCTGTTCCCCGCGAGGCGCTCGACCATAAAGTCGATGAACGTCCTCACGCGCAGCGGTTGCTCGGTTCGATGGCGATAGTAGACGTAGATGGCCTCACGCTGCGTGACATGCCTGACGAGCAGCGGAACAAGTTCGCCACGTTTGATGGGCAGGGTCGCCGAAAAGCTGCCGAGTTGACCGATTGCGAGTCCCGCCAGCACGGCTTGGGTCTCCGCGTCCGTGTCATTGACGCATAAGCTAGCTGCGACGTCGCGATAGGCGATCTCGTCACCGATCAGAAATTCCCACGGAGCCTGCTTGCCGGTATTCGCCCGTCGATAGCCGGTGCAACGGTGCCCGTCGAGCTCGTCGATGGTCCGCGGCGCGCCATAACGCTCGAGATAGGCAGGCGAGGCACAGACAATCAGTTGGATCGGCAACAGCCGTCTCGCGATCGTGCCGCCCGACGGCGGCGAACCACCGCGAAAGCCAACATCGGCGCGATCGCTGACGAGGTCGGTGAAGTGATCGTCGAACTGCACGTCCAGTTGCACATTCGGGTGCAATTCGGCGAATTCCAGGAAATATGGCCATAGCACGGTGCGCCAGAATGCACTTGGTGCACTCACCCGCAACGGGCCCGCAATCGCCTCTTTCGATCGCCGCGCGTCGTCGAGTGCCGACGACAGTATCGCCAACGCAGGTCTCACGTTGTCCAGAAGCCCCTGCCCCTCCTCGGTCAAACTCAACTTGCGTGTGGTTCGGTGGAAAAGCCGAACCCCCAGCTCCTTTTCCAGTTGCATGACCGCGTGGCTCGCGGCCTGCGGCGAGATGCCCTGATCCACGGCGGCCTTGCGCAGGCTTCCCAGCGCCGCGGCCCGGACGAATATCGTGATCGCGCGTACTTCGTTCATGGCCGCCCGAATTAGCAAATAAAAGTTGATTATCAGTCTACCAATCAGCCTCTAGTTTATGCCAATCGACACTCCTATTATTCGTTCACTTTCACCCGAACCGTAGGAGAAACATCATGGCTAACAACACGAACAACGGCTTCAAGCGCGTCTGGTTCATCACCGGCGCAACGCGCGGCCTCGGCGCGCTGATCGCCCAGGCAGCCCTGGCTGACGGCAACGCGGTCGTTGCTACCGGCCGCAATGTCGCAGCGATCGCCGAGCGCTTCGGTCACTCGCCGGCACTCCTTCCCGTCGCGCTGGACGTGACCGACGAAGCCCAGGCGAAGGCCGCGGTTCAAGCCGCAGTTGAACGATTCGGCCGGATCGACGTTCTGGTCAATAACGCGGGCTTCGGTTTGCTTGGCGCCATCGAGGAGTCAAGCGATGCCGATGTGCGCCGCATGTACGACACGAACGTATTCGGCTTGCTGAATATCACGCGCGCCGTTCTGCCGGTGATGCGCGCCCAGCGGGCCGGTCACATCATCAATATGTCGTCGATCGGCGGCTATCGGTCAGCCGCCGGGTTCGGCGCCTATTGTTCGACCAAGTTCGCAGTTGAAGGCTTGACCGAGGCATTGCACGCCGAGCTGAAGCCGCTCGGCATTCACGCAACGGTCGTGGAGCCTGGATACTTCCGTACGGACTTTCTCGACGCGTCATCGCTTGTTGTTGCTGGGAACGTGATTGCCGACTATGACGAGACGTCAGGAGCTGTTCGCCGGCTCGCTACCGGCATGAACCACAACCAGCCGGGCAACCCGGAGAAACTCGCGGCCGCCATGGTCGATCTGGTCGACGCACCAACGCCTCCGCTGCGGCTGCCGCTTGGCACCGACACGCTGAAGGCGATCGCTGAGAAGAATGCCTATGTCACGCAGGAAACCGAAACCTGGAAGGCGTTGTCGGCATCGACTGATTTTTCTGAATAAATGCTGACACTATCCGCTTCCCATTTGCGTTGCGTAATGGGAAGCGGATAGGCCGATACGCAATGGGGGTTTGCACCGAAGTCGCCGCCACTAATCCTTCATCATGCGTTGTTACGGTAACCGGGTTGTACGTGCTAGTCCGTCTGAAAAGAACTTCCACCTCCCCACCCGGAACCTACAGATGAAAACGACTCCCGTCTGCAACGCGACACGCCGCCTGTCATTTCCCCGACCAGCCTCCACGGTAGCACTGGTGCTCTGCGCCGCCGCCCTCAACGCACATGCCGAACAGTCCGATTTCCGCGGTGAAAGTCGCTTTGAACCAGGCTTACTGGTTGTAAGTCGAAGCGTGTACGACAACCAGTCAAGCAACGTTCAGGTTGGCGCGGTCCTGCCGCCGAATTGCGGAGCCACTCAGGGCGGCTGTAGCGCGGCCACTGGCGCGCCGAGCGACGGCACCTATCCGTACGTGTGGAACAACGACGGCTATGACGGCAGCTTCGGCATCACGTCGCGGATCTTTCTCGATCAGCTCACGCCGTCCGGCGAGTGGGTCAGCTCGCTCGAAGTGCCCAACAGTTTGCAGAAAACGCCGCGACGTGACCAACTCGTCACCAGCTTCAGCTCCAAATCTGAACTCGGCCTGCACCTTTCGCTCGACGGCCAGTACCTGACCTTTATGGGGTATGTGGCGCCGGTGAATACGCTGGACGTCTCCAATTCGAACGCGCCAGGCGTCGTCGATCCCACTAATCCGGTGGGGCAGAATTACTATCGGGCAGTCGCACGCGTCGACCGTGATGGGCACTTCCGCATCACCGAGACGAATGCATATAGCGGCAACAACGGCCGTTCGGCGATTCTGAATAACCGCGATGGCGAAGATTTTTTCTACACAGCGGGCAACGCGGGTAACGGTGCCAATCCGCAACCGGCCGGCGTGATCCTCGGCGCCGGCGCACAATTCATCGACGCGACGAAGAAGCATGAGGCGCAGCAGGATCCAGGCGCGCCGACGCCGGTCGCCAGCTTCTCGGTCACTGAACTTGGCAAGCCGGCGGACAAGATCGGCAAGGACGACAACTTCCGGGGCATGACCGTATTCAACAATGTCCTCTACTTTACGAAGGGCAGCGGCAGCAACGGCGTAAACACGGTGTACTTTGTGGATACCACTGGAAACGCCTGCCCGTCTGGCACGGGTGTGCCGGCCGCCAATGCGGCATTGCCCAGCAAGGCGCTTGCTTACGACGCCGCGACGGTCCAAACCAACGGACTGCCAAGCAATATGTGCGTGCTGGCCGGCTTTCCGTCGACACCCAACAAGACCGCGACTACGCTCTCCTTTCCGTTTGGCCTCTGGTTCGCCAACGCGACGACGCTCTATGTCGCGGACGAGGGCGATGGTTACACGGGTGGCCCCGATCTTTACACGCATGCGGCCGCGCAGACTGGCGCGGGTCTGCAGAAGTGGGTGTATAACGCCGGTGCGAAAAAGTGGACGCTCGCCTACACCCTGCAGGCGGGTCTGAACCTGGGCCAGCAATACACGGTCTCCGGATATCCGACCGGCTCCAATACGGCGACTGGACTGCCGTGGGCACCGGCGGCGGATGGGCTGCGCAACCTGACTGGCCGCGTCGAAAATGACGGCACAGTCACGCTCTGGGCAATGACGTCGACCATCAGCGGCAACGGCGATGTGGGCGCCGATCCGAACAAGCTGGTAGCCATTCGCGACCTGCTCGCGAATACGACTGTGTCCGGCGCCGCTCGCGAGAAATTTGTCGCCTTGCGAGGCGCGGGCTTTGGTGAGGTATTGCGCGGCGTTTCGTTCACGCCGGGTACTGATCAGGACCACCGTTTCTGACGCACTGACAACAGGGTGAGGCCACGCCGCGGCGCATTCAACCGTGCGTGGCTCACCCGGTTTGCACGACCCGTCAACGCATCAGGCAGCGTGGCCCTTACTCCCCTGTTCGCTGTCGAGATGCGCCATTTGCGCCGCTGCATAACGTTCACCTGCGGCAGCTCCGCGCGGCACTGCCTGCGCGATCGCGGCCAGATCCTCCGCGCTGAGCGTCACATCAACCGCACCGAGTGCTTCGGCAAGACGATCGCGCCGACGTGCGCCCACGAGCGGCACGATATCGCTGCCTTGAGCCGCGACCCACGCAATCGCAATCTGCGCAACCGAAACGCTTTTTGCATCGGCCACCTTGCGCAGCGCATCCACCAGCGCGAGGTTGTGATCGACGTTGTCGCCCTGAAAGCGCGGACTCATGGCGCGAAAATCGCCTTTCCCCGCGGATTCCTTGCTCCAGTGGCCGCTGATCAAACCGCGGGATAACACGCCGTACGCCGTCACGCCGATCCCGAGTTCGCGGCACGTCGGCAGGATCTCGTCTTCAATGCCACGTGAAATCAGCGAGTACTCGATCTGCAGGTCACTCACCGGGTGCACCGCCGCCGCACGGCGAATGGTCGTCGCGCCCACTTCGGACAAGCCGACGTGCCGCACATAGCCGGCTTTGATCATGTCGGCGATCGCCCCGACCGTGTCTTCGACAGGTACGTCGGGATCGAGCCGCGCAGGGCGGTAGATGTCGATATGATCGACGCCCAGCCGCTGCAGCGAGTAGGCAAGAAAGTTTTTGACCGCCGCGGGACGCGCATCGTAGAGCGACCAGCCACCAGCGGGGTCGCGCATGGCCCCGAATTTCACGCTGATGATCGCCGAGTCGCGGCGTGACGGCGGCGCGCTTTTCAGGGCCTCGCCGATCAGGATTTCGTTGTGGCCGGAGCCGTAGAAATCGCCGGTATCGAGCAGCGTGATGCCGGCTTCGAGCGCGGCGTGGATCGTTGCGATGCTTTCAGCGCGATCGGACGGACCGTACATGCCCGACATCCCCATGCAGCCAAGACCGATGGCGGAGCTTTGCGGACCCGTCTTACCCAGTTGAAGTTGCTTCATGATGTTCCTCGGTAGGTGCGCCGCAAGCAAGGCGCTTGCGCTGAAGTATCGGTCGATTTCCAGCGTGCGATAATCCATCTCAATCCGGATGACCCGTGCGGAAAAGCGAACAATGCAGGAACCCGACCTGTCCGATTTGAAAGCATTTGTCGCCGTCACCCGGGCACGCGGGTTCCGCCATGCCGCACTGACGGGCGGCGTGTCAGCCTCATCGCTTAGCGAAGCGGTTCGAAGGCTCGAACAGCAGCTCGGCGTCAGGCTGCTCAACCGCACGACGCGCAGCGTCACGCCAACGGAAGCCGGGCAGCGTCTTTTTGAACGGCTCGCGCCGGCCTTCGGGGAAATCTCAATCGCGCTGGATGCGGTGAACCTCTTTCGCGAGAGTCCCACTGGAACACTGAGATTAAACGTTCCGTCGATCGCGGCAAGAGAAATTCTGCCTGCCCTTCTATCCCGCTTCCTCGCCGCTCATCCGGGTATCACCGTGGACGTCGGCACCAACGACACGTTCATCGATATCCTCGCGGCGGGCTTCGATGCCGGCATCCGCTACGACGAACGCCTCGAGCGCGACATGATCGCCGTGCCGATCGGCCCGCGCGTTCAACATTTCGTCGCGGCGGCCGCGCCGTCCTACCTCGCGGCCCGCGGCATACCGCAACATCCGGGCGAACTGTTGAACCACGCGTGTATCGGACACCGCTTCGACAGCGGCGTGCTCGCGACATGGGAATTCAAGCGAGGCGACGACGTCGTGCGGATCGAGCCAAACGGACCGATGATCGCCTCCGTGATCGAACTGGAACGAGGCGCGGCCATCGCGGGACTGGGAATCGTCTATTCGTTCGATGAATTTCTGCGGCCGGCAATAGAGCAAGGCGCGCTCGTACCTGTGCTCGGCGAGTGGTGTCAAACCTTCACTGGACCGTTTCTGTACTACCCGAGCCGGACGCATATGCCGGCTCCGCTCAGGGCGTTCGTCGACTTTATTCTTGCCGCTGAAGAGTCAGGTAGTCATCCGTAGGCAGGGACGCCACGGTCAACCGGTATGGGTTACGGCGCGGACCGATATCACGCGATCCACGCCGCGCCGTGCAACGACGGCGCGCTCAGGCCGCTGCGACAACATCGATGCGCAACGCTTCCCCACCGGCCACAATCGCGAGCAGATGGTCGACGTTCGGGTGTGCACCCGGACGGTTGCGCGCATCGGCCGTATGCTCGGCGAACACCGCGAGGCCGTGTTCGGCTGCCTTGGCGTCCAGCGTGCCGAAGGCCTGCTGCAGATAGTTGTACACCGCGAGCGAACCCTGTTTGCCCGGCTTGTTCTCGATGCTGGCCACCACGGCGCCCTTGCCGTCGAGCAGTTCGATACGTTCGATACCGTCGATGGCCGGCAGTTGGGCGAGGTTGTCCTTGAACACGTTGCTCGGTTGAATCACTGAAAGCACTCCTTCTATTCGGAAAATTGCGGCGAGCCGTATCTTATCCGATAGGGTGTTTTGCATCGCGCTGAACGGCGAGGCTTCGTTCAGTCTGCTGCGGAAGCTTCGGTTTTTCCGAATCTTCGCTCCCGGATTAGCAGATTTATCCGTTCCCCAACCTGACGCAGACTGAGGCTCATCACCACTGCGGACATTGTCCGCGCCAGGAGCCCAAACATGCGAACCTATCCGCGCAACAGTCCTCAAGCCGCCGCACGTATCGTCGCGCTGGCACTCACTTCCGACGGACACGTCAGCAGCTCGGAAGAGCTCGCCCTCGAAAACCTGGATATAGCGGGCCGACTTGGCCTCGCACCAGAGCAATTCGCGCAGATCGTGCAAACGCTGTGCGAGGACCAGTCGGTCGCGAACACGCCGTTCGCGCCGCCGGTCGGCCAGCTCGGCGCTGCCCTGCTCACCACGTTGTTAGATGAGATCGACGACCCCGCGCTGCGGCGCAAGGTGATGCGCCTGTGTATCGCCGTCGCGATCGTGGACAACTATCTGGCGGATGGCGAAATTGCCTTGCTCGCTGCTGTGTTCAACGCGTGGGGGCCTAAGCCGATCCAGGGAGCAAGCCGGCACATCCCGTTGCCAGACGCGCCGTACACTCACGCACGCCCGGCAGCGACCACCTGAGAAGCGAGCGCATGATGTTGCCCGCGCCGCGAGCGGATTGCGTGGATTTCTTCGACCACGCCTTCCGCTCGACCGAGCCAGCGCAGTCCGCGCAGCAGCGCCACATCCCCCGCGCCCAGTTCCGCGAGCGGAAACACGCCGAGGCCACGCGCGGCGAACACCGCCATCAACGCGCTGTCTTCGAATTCCCCGACGATCCGCGGCCGGATCCCTTCGGTTTCGAACCACCGGTCGAGCCGCGCGCGCAACGCGCCGTGCCCGGTGGGCAGGAGCACAGGCAGCCCGGCCAGGCATTGCGGAAAGCCGGTACGGGCGGACTTGCGGATGATCTCCGCTGGGCCATACCAGTCGACGGGCGAACCGACGAGGCGCTGGCTCACGACGCGCAGGTCCGCATTGTGCGGCGCAGGCTGGCACGCCAGCACGAGATCGAGCCGATGGAGCGCGAGCTCCGACAGCAACTGCGCATGTTCGCCCTCGTGGCAGAGCAGCCTGAGCGACGGCGTGTCGAGCACCGGCGCGAGCAGCGCGTGCGCGGCGAGCTTTGAGATGCCGTCGGAAAGACCCACTGCAAGCCGGGCAACACGTTCACCACCCGCCTCGCGCATCTCGTCGAGCAGCGCCTCGCCGATCTGAAAAATCTGTTCCGCGCGATTAAAGGCCGTCTCGCCGGCTTCAGTCATCGTGACGCCGCGCCCCGCCGGTTTCAGCAATTGGCGCCCGATCGATTTTTCCAGTTCGCGCACCTGCGCGCTGATCGTCTGAACCGCCATGTCGAGACGCTCGGCCGCACGCGCGAAGCCGCCCTCCTTCACGACGATCCAGAAATAGTAGAGATGGCGATAGTTGAGCATGTTGGCGATACTTCGAAAAAATCGATATATCGCTCAGATTATCACTGATTTATCCGAACCATGAAGGCAGCGATGATGACGGCATACCGACGTTGCCTGTCACCCTTTGCTTACGGACCCCATGGACTCTTTACTCATACTCGCTGCCGATCCCGCCGCATGGGCTGCGCTTCTCACGCTGGTCGTGATGGAAATCGTGCTCGGCATCGACAATCTGATCTTCATCTCGATCCTCAGCAACAAGCTGCCGGAAGCACAGCGCGCTCGCGTTCAGCGCATGGGCATCATGCTTGCGCTCGTGCTCCGGCTCGCCCTGCTCGGCACCGTCGCGTGGATTGCGCAACTGACCGCGCCCGCCGTGACGCTGTTCGGCCACGCGTTTTCATGGCGCGATCTGATCCTGCTCGGCGGCGGCCTGTTCCTCGTCTGGAAGGCGACAAGCGAAATTCGCCATCACGTCGTCCACGCGGAAGAAGTACGCGACAAGGCGAGCACAACCGTGCAGTTGACCGCCATGGCTGCGATTGGACAGATCCTCGTGCTCGATATCGTGTTTTCAGTCGACAGCATCATCACTGCAGTCGGCATGACCGAGCACATGCCGATCATGTTCGTTGCCGTGATTGCAGCGGTCACCGTGATGCTATTCGCCGCCAACCCGCTGTCGCGCTTTATCGATCGCAATCCGACCATCGTCATGCTCGCGCTCGGTTTCCTGCTCGTGATCGGCATGACGTTAATCGCAGAAGGTTTTGGTTCACACGTGCCGAAGGCTTACATCTACGCGGCTATGGCGTTCTCCGCGTTTGTCGAGGCACTCAACATGCTCGTGCGCCGGGCGAATTCGAAGCGGATGGTTAGCGCGGAGCAATGAGCGCGCGATGAATTTTTATACCCTTGAGGAGCAACGAAATGAAATGTCCCGTTTGCAAGACCACTGACTTGCTGATGACCGAGCGACGCTCGATCGAAATCGACTACTGCCCGGTCTGCCGGGGCATCTGGCTTGATCGCGGGGAACTCGACAAGCTGATTGCGCAGGACGCCGGGAGCGATGACGCGCAGACTAACGCTACCGCACGCACGAGTCGGGACAGCCATTCGGATCGAGATCGGGAACGGCATCGCGACCATGCGTACGACAACAACCGCACGTATGACAATCACCGGACGGATTATCGGGGACACAAGAAGAAACGCTCGCTTTTCGACATGTTCGATTTCGATTGACGGTGTCCGCGAGTAGAAGAACCAGGCAGCAGTTATCAGATCAAAAGCGCGCGCTGTTGTCAGCCGCGCCTTTTCATTTTCCCCTCTGACGTTGCCTCAGCCAGCGTCAAACCCTTCATACAAATAACAACGCGCCGCGTGTCATCGACAGAGCGAAGTGGCGCGTTAAGCCGTTAACGGTTTGAGCGCGGCTTAGGCACGATCCACACGCGCTGAATCCCCTGCGCCCGCCGCCATGATGTTCCCCCAAATTGTTTTCCTGCCTGTCTATCGTTCAGATGCCACTTTCTATCGTTTCGATTACAAAGACCGGCGCGCTTGCTGCGCTGACGTATTGCACGCTAACCATGGCGATGCCGGCGCAGGCAGCCGACAACGTGATCGTGCTCGACTCCGGCGAAGCCAAACTGACGCTGATCGATCCCGCCACGCATAAGGTGATCGGCACGGAGCCGACCGGTAAGGAACCGCACCATCTGATGATCACGCCCGACGGCCACTCGCTTATCGTCGCGGATTCGATCTCGAACGATCTGATGTTTCTCGATCCACACAGCGGCCGTGTGCAGCGCAAGGTCGACGATATCGAAGATCCCTATCAGCTCGGTTTCTCGCCCGATCACAAATGGTTCGTGACGGCAGGTCTGCGGCTGGATCGCGTCGACGTGTATCACTACGACGGCCAGAACATGACGCTCGCCAAACGCGTCCCGCTCTCGAAGACGCCGAGTCACATGACGTTCTCGTCCGACAGCAAGACCGTGTTCGTCACACTGCAAGACACCGGCGAAGTGGCCGCGATCGATCTGGCGACGCAGACGGTGCTCTGGAAACTGCATGTGGGCAATACACCCGCCGGCCTCTGGATGACGCCGGGCGACCGCTATCTGTTGATCGGTATGACGGGCGAAGACGATGTGGCCGTGGTCGACTGGCACAAACAGCAAGTTGTGAAAAGAATCCAGACAGGGCGCGGCGCGCACAACTTCCGCAATCTCGACGACGGCCAGCACATAGCGCTCACGAACCGTGTGGAAAGCACGATCAGCATTCTCGATTACAACACGCTGACGAAGACCGCCGACATCACAGGGCTCATGCCCGGCCCTGACGACATGGAACTGTCGGCGGATCACCGCTACCTGTGGGTCACATTCCGTTTTTCGCGGCATGTCGGCATCATTGATCTGACAACGCATAAACTTATCGACACGATCGCGGTCGGACGTTCACCGCATGGTTTGTATTTCGCCAACCGTGCGCCCGTGTATGCGCCCAATCCAGACTGAACAGGCTTTCGTTTTGATGACAGCACCCGCAATTTCAAGAGGTTTTTGATGATTCACGAAATCCTCGCCCTACTCGACAACGGCATCTCGACGCTGCAGACACTCCTGTACGTCGACGTGGTGCAGCCGTTTTTCTATCGCTTCGGCCTGATGGGATACGACGAGGACACTTACGATGCACTCTATTGGGTCATCGTCGGCGTGCTGGAAATCCTGGTCACGTATATCGCCTTGCGGCCGCTGGAAGCGCTGCGGCCCGTCGAGGCGTGGTCCGATCGAAAAGCGCTGCGCGCCGATGTGATCTACACGTGGATCGCCAAGCTCGGCATCATCAATATCGCGTTCTTCTTCATGCTGCAGCCGGTGTTCAATCACTGGCAGAGTCTGATGGCGATCTACAACGTGCCGAACATCGACATCGACGGACTGTGGCCGGGCGTCACCGATCAGCCGGTCGTGTCGTTCCTCATCTACCTGATCGTGCTCGATTTCTTCGGGTACTGGTATCACCGCTGGCAGCATCGCTTCGGCGTGTGGTGGGAACTGCACGCGGTGCACCACAGCCAGCAGCAGATGTCGTTGTGGGCCGACGATCGCAATCACTTTCTCGACGACATCATTCAGGCCGCGTTCTTCGCCGCGATTTCGCTGTTCATCGGTGTGCAGCCGACGCAGTTCGTCGTGCTGGTTGCGGTCGGCAACTTCATGCAGAGCGTGCAGCACGTGAACGCGCGCCTGCCGTATGGATGGCTGCTCGAACGCGTGATCGTGAGCCCGATTTTTCATCGGCGTCATCACGCAATTGGCTACGGCCATGAAGGCACGCGCTACGGCTGTAACTTCGGCGTGCTGTTTCCGTGGTGGGACATGATGTTCAGGACCGCGTCGTGGGACCGCACTGTTGAGCCGACCGGCATTCGTGACCAGTTGCCCGTGCCGCACGGCGCAGCGCGTTCCTATGGTGACGGGTTGATCGCACAGCAATGGCGCGCGTTTGGCCGTATCGCGATGCGTCTGCGGGGACAACGCAACTACGGCGGCGTGACGGACTGATTGTCATCGTCAAGGGGCGGGTGACTCATCCCAAGCCCACGGCTCGTGCGATCAGGAACACGCCTGCGCCGACGATACCGACCCCAATCACGCGCGCCGCCCGCTCACCACGCGGTGCAAGACGTTCAACGGTGATGGCCGCCGTCACAGCAGCCATCACACGCAAATCCATGCCCCCGGCAACGAGCAGGACCGTCGTCAGGCCGGCACAGCAGTAGCTGCAGTGGAGGCCGAGGCGTAGACCGTGGCGCCATGCCGTGGTGGCGTCGGCGGGCAATGCGGACGACATGAGGCAGCGCCTTGGTGTCTCGCGACAGCAGGCAAGGCGCCGGGTCTTCCACGCAGTGAACTGCAGCGCCCCGGCGATCAGCACAATCACACCGACTGCGAACGGAACGGCGCGCGCCAGCGCCGGCTGTTGCATCTCGAGCGCCGCCAGCGCGGCGCCGAGCGGAAATGCGGCTATGCCGAACGCGGTCCACACGAAGAAGTACCCCACGCCCACCATCACCGTCAGCCAGCCCAGGCCCGTTACGCTTGCCCCGCCGACGGCCTCGCGGTAGCGCCACAGCATGGGAACGAGAGATGGCAGCATCATCGCGACCATCATCACGATCCACATACCGAGGAACGACGCCGCGAGGCCTGGCCACTTCTGTCCGCACATCGGCATCCATGCCACCGACATCGTCCAGCCGCCGGGCATCGGCATCTCACCCATCGCCGACATGGACGCGGCGCCGGCGATTGTCACCGCCGTGCTGACGGTGAAGAGTAACGCCGAGACGCCGAAGAAAGCCCGCTGCGAAACTCGCGCTTCGATCGCACGTCCCGACATTTCGCAGCCCCCGGTTGCGCTAACGTGTTCCATCGCCCGGCTCAGCGCGTCGTCTCGTACTCGTCGTGACGCTTCCACCAGACGCCCGTCTCGTTGCGCCCCTTGGGCGCGCGGTCGAGCAACTGGTACATGCCCCAGATGCCGTCCACGCCGCGCGCATAGGTGGAATACGTGTGGTAGACGACGCCGTCCTCGAGTACGAACGCACTCAGGCCCGGCCTGTCGCGCGTGTACGTCGCCGCGTCAGTTCCGCAGGTGGCCGCGAACTGGGCGACGGGCTCCGGAACGACCTGCGTTTCGTCCATCGCGTGGCCGCCGCGCTCGTAGTTGTATTCGATGCTTCCTTCACGCTGCTGCGCCTCGGTGAACGCGATGTTGAAGTCGAAGTTGAAGTCGCTGCCAGCCGATGACGCCCAGGGGAACGTCCAGCCCATCCGGCGCTGGTACGTCTGCAGCTTCTCGAACGGCGCCCGCGACACCGCCGTCAGCGTGACGTCATGATTTGCCAGATGAACGACGACGCCGTCGAACCCATCGGCGATCGATGAGCACGACGGGCACCCCGCCTTGTAGTCGGGTCCGAACATGAAGTGGTACACGAGAAGCTGCGAGCGTCCTTTGAAGAGATCCGCCAATGACGCCCTTCCCGCAGCAGTTTCGAATGTGTATGCCTTGTCGATTCTCACCCAGGGCAGTGCCTGCCGTTGCTGCACCAGCGCGTCGCTCTGCCGCGTGAGCGCCTTCTCTGCCTTGAGCAGATCGAGCCGCGCCGCCAGCCACTGGTCACGCGTCCCGGTTGTATGTGTCGTGGTCATGATTCCCTCCTTGGGAGTCCTTCGTCGTTCGTTCAGTTGTCGAGACGACGAACTGGTTGGTGGTCGTGCTAGATTAGCCACGGGCACCCGAACGGTGGGAGTGACAAGTGTGGCGGGATTCGAATAGACCATGGACTCGCTAGTGACGGCCGCGGCACGTGCGCTCGCGGCGGGCGACCCGCTCGGCGCACTGAACCGGGTCGCCTTGCGCGACGACGCCCCTGCGCTCGCGCTGCGAGGCATCGCGATGGCGCAGCTCGGCGATCTCGTTCGGGCGAAAGCGTTGGTGCGAAGTGCGGCGCGCGCCTTCGGCCCGAAAGCGCCGGTGGCCCGCGCGCGGTGCGTAGTCGCCGAGGCTGAAATCGCGCTCGCCTCGCGCGATCTGGGCTGGCCCGCGAAGGCGCTCGACGCCGCGCGAGCGACGCTCGAAGCCCACGGTGACGGGCTGAACGCCGCGCATGCGCGGTATCTCGAAGTCCGGCGCCTCCTCCTGATCGGGCGCCTCGACGAGGCCGAGCGCCTGCTCGCCCACCTCGATCCCGCACCCTTCCCGCCCGCGCTGCGCGCCGCCCACGAGCTGGTCGTCGCGGGAATCGCGATGCGCCGCCTCCAGACGAAAACAGCGCGCGCTGCGCTAGCGAAAGCCGAGCAGGCCGCGCGTCACGCAGGTATCCCATCGCTGACGGCGGAGGTCGACAGCGCACGCCTACTGCTGGACACGCCCGCGGCTCGTCTGATCGCACACGGCGAAGAGCGTTTGCTCGTGCTCGAGGAGATTGAGGCGTTACTGGCGTCGAAGGCGCTCGTGGTGGACGCGTGCCGTTATGTCGTGCGTGAAGCAAACATCGTGGTCCCGCTAGCGAGGCGTCCGGTGTTGTTCGCGCTCGCACGCGCACTGGCCGAAGCGTGGCCCGAAGACGTATCGAGGGACACACTCATCGCGCGCGCATTCCGGACGAGGCATGCCGATGAATCGCATCGCGCACGGCTGCGCGTCGAAGTCGGGCGGCTTCGCGCGTTGCTTGGGCCGCTGGCCGGCGTGAGCGCGACGAAGCGCGGTTTTGCGCTGGTGCCGCACGGCGCGCGCGAGGTCGTCGTGCTCGCGCGGCCGGTCGAAGAACCGCATGCGATGGTGCTCGCCTTCCTCGCCGACGGTGAGTCGTGGTCGAGCTCGGCGCTCGCGATTGCACTGGATGCCAGTCAGCGCACCATGCAGCGGGCGCTCGATTCGCTGGCGGCAGCCGGCAAGGTGCAGTCGTTCGGCCGCGGGCGCGCGCGACGCTGGATGACGCCGCCCATGCCCGGATTCACGACGACTTTGTTACTCCCCGCTCCCCCTACCGAGTGATTAGGATGAAAACATGAACAAATCAGCCGCCAAAATCGTCCGTGAATATGGGCCCTTTCCGGGTGTCAGCCAGGTGGGGGGCGTCACCTATGACGGTCAGCATGTCTGGATTGCCGCCGGAGACAAGCTGAACGCCTTCGATCCGGTGAGCGGAGAAACGCTGCGCTCGTTCGACGTCGCAGCGCAGGCAGGCACGGCCTTCGACGGCCAGCACCTGTTTCAGATCGCCGACGACCTCATCCAGAAGATCGATCCGGATACCGGCCGCGTGCTCGCCACCATTCCCGCACCCGGCGGCGGGGGCAACTCGGGGCTCGCGTGGGCCGAAGGAATGCTCTGGGTGGGGCGGTATAAGGACCGGAAGATCCACCAGGTCGATCCCCAAACCGGGGCGATTCTGCGCACTATCCAGTCCAACCGCTTCGTCACCGGCGTCACCTGGAGCAACGGAGAGCTCTGGCACGGCACCTGGGAAGATGAAGCGAGCGAGTTGAGGCGAGTCGATCCTGGTACGGGAGAAGTGCTGGAGAGCCTGGAGATGCCGCCCGGCCTGATCGTGTCGGGGCTGGAAGCCGATGGCGGCGATCTGTTCTTCTGCGGCGGCGGAAACAGCGGGAAGGTGCGAGCCGTACGCCGGCCCGCACGAGACGCCGCGGTCCCCGTCGAGTCTGCGAGCGAGTAATTTACCGCCTGACGACGGATTTGATGCAACGCCCGGATCGACTCAACAAACAACAAACAACAAACGTCGTCGATCCAGGGCTCCCGCCAGCAGAAATTCGTCTGCCACGTCTAAACACCAACCAGCGCCGGCAGCTCCACCTCGTACGACAAGCGCTCGCGCCAACTGCTCATCTGCGGCTGACCTACCGCCTGGGTCACATGCGGCGCGCTTTCGACGCGCATCGATACGCACGCTGGATAGCGCGCTTTTTTCTTCTCGAGGATGGCCCGGCTCAGAAACCCGGCGCTATACGCTTTCAGCAAGTGCGCGTGATGTGCTTCGATGTACGCGGCAATCTGCGCCTCTTCATCGTCGATCATGGCTAGCAACGCCAGCGTGCGCGCATCCCAACGGAAGCGCAGGCCGAGTTCTTCGAAAGCGCTGTTATAGGCGCACAGTTGCGCCTCTACTTCCGCATCGTGCGCGCTGTCGCGGGCGTCGAACTGGGACGGGTTCATGGTCGTCTCCTTCAGGCAAATTGACATGACCAAGAATAGGAGCGCGTATAGATAAACAACAGTTAAAGTTACTTCGAAAGACTATAACGTTTTGTTTATATGCTCGTTCCCCTGCCGACGGCATCGACGAAGTCAGAATGCCCGGACATCTCATGACCCCGTTGTCAGAACAGGTATACCCATCCATTAGGTATGCCTAATGCAAACCATAAAATGTTTTAACTTTTACTTATCGCTGTTCGCGCGCAGCATCCTTCAGAAGCGCTCCACGCGAAACGCCTTTTACCCAGTTGTGGTGAGATCGACGGGCAAAGGTTTTCGTCAGTGCAATTCCCTCTGGCCGACCAATGGCGCTTGATTGCCAACAGACAAACCGGCGATGAAGCGATTCGATCACGTAGGTCCAACGCGCCGCTCGAGCGCGACGGAAGATACAGGAGACGAAGGACATGGGACATTCCAACGTATCCGGGACAGGCAGTACGCCGTTCCGGCAAAACCGCTGGGTCCAGCTAGCGATCGGCATCGTATGCATGGGGCTCGTCGCGAATTTGCAATATGCCTGGACGCTGTTCGTCGTTCCGATGGACAACGCCCACCACTGGGGCCAGGCAGCCATTCAGACCGCATTCACGGTCTTCATCGTCACTGAAACCTGGCTCGTGCCTATCGAAGGCTGGCTCGTCGACAAGTTCGGGCCGCGCCCGGTTGTGATCGGCGGCTCGGTGTGCGCGGCGCTCGGCTGGATCATCGACGCGCATGCGAGCAGTCTCGCCGAGCTATACATCGCAGCCGTGATCGCCGGTATCGGCGCGGGTTGCGTATATGGCACCTGCGTCGGCACGGCACTCAAATGGTTTCCGGACAAGCGCGGTCTCGCGGCCGGCTTGACTGCGGCAGGTTTCGGCGCCGGCGCGGCCATCACCGTGATTCCAATCGCCAACATGATCCAGCGCTCGGGTTACGAGCACACGTTCATGTTCTTCGGCATTTTCCAGGGCGTCTCTATTCTGCTGCTCGCCACCATGCTGGTACGGCCGAAACCTCCCGCATTCGCGGTCGCGGCCAAACGCGTGGTCGCAAGCAAGATCGACTACACGCCCGGCGAGATGATCCGTTCGCCGCTCTTCTGGGTGCTGTATCTGATGTTCGTGTTCGTCGCAGCCGGCGGCATTATCGCCACCGCACAGCTTGGGCCGATCGCGAAGGAATTCGGCTTTGCCAAGCTGCCGGTGAACCTGATGGGCATCACGCTGCCGCTGCTCACGATGACGCTGTCAATCGACAATTTCTGCAACGGTTTTACGCGTCCGTTGTGCGGGTTTCTGTCGGACCGCATCGGCCGCGAAAACACGATGTTCATGATCTTTCTCGGCGAGGGCGTCGCACTGCTGGGGCTCATGCAGTTCGGCCACAACCCGTACGCCTTCATGTTCTTCGCCGCCGCTGTGTTCCTGTGCTGGGGCGAGATCTTCTCGATCTTCCCGGCGACCTGCGCGGACACGTTCGGCAGCAAATACGCCGCGGCCAATGCCGGCACGCTTTATACCGCGAAGGGCACCGCCTCGATGCTGGTGCCGCTCGCATCGGTGCTGTCGGCCAGCGGCGGGTGGAGCACCGTGTTCATCTCGGCGGCGGTGGTGTCGATCGCGGCAGCCGTATCCGCGAAATTCATCCTCGCCCCCATGAGAAAACGCTGGATCGAAAACTCAGGCGCGCCGGCTGGCGTAGTGATCGCTGAAGCGCGCCTGCAGCCGTCGCCAGGCGGCTCACCTGAATGAACAACAACGTGAGCTCGCCACTCACGACGAATCCATAACGTCCCGCGACCAAGGAGCAGCATCATGGCAGAAGCCGACCGGCAAACAGTAGAAGAGACTTCGACACAACAAGCGGCCGAAACGACCGACGGATTCCATCTGGTCATCGACGCGCTGAAACTGAACGACATCCACACCATCTTTGGACTGGTCGGCATCCCGATCACCGACCTCGCGCGGCTCGCACAAGCGGAAGGGATGCG
>NZ_VOSW01000140.1 GCF_009690905.1 Paraburkholderia madseniana
CGGCCTGTTCATCATCGAGGCGGATACCCATGACGAGGCGTTGCGCATCGCCTCCATGCACCCGGCGGCCACGCTGGGCGAAGAAGGTGGATGGGTCGTCGAGCTTATCCCCGTGGATTTCTACTGGGCCCGATGAGGGCTTGGACGCGTGTCTCAAATATGCGTTGGCGCTCTGTTCTCTTCAAACACCTTCACGGCTTCGTGAGTCATCGCGGCGATGCTACTTCTGGGCCGAGCGGCGACGCCTGTGATCGACCCGTTTCGGACCGTCGAGACGGCTCGACATCTACGTCGGCTCTCGAGGTACAACTGTCGCTCGTCGACTCGCATAGGGAGACGGGTGTTCGGCCATTACGGTCATCCGCAACCGTCGTGTCCCGTGCGCACGAGCGGCCGCTTACAAGCGAAGCCTCGGACCGGAGGCCGTGTAATAGAACTGCAATCCATCCTGTCCGTCAGAACACCACGAAAGCTTTAGCAAACCCGGACGTCGCCATCAAAGTCATTTCAGTTCAACTGCGGTTTAGCAAAGCGAGTGTCGGGCAGATCCGGATTAACTGTCGCCTGCTCGATCACAATTCGTTCCGGCTGCCTCATGCCCTCACCCGCCGTCTCCATCACGAACGGGATCATCACACCGTTGACCTTGCGGTAGTCGCGCAGCGTCGTGACCATCGTCCGCGTGCGCGTACCGACCTGCCGGGTACCATCGACCTTGACATCAAGAAAATTCCCTGCGTCCACCCAAACGTGGCGGATGTCGCCGTTTTGCAGGGTGACCTTCAGCTTGTACGCACGGCGCCCATCTACGGGTTCGACGCCTTCCATCGCAATCTGGCTGCCTTTGGCGGCAGCGTCGATCAGCAGGCCATCGAGATCCTGCTGGTCGGCGGCGAGCTTCAATTCGGTGGGGTTGAACGGTTGCACGGTTGAATAGCCGAGATACGGACGCGAGTACCACCCTGCAGTGCCGTCGTACACCTGCACCGCGGTCTTTCCAGCAAAGTCGACTTCAAGGCGCACCTTGCGCGGCCGCTTCATCTCGATACGGTAGGGCAATGCAATCACGGTGCCCTCCATCGCGCCACCCTTGCTGGTCATGGCCTTTTCGAGCATGTGACGCTTGGGCGACGAACTTGGCGGGTTGTCGACTGTTCCTTGCGGCTCAGGGTGAGTACGTCCCACATCCATCTTGCCGGTGAAAGACACGGCATGCACCGCACGCCACGCTTCAAGACCGCCACGCGCGGCGACATTTTTCGCCACCACCTGTGCGGCGCTCATGGTGGCTGTCTCGGCCATGGTCGGCGCCGGGGCCAACAGGGCGAGCGCAATGCCGGCGACGAGCATGAGGCTCGCGCCACGAAATTTCAGGTCTGCGTGCTTCATCATTTGAACCCCATCTGCAAAGAGCCAGGTCAGACTATTCGACGATCAGATCGTCCGCGACGAACCGGCCAATCTCAATGTTTATTCGATTTCCACGCTTCACAATCTGATTAGCATTTCCAAAAATCATGTAGTACGTCCGACCTTGCTCCGGCGCCGCGGTCTGCCGCAACTCACCGATGTTTTCGAGCGCTGGAACAGCCAGCTTGGCACCGCTTGCTTCATCGATAAGATACGGCTTCGCATGACTGTCGAGCAGCGCCTTGGCTTTGTCCGGATCGGTCACGCGATACTTGAACTGCAGCATCCAGCCCGAGGACACCAGTTTCACGCCAACAATATCGACGCCCCAGTTGCTGTCGAAATAAGGCGCCCGGCGGACCCGCCACGCGTGCGCCGCATCGCGGGGATCCACTGCGCTGGTAGTGGCGGGGCTGACGCATGCGCCCTGCCCTGCCAGTACCAGCAAGACGCACACCCCGGTCAATGCGCGCAAGCCTGGACGCATTATGGGGCCCCCGGCAGAGTGATGGCCGGAATGGCTAACTGCGGCATCGTCGCCCCGGTTAGCGGCATCGTCGCCCCGGTTAGCGCCTTCACCTGCCTGGCGACGGCAGCGAGCATCGACTGCGGCGTCAACGCGAGCGCCCCTGGAACAGTCACTTGCGTGGCGCCGATGTCGACTCCTGACACGCGCCCCAGCGCCGGACGTGCCGCGCCGCCAAAGTCAAACCTTGTGGCAGCGACAAGACTCTGCGGGTCGGCGAGCACCCCGTTGTTGTACGCAGATCCCGTACCCGTCACGTGGTAGTCGCCATACGCGACATAGCCAGGTTGCAGCGGATCGGACAGCGACAGTGGACCGTATTTGAGGTCGACGAAGTTGCCCGCCTCATCCAGCGTCACGCCCGCAGCGAGACTGAACGGCGGCAGGAACGGCTGGCCGGGTTCGAACTTGAAGGCCGGGTTGGCGCGCGGGCCATTGCAATAAATCCTCGTGAGGCCCGGATCGTTGGTCGAGACGCCAGCACCCGTCGTGCTGTCGTACACGGAACCGCCGGGTGACACCACCGAATTGTTGATATCGGTCAGCCGGAAGCTGGACGCAGTGGCCGAACTGTCGCCAACCGTGCCGATATCCCAATAGGCGGGGGACCCGGTACAGGCGCCCGCAGCGGGAGACACCGGCAACACGGTGCAGCTCTGCCCCGCATCGGCAACGTTGTTGCTCGAGCAGACTTTGGCCGCGCCCGTGCTGGCGTCGACGAAGAACGACCGGTTATGCCAGATGATGTCGTTAAACAGTACCGGGTTCGAGTAGCTGTTATGCGCCTTGGTCGCCGTGACCGGTACGCCAGCCGACGCGGTTGCCGGCAAGGCTGCGAGCAACGCAGATGAAGTCAGCTCGGTACTGATGCCAGCCGGGCTCGGGTACGCCGTGGTCGGCCCACGCCCACCGGTGCCGAACAGCGATCCGGCAATCGCGGCGCTGTCGTTGCTGGCGATCGTATTCTCATGGATCGCCGCATTCAACACATCGACGAGAGAGATGCCGCCGCCGGACCAGCCCGCAACGTTGTTGGCAATAATGTTGTTGGTGACCGTGGCACGGTACCATTTCGCCGGATTCCGCGGGTTCGTCACAACGTCGTTGCCGTTCACCTGTTGCAGGCGGATACCACCGCCGTGCCCGCCCTGCGCAAAGTTTCCGACAATCAGGTTCGAGTCGATCGTGATGTTGCCCGTCCCGTTCGACAGCGTGGTGGCAGATGTCAGATCGCCTTCGATGTCGATACCGCCACCGTGCACGGCCGACGTCTGCTGCCAGCTCTGGTTGAACAGGATCTTGTTGTGCGCAATCGTCCCGTTCATGTTGACACCGATCGCGCCAATGCCCCCACCATTGCCGTTGCTGTAGTTGCCACAGATGAAGTTGTAGTTGACCGTGTAATTGTCGGTGCCCGTGCAGATCGACACTCCTGCGCCGGAGCCGGTTACGTTCACGCTGCCCGCACCGGGCGTCGCCTCAACCGTGCCGTTCCTCGTGATCGAGTTGTGATGGATGCGGACGTTGTTGTCGTATCCATAGCCGTCCGCCGGTGGTGTTTCCTCTTCAAACGGGCTACCGATCCGCACGCCGCCGTGCATCGCGCTGGCGTTGCTGAAAATTCGGTTGTTGGCAATCTCGAGTTTATGCGCCCAGCCGTTGACATAGATCCCGCCACCCGCATCGCTGCCAGTAATGCTCAACCCGTCGATGCGCGAAGGGGCACACAGGAAGTTCGAGTCGGACATCTTCCAGCCAGTCGGCGTCAAGGTGGTCGCGCTCGGGACGCCGTTGTTATACGACGTCACCTTGAAATAGCTGCTTGCCGCATTCATCGGAGAAGCTGGATTGGCACTGCAGTCGCTAGCCGTCAGCGGCGTCACACCATCGAGCCCGACGCCCTTGGCAAGCACCGTTATGCCCGCGCCCTCCTCCGTTGCGAGGATGGTCGGCTCGAGAAGAATGACACCTCCGGTAATCGGCGCTTGCGTCGGCAACGGATCAACCTGCGGATTGGTCACCAGTTCGCCCGCGCCGCCTGTGTCGGCGGTCCCTCCGCTGCTGCTCGGCGCAGTCGGGTTGAGGCCGAACAGCTGATTGATGCGCGGCCGCCAGTCGTCGAGTTTCTGCGTCGGATACTTGGCCGCGTTGATCGTGACCGAAGCCGCGCCGACACCCTGCAGCCTGACCGGCTTCCACATGATGACGAGTTCAGGATAGACGCCCGCATCGACGATGATCAGGTCGCCAGGCTTCGCGGCGTCGATCGCATCCTGGATAGGATGCGGGAACCCTGCGGCATGGCCGCTCCCCGTGGGAGCCACAACCGGGCTGACCACGACCGGCGCCGCGCCGCCGATGTCGACCGTCACGGCATCCACGCTATTCGTGCCGGTGGCATTCGTGATGGCGAGTTCACCCGTGGTCGTGCCGCTGGCAACGGTCCCGGTAATAAGACCGTCCGACCACGACACGTTAGTGAGCGGCACGCCGTTCACACTGACCGTGCCCGCCGTGGCGCCAAAGCCGTAGTGGCGCTTGATCGTGCGCTGGTTGAACGGCGCGGCGGTCGCGCTCGGACCCTGGTACACCGGGTTCGGCACATCGACATCGCCCAGCGCGGTGATACGCAAGGTATGTGTGCCATCGGCTGCCGCCACCCACGGACCCACTTTGTCGCCGTCCACCCGCTTGATCCCAGGTGTGCTATCGGGGTAATCGCAATCCGGCGGGCTGTAGCCGTCCGCGAACGCCGCGACGGGCAGAACCGGCGTATCGAGATACACCGTCGCGCCCGGCATGAACGGATTGGTATAGCAAAAGTTGCTGAACGACGGATTGAAGAGCGGGTCGGTAATCATCTGGCCGTAAGTCGCCGAGCCCGGACGCGTATCCAGCACCGGACCGGGATCGTTCATGCAGGTGACGAGCATGTTCGGCGAGTAACCCGCCGGATTCGGCACATTCACCTGCCAGGTGGACGGTGTCATGCCGTTGTAGGTGCCCCACTGGTCCGAGTAGGTGCGCGAGATTTCCACGCCGTTCATGTCGCGAATCGACACCGGTGCGTAAGACGCGGCAAACTTCTCGCCGAAGTCCGGCGATGCGGCGTTGATCTCGCTGGCGGCGTCGTCAAGGATGAGCCCCGTATAGTGCGACGCGACAGGCGTATTGCTGAACACGAAGAAGTTCGCGGGCGCCGACATCTGGTCGCTCAGCGTGACTTCCTTGCGGTCGCACAGCGCCTTGGTCGCGCCAGCAAACGGCGCTACCTGGCCCGAGTTCGGGAAGAGACTCATGAAATCGGGAACGGTATGCTTCGTGCCGACGCAAGCTGGAAACTGCTGCTTCGCGCCTTTGAACCCGAGGGTTGTCGTCGGGTTGTTGGGGTTGCCCGGGTTGTAATACGCGGCCACCTGCGCCTGGTCGGGGATGATGAAGACATTCGACAGCGAGGCGAACTGCTGTGCGGCCGGCGCCACCCATGCGTCGCCGATCAGGATGTTCTTGTCCTCCTCCTTGACGACCTCGTAACCCGGCGGCGCAATCATTTCCACGACGTACTTGCCCGGCGTGAGCGCGTGGCCGGCCGAATCGGTCGTAAACGTGTAGGCGCCGTCGTACACGGCAGGCTGCACCTGATTCCACAAGTGGAAGCCGTCGTAACACCTGAACTGGTTCGATGTCCCAAGCGTGTAGGACAGGAACGGATCAGCCGGATCCTGCCCCGGACAGATCATGTTCGGTGCGCCGCCTGCCGTCGTGCCGTTCGCAAAATCGTCCCAGCTCGTCGTCCTGGTCGAATTGACGAGCGTGAGACCCACAGTGCCGTCGGCATTCGGGGTTTCGCGGTACAGATTGATCTGCACCCGCGGCACGCCCGGCTCCCACATGAACTGAACCTCGAGGCTCGGGTCGTCGAAACCGCGGGTCGACGCATACACGACCATGCCTTGAATACCGCCGTTTTCGCCGACGGCGAATGGTCGCTTGCCCCAGTCGAGCATCTGGGTCTGATTGATGAAGCCTTGCAGCCCCTCATAGAGCACCTTGCCGGAATCGACACGGCTCGTTACGTTCGGCACGCCCGGCGGCACCGCGCCGTACGCCTTGCCCGAGACAGGATCGGTCCATGCATACGACGAGTTCAGAATTCCGCCCGTCTTCGAGCACGGCTGCGTACTGTTCTGGTTGCTGCTGCCAAGCGTTCCCTGTCCGGTCGCGGCGTTATACGTGACACAGTCGACAAGACCGCCGCCGTCGACCGTCACGTTGACGCCCGTGCTGGCAAAACGCGTCCTGTCGGATTCGACGACGTACCAGTTAAACAGTGGAAACAGTTCATTGAAGATCGCGTTGCCGTCGGAATTCGTCAGCAGCGTATTCGACACAGAGCCGTCACGGAAGCGGATTCGCACCGGCACCTGGGCAACGCCCGCTTCGCCGGGGTCCCGTACACCGTTGCCGTTCGAGTCGATGAACGTGCTGGCTTCGAGCCGCGTGAACCAGCTGAATACCGGAACATTGCCCATCGAGACCGGCCCTGTCGGAACGAGATTTCCGTTCGTGTCAGGGGTCGGCTTTGCCGTGACCTGCACCGACTTGGACGCAATGATCTGGTCGAGCCATTGATCCCAGACCACCAGCATATAGTTGCCGACCGGGATATTGTTCAGCTTGAAATTGCCGTTCGGGTCGCAGGCTGCAAAGCCGATATTCAAGCCAGTTTCGCCCTGCTGATTCAAGCCGACGAAACAGGTGGTCGATGCAAGCGGCGCACGCGAGGCGGAATCCCACAATGTTTCCATGACGGGGCGCGACATGTGGAGGCTCGTGATTCGGCCGGTCACTGACGTCGTCGCGAGCGGGATCGGCCCGGTAACGGGCGGCCCCTCCGTATCGCCGTTAGGATTCGTGGGCGGCACCCCACCCACCGGCACGTGTGTTGCGATCACGTTCTGCTGCGCAATGTGCGCGGGATTCACGAAGCCGATGAACGTGTGAAATCCTGGCGGCCCGAACTCCTGGAAGTAAGGCGGTTCGCCCGATTTCGTGAACGCGTCCTGTCCGGGCGTCCCTTCGAGCGTGGACACCTGATACCAGGTCTCCCCTGCACCTTCGCGCGCCGCACCCGGGTGCGCAATCACGTCGAACCGTCCCGGCATCAAATTCTTGACCAGCGCCTGGCCCTGCAGCGCGTAATCCGCGGACGGATTGGCCGGGTCCTTCGGATCACTCGGGCAGGTGATGACTACCCCGGTTAAATCCTTGCCTGCATAGCTAGGGTGAGTCGATGGCGTGGCTGACGCGGTCGGGCTGTAGACATTTGGACAGCCTGGCGTCCCTAGCAGCGCGTTCGTCAGCGGTTGATTGAGAGTATCGTACGTCACCTGGCCGATCGGGTCGCCGCTGCGGCCGGCCACGTCCCAGATCACGATCTCAAAGCCGCCGAGGCCATGTTCATTGGCGTCGGGATCGCCGTTGGTCGGATTGCTGTCTTCGAAGATAAAGATCGACAGCTGCGCCGGCTTGAGCGGATTGGGCTCAACCTTGATCGTTGCGGTCTGATACGCGCCGTTGACAGGTGGCGGGACCGATATGCCGCTCATGGTGTGCCCGCATTTTGCGTCGTTGGCAGTCGCCGAACTCGGCGTCAGGCAGTCGGGGTTGATGAGCGGATCATTGGCATAGCCGGCGATGAACGGATTCGCTGAATCGCCCGGCAGGATCGAAATGAAATACCACTTGGCAGGATCAAGCGCGACATCTCCCGGCATGGACCGTGGTTTCGCGTTCGCGACCGTGCCGCCATTCGATTGCGCGTCACCACAGCTCAGCGGTCCCGTGCAGCCGGCCGCCACGACAGGCATGTGGCTGCGGAAGAAACTGGTCGCGAGACTCGGCTGCGGTGTGCCGTTGACGACCGGCGGCGTCGTGCCGGGTGTCGGGTTATGCCAGGTCTGGTCCTCTTCGATGATCCAGCCGTAATCGTTCGGTAACGCCATCCCGTTCTGCGCATCCAGCAGATTCACCGGCAAGCCGCTGCCAGCGGGGAACACGACCGTGGCCGTCTGCGCCGCGCTCGACGTGCCCTGCGAATTGACGACGACAAACTGGAACGTGCAGGTCGCCGGCGCAGCCGAGCACGGCGTGGCAGTGAACGAGCCGTCGGAATTCACTGTGACCCACGCGGGCGCCGTGCCCGAGAGTCGCGCGGTAAGCGGGAAATTGCCGGGATCGGCAGCGCCTGCCAGCAGACCGGCGCCGCGCGGCACTTTGATGAGTGACGACACCCGACTCGGATAGGCGCTTGCCGCCGTGTTGTCGTATACGCGTGCGCTCGCGGTCGGCGCAGCGCCCGTCGCCTCGAACGCCAGCGTGACGAGCGCGCAAGCGGTCCCCGCATTGCCGCAGTAGGAGAACGTATCGCTGCTCGGGCTGGTGGTCGGCGCGCTCGTGATCGTATAGGTGAAGGTGCCGTTCGTGTTAAGCGTCACCGTGCCGTGGGCCAGCGTGATCGTGGTCGACGTAGCGCCAGCGGCCGCCGTCACGCCCTTGATGACGACGTTGGAAACGCCGATGTCGTTGCTCAACACGTTGTTGCTGAACGTCGTGGCGTTCGGGGCCAACGTGTAATTGTCCGGATTCGCCTGCGCCGCGACCGCCGGCTTCGCACTGCTGCCGATCGTCCGGTTCAGCGCCGCCGCAAATGTGCCGGGACCCGCCGTGACAGTCGTCGCGCTAGCAATGGCCAGGTATCCCTCGAACCCGCCCGCGGTCTCATTGGCAGTCGTCAGACCCAAGGCGCGGTCGAAGAATGCGAATACCGCGTCGACGTACGATGTTGCATTCTTTGCCGGATGAACCAGCGCATCGATGGTCTTACCCGCTGGCATGTTCACTTCGTTCTGCATCTTCGGCATGCCTGGCGCGACATTGCCGTCCTCTGCGATGAGCTGCAACGGCTGACCGACAACGGACGGCACATGAGTACGCAACCCAGCGTTGACCATCCGCACCAGCACATTCCCGCTTAGCGCGTTGTAGTCACTTCCCTTGAGGTCCGGCATCGCCACGGAGGTGCCACTGGGATTGGACTGGTCATAAGACTTGCCGTTGACGAGGAAGTAGGTCGGCGCATAGTTGACCGCAGCGGGGTAGCATGGAATTTGCGCTTGCGCGACTCCGTTGACGACCGGCGCGGCCTTCTGGGATTGCGCGCATTGCTGGTCGTTCCAGCGGATCGTCTCGCTCGTGCCCGCGACAGCCGCTGCGTCCACCGCCGCATTCTGGACGGCATCGATCTCCGATAAGAGCAGAACCGCGTCCATGTCATAAGGCACATCGGCGAGCGAAGCAAGCGCTGGCCCAGCGTTCCGGTAAGCGCCCGGAAACGCCTTGCCCTCGGCATGAGGGTCGTTCGACAGATGGATCTCAGCTTCCTGGGTGCCGGCGCCCTCGACTTCGTACAACGGCGCATAGGTGACGACCAGCACGCCGTACAGACCCATCGGAGCCTGCATCGACGGATGGCTGCCCGTCTCATAGAGGTACGTGCCCGGCTTGAGATACGTTGCTTTCGCACCCGCCGCTGCGATGTTGGTATCCCATGTGTAAGACACCGTTCCGCCCGGGGCTGCCTCCTGCGCAAACGCGCGGGCACGAGCGGCTTGCTGCGGCGGAACAAATCCTGCCGAGCCAGCGGGCACCGCCGCGTTCGCTGGCCACGTCGTCGTGGTCACCGCCGGATGGACAATCGGCGCTGCATCGCGTGTCGGCTTGCCGGCGCTGCCGCCAATCTGGCCGAGAATCACCAGTGACGTTGGGGTTCCGGCGGGCAGACTGTTCGTGAGATTGATACGCAGTTTGTTGCCGACCGGCACCACAATGGTCGGCCCCGGCGCCCAGACGTTATTCGGCACCGGCGTGGTCGATCCAGCGGACTTCCGCGAGCAGACATTGGCGTTGTCCAGCGTGCCGCCCCCGAGTGCCGCACCCTGCGTCGGGTCATTCGTACAGAAGCCCCACATGGGAACGATCGCTCCGTCCGGGAGCGTCGTCGACATACGCTGCGCAGTCAGATTGACCGTCGTGACCGTTTGCGCGGACGCGAGCGATGCCAGGAGCATCGTCACGGCGCACACACACGCTGACTTCGATGTCAGTCGATCGATCAGGGATCTCATGCTTACGACTCCTTTGGCGCACTCGTGTCACTGCGACTCGTCAATCTTCGCGGCCGGCGGATCGATGATCATCATCATCATCATGCCGCCCGGGAAGACGTCGTTGGTTGTAATCTCGCGCTCGTCGTGCGAGTGCCACATGAAGGCGTAACCAGCGCTGGGGTTCTGGCTTGCAAAACCCGGCGGAAGCGGAGTCGAGATGAACTGCGCACTTCCACTCGGAATGCTTTGCAGACCGAGATAAGGCGTCCCGCCATACCACAGACCGTTGGCAACGATATTCGGGTTAGGCGGCGTAACCGGGATCGGCTTGTTGTGATCCGCACACCATTCGCCGTAGTTCGGAGTGACGCCCGGGATCGCGGCCGGATTGCTCGTGTTGGTGTAGTAGCCGTTGAGGTCCGGATAGCACGGCGCCGGGTCGCCATTGCCGGCGGTGCTCGGTCCTGCTGGCGCACCGGCATACGTGTGCCCATAGACATCCCAGTTCAGCCCCTTGCCGGTCCATTGAAACAGCGCGTCGACGGTCTGCCCCGATACCGTCGGGAACGTAAAGATCAGAGGCCCTGCAAGGCTGAGCTGATCGACTGAGGACAGCAGAAGGTTGCCGTCACGGGCAAGCACACGCGCGTGATTGCCGTGGATGTGCAGTGGATGCTGTATGCGGCCTTGACCCACCGCACGGATCAGCATGGTTTCGCCGGGATGCAAGTGCGGATTGCCGTTGTACGGTTGATTCGGATAAGCGGACGAGTAGGGGCCATCCATGTCGTCCGGCATCGAGCGGCCGTTAATCAGAAAATAGTTCGGGTGGTACGGCTCGGTTTGCACGGCGATCGGCGCGCACGTCGCCGTTGGAGTGGCAGCGACTCGCGCATCGCAGTCCGTCACCTGCTGGAGCGCCGCGAGGTGAATGTTTGAGTCCATCTCCATGAGCTGGAACAGATATTCCCGGTCGTAACAGGTTTGCGGATGGTCGTAGGCCGCCGTGGAGAGCCGGTAGTCGGCCTGGGATCCAAGCGCGCCTGGCGTCTGACAGACCGCGGGAGGTGTCTTCGGCAAGACGATGACGACGCCGTAGAGCCCCATCTCGATCTGCAACTCAGGTTGCGTGCCGCTGTGGTAGACGTACGTGCCCGGCTTCGTCGCCGTGAACGAATACGTTACCGTGGTCCCACGTGTAGCCTCGCGCGCAAGAACACCTGCTACGCCGTTGGTCGTCGACACCTTGAAGCCTGGGAAGATGATCGACGTATTGCCGGCGGCCACCGGCAATTCATTCGTGAGGTTGACCGTCACCGTGTCGCCTTCAGTGACAATCAGCGTGGGACCGGGCAACTGCATGACCGCACACGTGCTGATGGCAGTCAGCGCCGCGGGCGCGTAACCTGCGGGCGCCGCGGCAGCGGTCAGCCCAACCGCGCTTCCGGCCTTGCCGCAGCCGAAGCCCCACGTATAGATCGATGCGCCATCCGGCTGCGAAGTCGACCCAGCGCTCGCGACCAGATTGAATGTCGGGTTTTTTGCGCCACCCGTGATTCCCGGCACAGCCGCGCGCGCCAGTCCGCAACACATGCTAGTGACGACAGCCAGAATCAGCAGCATCGACATCGACCGGACGACGACCCCACCGCAGGTCTTGAATGAGTACATGACGGGCCGCTCCTATAAGACCCGGATCTCAGTCATCATTCCGCCGAAATTCTCGGCGTCGTTCGACAGGTGATCGAGCTGTGTGGTGTAGAGGAAGTACGTACCCTGTGGAATGTTCGTCACGTCGAGGATCACGTCGGCGGATTCGCCGCCGCCTATGGTCAGCGAGTTCGTCGTGTAGTACATGTTTGCGCCGGCCATGTCGCGTAACAGGCGCGCATGAAAGCCGATGACGAGCATCGGCACGCCTTCGGTCGCAAGCGTGTGATATTCGGTGACGCTCAGGTTGGACACACGCAGCAACGCACGCGTCTGTCCCGCGGTCTTGTTGATTGTGATGAGGGTCGGCATCGGTTGCGACACACGCGATACGCCATCTGAATCGAGTGTCGTAATAGCCCCGCTTGCGGTCGGGTTCGTCGCAGTGGTTGGCAGTTGCGCATAGCCTGGCACGCCGATCGTATCCGGATAGCTGCGACCGCTCAGCAAGAAATACTTGTCCTTCATATCCGCAAACGGTTCGGGATTGAAGGTCATGCCAATGAAGTGGAAGTTCGGATCAAAGCCCATCATCTGGATCGGATACTCGACATCGTAGCGAGTCGAACCGTCGCCGTCGTTATAGGCGTACAGCGCGCCCGGAGCCTGCACTGCACCCGTATCCTTGCGCGGCAGCGGCGTTGAACACAGAACGTCTTTCCGGCAGTCTTCAGGCGGGAACGATGCATTAAGATAGTGCGCATTCGACGCAGTGCTGATCGGCTGCATCGGGTATTCATAGTCGTGTAACGCGGTATAGAGATTCGCGCCCGGCTTCAGGCGGTTCTGACGGGGACGCACGTAGAGTTGGCCTTCCATGCCCATTTGCAGATGCTCAGGCGGCGTGATATGGCAATGCCAGAAATAGGTTCCTGCGTCGGGTGCGGTGTAATAGTAGGTGAAGCTGCCCGCAATATTGATGGCCACCGATGCATCGGGTACGCCGTCAAAGAAAGACGACGCATTTGGATAGCCGTGGAAATGCACGGTGTGCTGCTCGAACAGGTCCGGACGCATGATCATGCCGACGTTCGATAGCGTGAGGTAAAACTCGTCGTCCTCGTCTAGCGCCATCGTAGGCGCGGGCGCCTGGCCCGCGAGCACGCCGTTGTTCATCATCAAGGCGGGCTCCTTAATGGCAGCGTTATTGGGCGCAATGCCGTCGCCCGGGAAAGTCGCGCCTACGAACGTGCTGTTGAATACCGACGCAGGCTGGGTGCCCGGCAGACCCATCGAAATATCCGAAAGGCCCGAGAGCGGGCCGAACGCAAACAGATAGATTTGCTGACCATCGGCCATCGTTGCGTAACCGTCGCCGCCCGAGATGTGCTGGCATTTGATCTGGGGATTCGCGTTCGCTGCGGTGGGTCGTGCCGGGTCGCCCTGCACCATCGAGTCGACTTTGCCGTCGAGCGATTTGTGCAGCGTGGTGCCGTTCGGACACTGCACGCGGAATGACTGCGCGAACGCCGGTATCGAGACGACGAGAAAGAAAAACGCGGGCAGCACGATACGAAACAAGCGAGTACCAAACATAGATCCCTCCGCGAACGGACGAACTGCCTGCGCAACATACGCTGGCATCCAGCACCGGTCCTTCAGATATCCACGCTTGGCCCGCCTGCTCGCGTGTGCACGAGCGGCGATATGTTCTGCTTACGTTCGACATGTCTACATCTGCGCACGACCTTCGAAAGTCGCCATGCGGTGGATGATGCTGTCTACGAGCTGTAATTTCTGAAATCAAACTGCCGGGCCAGTGTCTAGGAAATGAAAGCACGCGTCATTGGAGAGAGACCCGCAAACCACAGTAGGAGATGTCCGCCTCGGTGCCTGCGCGACCCGATTCGCAAAATGCGAAAAAACGGTCGATGCGTGGAATCGGGTGATTTCAAAATGGGGAAAACACCCAGATTGAAAATCACTCAATCTGGATCATCATTCTGGCCAGCCAGTACGCCGCAGCAGACCTGACAGCTCCTGCGCAGCGGGGTTATCGGCCAGTTCGAGGAACCCCGAAAAAGCGGGCCGATTTAGTCTTGCGCGGAGGCGCGTAAAAATGATCTGCTTAGTCTCCCGCTTCCTAGGCCTCTTAGGAACCCACTTAAGGGCGCCAATATGAGATTCCTGACTTCAGGCGTGCTCGCGTTCCTGCTGATAAGCCGCCTTGCATATGCAGCGGACGCATCGAGCGCTGAGGCGCTGTATCGCAACGGCATCCTGCCGTCGGGCGCCCCGCTTGTCGGACAGCGCCTCGCAGGCGCATCAGTCAAAGGCGCCGATGCAGCGTGCGTCAATTGCCATCGTCGCAGCGGTTTCGGCACCGCAGAAGGGCAAATCATCGTCCCGCCCATCACCGGACACTATCTGTTTCGCCCAGCAAGCAGTGCGAACGACGATATGGACTACCGGTACATGCCGGGATACGTCAATCTCAAACGCCAGCCGTACGTCGATCAGACGCTGGCGGAAGCCATCCGTCATGGGACGGGCCGGGACGGCCGCCCCCTCAACGAATTGATGCCGCGTTTCGATATCGACGACAACACGATGACCCAGTTGATCGACTATCTGCGCGGACTGTCGAGCACCCTTTCGCCCGGCGTCACCGAGGACACGCTTCACTTCGCTACAATTACCACTCCGGATTCGGACCGCACGAGCCGCGACGGAATGCTAGCGGTAATTCGACAGTTTTTTTCCGACCAGAACGAATTTCTGCGAGGCGGCGTCAAGCCGATGCAAAGCGACCGCAACGTGTTCTACCGGGTGAAGCGTCGCTGGCAACTGCACGTGTGGGAACTGAGTGGACCACCGGAGACATGGGAGCGTCAGCTCCATGAGCATCTCGCCACCGAGCCGGTGTTCGCCGTCATCTCAGGCATCGGCGGCAACACATGGGCGCCAGTGCATCGATTCTGCGAATCCGAGGCACTGCCCTGTCTGTTTCCGAATGTCGACGTCCCCGTTATCGCCGAGCACGACTTCTACAACGTCTACTTTTCCAAGGGTGTCCTGCTTGAGGCCGAGCTGATCTCGGCGCGTCTGGCGCTCCCGCAGAGCGCGGCACTGGCGCACGGGAAATCGGCCACCGACCGAAGGGTGATTCAAGTCTTTCAGCGAGGCGATGCTGGCGAAGAGGCGGCCGCGCATCTTGCGGCCCAACTTGCGGCAGCCGGTAAACCGCCGCCGCTCGACCGGCCACTCGACAGCGACGCCGCGCCAGGCGCGATCAACCGGGCATTGACTGGAATCAAAGAGGACGATGTGCTGATCCTGTGGCTGCGGCCGGGCGCACTTGCTGCATTACCCGCCTCTGCGCCCTTGGCTACCGTCTACGTGTCCGGATTGATGGGCGGCCTTGAGCATGCGCCGCTACCATCGGCCTGGCGCGAATCCACGTTAGTCACCTATCCGTTCGATCTTCCTGTGCTGAGACGGGTCGCAATGAATTTTCCGCTCGCCTGGTTCAATATACGGCACGTACCGATACTGGATGAACGCGTGGAAGCAAACACGTATCTGGCATGCCAGATACTGGCGGATACGTTGTCCGGCATGCTCGATCTGTTTCATCGCGACTATCTGGTCGAACAGCTCGAAAATATGCTGAGTCGACGGCTGGTGAACGGTTATTTCCCTCGCTTGAGCCTCGCGCCAACGCAGCGCTTCGCGTCAAAAGGTGGCTATTTCATCAAGCTTTCCGGGAGTACGTCCGATGCGGTTTCGCCGCAAGGCAGTTGGGTCGTTCCCTAGCACCATTGCGTCCGTGTGACGTGAAAATCGCATAGCGGACCGGTTCACCCCGGTGTGCCCAGACGTGTAGCCGATTGTCTCGACAACCGCTCTGAGCCGACCCGAGCGCCGTTCGCAACAGCCACATCCTGGCCTGGATGTTGTGGGAGCGGGCCTCGTTCGCGAAGGACTGGTGCTGAACGCATTGACGTCGATTGTCCCTTGTCCTGATCGTGACTGAAAACCTTAAGCGGACGCTCGCGCCGGCCGCAATCGATTGACCGCGAACGTCGGCTCAGGCCGATGAAGGAGCGTTCGTCTTTGACAATCGGATGGCCGCTTACGGGGGCGGAGCCGACGCCTGAACGTCCGACCGACGACGCATGTGAACGGCGGTTAGTGGCCGATACTGTTGAAAAAGTCGCTGCATGGTTTTTGCAATCGGCAAGCGAAAAAATCGACCTCTCAGATCGACCTACAAGCCGCTCGCGAGCGTCGGTCAAGGGTAAGAAGACCCCTGAAGTGCGACGCGTGTCGCCGTCCGCCGGACGTAAATCGGCAACGTAGTGGATGGCAAAGCTCTTCTCTGCCTTGTCACATTCAACAACCTGAACATCGGAGATTGAAGGCGTGACCTGCTGTACGACCAGCAGTTGCCTACCTGGACGTGCGCGACCGGTAACGGTCGGGTTCGAAGCTCCGGGGACAACGTACCCACCCTATGGGCGATTCACCCGGGCGACCGGGCAGGGATCGACACTGCCAGCAGCCGTGCGGTGTGGGGGCCAGGCAAGTTCCGCATGCACAACGTACGTGAACTGTCGATGGAATCCTCGTTATCTTCGAAGAGCCAAAGCTGCTGAGAGGCTCTGACCAAAATGGTAAATGGCCGGTTGCACCTTTTTCAAGTGGGTGCACGTCGTCACGAGGCCATCGGGGAATAGACAGGTGCTAAACGGACAGGCCCGGAAGTGCTCGGGTCGGCAGGGATGGGAACGCGGGAACCCCGATTTCTCGCCCTCGCTCTGGTTCAATGGAGCGGTGGCAGGTGGACCGTGAGGAACACTGTTGGGGAAGCGGGAGTGAGAACGCGCAAGAAGCGAAGGGTTGCCTGTAACGGGTGACATAGGGGTTCGAGATTTGCCCCGACCTGAAAGGGTGCTGACGTGCGCGTGGTGCGGCTGTCGTTGCCCCACGTCAGAGATTCACCAAAGGGAAGCTTGTGAGAGACCGGTCGGGCTACGGTTCCGCGCCCTTGTCCCGGCGACGGGATGAATCGACGATGTGACGTTTGCGAAGGTTGTGTGTGCACAAACCGCAACCGGCATCGACATGATGCTTAATGCCGTGCGCGAGCCGTATGCGGGGAAACTCGCACGTACGGTTCTTCGGGGGCCGCGTTTCCGGGAGGGGGCGCGGCTACCCTCTAACCTCGCGAGAGCGACGGTGAGCGACTTTTTCAACAGTATTGGTCGGTTCCTGCCTGTCACGGAGGCGGAGTTCGCCCCGACCTCCATCGCTTACTGTGCGAGAATCAATACTTGCTTTTATCGGACAGGACGGTGATCGCCATGAATCAGCCCGGTACCAACCTCACTGCCCCAACCCTTTCTGCCGATGCGACTGTGTGGTTTTCGGCGTATGGCTTCGGCTGGGGATACTGCGCCTTTGCGCTGCCTGCTGAAGCAGTTTGCGAAAAACTCGGCGCTGCGGACGAGACCCCAAAACAATTGATGCTCGCCTTCGAGCTTGGCAAGCGCCGAGTTCTGCAGGCGGTAGAGCAGAAAGCGTTGCCAAGCACTGGCGAACGGATAACGCTTTCGGCAGATGATCTCTAACGTAGGGCTGGCGCGCCGCTGATAGCGGTATCGCCGCACGGGCTGCGGCACGCGGCTATGCCTCGGCGCCCATCGAGTTCGAGCCAGTCTTTGCGCAACCGATGCTTGTCGCGACCGGCAGTACACGACCCAGGCTGTGTAAAAACGCGAACCGATGTGGCTCGATGACTTCGCACCGTCGATCACGGCCATTGGCGGCTGTTTTAGCCCGCTGTATGGTTGGAGGACCTTCAGGCCGGTCAGAATGCGAAGGTTCGTCGACGAGCCCAGAAGCTCTCCGGTTCGCCGTGGTGCAGCCGGTTTGATGTAAGGCCTCTCCTCAGGCCCTCATCTTTTGCATTAATGCCGCAGTGCCTAAGATCGCCATTACGCGCTTGAGGTTGTATGCGAGCACATGCAGGCTCATCTCTGTGCTGACATGCTCGCGTGTCTTCATCAGGAAGTGCGTCGCGCCCATCCAGAACTTGAGCGTACCGAACGGATGCTCCACGGTCTGACGGCGTATGCGCATCATTTCCGGCTTCTGGTGGAGTCGCTGCTGCATTGCTTCGACTACGCCCTCATGCTCCCAGCGCTTTATCCGGCGAGCCTGCTTCCCGGATATGCATTGCTTTCTGATTGCGCAGGTAGCACAAGCCGAACTCGAGTAGCAATGCAAAGTCATACCGTGTTCGATATTTGTGAACCGCCAGGTGAGTCGCTGTTGCGCTGGGCAGCGGTACTCATCATCTTCCGCAACGTAGACGAAGTCCTGCTTGCCGAAGTACCCATCTGCTTTGCTGCCCGACGTCAGTGGTTTAGGAACGAAGGCCGTAATGCCCGCCTCATCGCATTGCAGGATTTCCTCGCTCTTGAAGTAGCCCCGGTCGGCAACAACAGTCAGATTTTCCGATGCCGGTAGCCGCTCGCGCCTGCCCAGCCATCTTCGTCAGCTGGTTACAATCATTGCCAACATTGGTGACCTCGTGTGCCACGATCAGATGAGACGTGTCATCAACGGCCGTCTGAACGTTGTAGCCAACCATCCCTGTTCCCCAACCGCTGGTGGCCATGGAGCGCGCATCCGGATCAGTCACCGAGACCTGTCCATCGGGTGATTCGCGCAGCCGCTGCTCCATTGCCTTGAGGTCCTGCATCTGCTGCCTGAGCTTCGTGATCTTGTCGCTGATGCGGCTTGTCCTCGCCTCTGCCACATCGGATTGCGTCCGGTCCGCCGTCTCCATCGCCGCAAGGTAACGCGCGATACTCTCATCAATCTGCTGCATGCGTGCCCGGACCTTACCACTGGTGAAGTTGCGATCACGATTGTTGACCGCTTTGAACTTGCTGCCGTCGATGGCCACGATCGACTTTGAGAACAGGTCCAGGTTACGGCACAACACGATGAATTGCCGGCATACATTGCGGATCGCTTTGCCGTTGTCATGGCGAAAGTCGGCAATGGTCTTGAAATCGGGTGAAAGGCGGCCCGTGAGCCACATCAGCTCGATATTGCGTTGAGTCTCGCGCTCCAGGCGCCGACTCGACTGAATGCGATTGAGATAACCGTAGATGTATATCTTAAGCAGAACGGAGGGATGATAAGAGGGTCGCCCGGTTGCAGCTGGCGTAGTTCCATCAAAACCGAGATCATGCAGATCAAGTTCGTCGACGAAGACATCCACTACACGGACCGGGTTGTCGTCGGCGACATAGTCGTCGAGATACTCGGGTAGCAAGACGGCTTGCCTTCGGTCTTCACCTTCGACGAATCGCTTCATGTGCCCACCCAACCTGAATGCGTTGCTTCAGTTTAGGCGATCAGCACGTTTTCACACAGGCTGGACCCACTTCAGCCGCCTGTAGCCCAAGTCAAGTCGTTCCGGGCGTAAGTGTTTCTTAAGCTACTCCGCATATAGTGCAGGTCTCTCAGGTTCTAGCTCACTCGGACGCTAGATCCTTTCAAGCCGGCTTCGCGCCGGCTTTTTTTCGCGCCAGGTGTCCCGACAACGGGTCCTAGGTAACGGTGCATCAGGTTCTCCCTGATCTTAAGTTTTCCTTCGGTGCCCCTTGGTGCGATTTTTTTTACGCCCGTAAATGCTGCCGTGTGTCTACGAACAGCGCCGGCGGAAGTCGACCCACATCCAACTAGCCAGACGGAGCATTGTCGACGATCGGCACAACCTTGTCGAACGACCGATGCTGGCCGAGCCTGTGTGAAAACGCACTCATCGCCTAAACTGAATCAACTCATTGAGACCGGGTGACTCATGAAGCGATTCGTTGAAGGCGATGACCGCAAGCAGGTCGCACTACTTCCCGAATGCGTC
>NZ_VOSW01000141.1 GCF_009690905.1 Paraburkholderia madseniana
GTCCGGCGCCGTACTCCCCGCCACTCCGGCGATGAAACTCAACAACACGCCGATATGAAACGAACCACCGCCGCCGACGCGCGCGACAACAGCCGCCGCGATTACGCCGGCCGCAAACCCAGTCGCGTGATGTGCTTTGTTGGATGCCATCGAACCTCACGACGCGGTGCGCCGGATAAAAGCCAAGGGGCGGCTATGTTCGCAGATGAGCAGATAAAAAAATAGCCAACACAGGAGATAAAAAAACCGGACATCGGCGTGGTCTTCAGTGTCGCCCTCAACAACGCAGCCGCGTGACCCAAACCTCAGGTCGCACAACGCGCAATATCGACACGCATTTCCGCTTCAGGCGGATCGTCCGGCGCATTCGCGGGATGCATCACCTTGATGGCCGAGCCGGCGTTGTACGGCGTGAGCGTAACGAAATACGAGTTGTTCGAATCGGAGCCGACGGCGATCTCGGTCGCGTCGCCGACGCGCGACATTCGCACGCGTGACAGCTTGCTTTCGAGGCAATCGGCGATATAAGCAGGGGCGCGCTGCGAAGACACGTACATCATCGGCTGGGACGCGTCGCGGGCGGGGCCGCTGGAACCGCAGGCAGCGAGAAAAGCAGTGAGGGCAGCAGCGGGAGCAAGCAGAAGAAGTCTTTTCATGGTCCGATCGTCGGCGTCCCCGATCGTGTACGGGAACTTGGGGCGCGGGCGAAGCGCAACGCGATTGAACGCAACGTCATGCTTCGCGACGAAGCAGCCGTTCAACCGCAACGACGTTACGGCAAGGAAGGCAGCCGACCTCAGTATACCCACGGCATGCTTGCGCCGTCACTACCGCTACGTCGAAACGTAAGAACGTAAGCGCCTTGAAAAAAACCCGCGCGTGATCGTGCCACGCGCGGATTCGGCTGCAGGGCGGACCCATACGCCGCTCTGCATGTATCGTCAGAAAAACTTAGAAGCGGTGACGCAGGCCGACAGCCGCAGCAACCTGGTTGCCGGTCGACGACGGCGCCAGCGTGTTGATCGCCGCCACGTTCGCACCGAAGTTGCCGAGTTCGCCCGATGCGTGCTGATACACGCCTTCCACGTACACGTCGGTCCGCTTGCTCAGCGAGTAGTCGCCTTGCAGCGATACCGTGTGCCACTTCGGATCGCCCGAGCCGTTCGAACCTGACATCTTGCCGTCGGTGAACGTGTACGAAGCGGCGAGGCTCAGTGCCGGCGTCAGTGCGTACTTGCCGTTCAACTCGTAGTTGTCCAGATGAAGGTTCGTGCCTGCCACACCCGGCAGCGTCGTGCCGCCGACGTCCACGCCCGTGATGCCGTCCAGTTGCGTATGCGTGTACACGAAGCCAGCCGTCGCCGGGCCGTACGTGTAGTTGATGCCCGCACCGAACGTGCGTTGCAGGTTAGCCGCGACGGCGGCGGTGCCGTTGCCTTGCGAGACTGCGCCGCTCAGGTTCGAGCTACCCGAGTTGTTTAGTTGCAGGTAAGCGGCGGCTACGCTCAGCGGACCGTTGTCGTACGAAGCGCCGACGCTCCATGCGCGGTTGTTCGAGAACTGGCCGGCCGAATTGCTGAAGCCGTACAGGCCGCCGAATTTCAGGCCGGCGTAGTTCGCGCTCGTGTACTTCACGGCGTTCTTGATCGAGAACGAGTTGTCCAGATTGTCGTTGTCGAACGGGTGAGCGGCGAGATTGTTGCCGAAGCCCGCGCCCGCTTCGGACAGCGGCGCGAGGTAATCGACCACGGAATCGTACTGGCGGCCGAGCGTCAGCGTGCCGTATTGATCGCTCTGCAGACCGACGAAAGCCTGACGATTGAACATCGTGCTGCTTTCCGAAAACTGGCCGTTGTTCAGGTTGAAGCCGTTTTCCAACGTGAAGATGGCATGCAGACCGCCGCCAAGGTCTTCGTTGCCGCGCAGGCCGAAATAGGTGTTCGACACCGAACCGCTGCCTTGTTGCCAGTTGCTGTGGCCGCCCTGGTTGTTCGAGTAGACGAGACCGGCGTCCAGCGTGCCGTACAACGTAACGCTGCTTTGTGCGTGAGCGGTGATGGCGAACGCGCCCATGAGGCCTGCTGCGATGAGGGTTTTTTTCATGTTTAGATAACTCCGGGACAGTGCGTAGAGAATCGCATTCCAGTGCTAACAGCCGATTGCGCCGGCTGCCTGACGATCCGCTGCGAAGTGTATGCCTGCTATTTATATCTTTAACCACATATGGCGCAACAATGCATTTTCTAATTCGGAATGCCGGATTGAGAATTGTGTAAGTGCGGGTAAATAAAGAAAAAATATTTGTGCGCGATGGCGTTGTAACTATTCGTCAAATTGTCGGTGTTGCTCGATCGCGACGCTCCCGCTGTGTCATATTCAGTAAGGATTTAAGCGCGTCGTTGCCTGAATTTCGAATCATTCTGATTTCTGCAATGGACTCTTCCAATTCGTGTGCTCTATCCCGGCGAATTACAGTTCTACAATTCGTTTCACCCCCTGACCAGGGGTGTCTTTTTCATCTTTTTATACGCGGCTTTCGGGCCGCGTTTTTTTCGAACGTTCTATAATCGGTTTATAGGTTCCCGCGAATAACGAAATGCACTATTTCGATTGGCGAAGAGCGTGCCCTGGCTTGTCCGTTCGTCAGAGGGCCGCGTTCGGCGGGTGTGGGGCAGGTAGAATCGCAGGCTTGAGTTGTGTTTCCGCCCCGCGAACGTGAGTAAACCTGTAATGACCAATTCCCCCCTTCCATCGTCCGACACCGCTGCTGACTCCCCGACGGAAGGCGCGTCCGAAATCCACGAAACCCCGCTCGATCATCTGGAAGACGCGCTGCCCGAAACCCAGCACGAAGCGCGTCTGTGGCGCGATGACGGCTGGACCGCGCGCGTCATCAAGAACGAAGACGATGAAGGCTGGGCCGTCGCCATGATCAAGGACGGCGAAGCGGAACCGGCACTCGTCGGCCCGTGGACGATGGGTCGCAACAAGAAAGATCCGAAGCCGCTCGACACGTCGGCGTTCAACACGCTGGTGAAAACCGCATCTGAAGTGTTGCGCCGCCATGAGCAGCAACTGCGCGCCCAGTTGCACAAAGAAGTGCGCGTGGCCAGCGCGGACGGCAATGACGAACTCGACATCACGCTCGACATCGTTCCCGACGAAGACGAGCCGTACGCGCTGCTGACCGCGCTCGATACGTTCGGCGAACAGCTCGCGCAAGTGCAGGTCGCGCCGAACTTCAAGCTGAGCAAGGCGAGCGCTGCCGCGTGGGTCGAAAACGAATTCCGCCGTCCGGGATAGAGCGGCGGTGACGGGCTTCGGCTAACTAAAAGCTGAATTTAACATTACTAAAGCCTGTCAATATACTTTCACATTCACTTCATAGAATCCTCGCGTCATAGCGGCGCGAGCGTGAACCATGCGGTTTTGGGTCTGAGTGCGTGCCGGCTGTGCATTCACCCACGCTACCCAAACCCTGGATCACGACAACATGGCAGAGCCGTTCGACCTTTCCCGCCGCAAGGCCCTGAAACTCCTCGCCGGTGCGCCGATGCTGCCGTTAGGCGGGCTTGCAACGGCGTCGATGCTGACCGCGTGCGGCGGCGGAGGCGACGAGTTGGCGACACCGGTGAGGCCGGTGGCCAACTTCGTCTCGGCGGCATTCAGCGGCATGGCCGCGCCGACGCTGGCGGACCCTGCCGCGATGGCGAAGACGACGGTCGGCTCGACGCTCTCGGTGCAACTGAGCGATGGCAGCAGCCGTACGTTCAAGCTCGCGTACCAGCCGTTTTTCGTGACCGGCGACGTGGTGCCGAACATCAAGGGCGGGACGATCCTGGCCGGCGGCTACTTCGATATCAACAATCAGCCGATCATCGATAAATCGGTAGCGGGCAAAGAGCGCCAGTTCTATTCGGACTGCCCGGACGGCAGTTCGCTGATTCGTCTCGACAAGCCGACGGTGAAGGGCCTCAAGGGCAATGCGGTATTCGCCGTCGTGCAGTTCGAATACGCGACCCGCGATCAGAGTCTGAAGTCGATGTATGGCCAGTTGCCGTCGCCGATCGCCGTGCTCACGCTCGATCAGGACCCGGCCACGGGCAAGCTGACGCTGGTGGGCTATCACAGCGTCGATACATCGAAGGCGCATGGCTTGTGGATTACCTGCGGCGCGAGCCTGTCGCCGTGGAACACGCATCTGTCGAGCGAAGAGTACGAGCCGGACGCCGCGACGATCGCAACCAACAGTCAGTTCAAGGGCTTCAGCCGCAGCCTTTACGGTGACGAAACCACCGCCAATCCCTATCACTATGGACATCTGCCGGAAGTGACCGTCAATCCCGACGGCACCGGCACGATCAGGAAACACTACTGCCTCGGCCGCATCTCGCACGAACTGATTCAGGTGATGCCGGATAAGCGCACCGTATTGATGGGCGACGACGCGACCAACGGCGGCCTCTTCATGTTCATTGCCGATCGCGAGGCCGATCTGTCGGCGGGCACGCTGTACGTCGCAAAGTGGACGCAGGTATCGTCGAGCAGCGCGGGTGCGGCAACGCTTTCCTGGATCAATCTGGGCCACGCGACCAGCGACGAAATCGAGGCGCTCGCCAACCAGTTGAGCGCGAGCGACATCATGGACGTCGCGATCAAGGACCCGGTCGATTCGACCTACACGAAGATTAACTACAACGGCACCTTCAACTGGGTGCGCATCAAGCCGGGCATGACCAAGGCGGCGACCTTCCTCGAAACGCATCGCTACGCAGCGTTGGCGGGCGGCAGCATGGGTTTCACGAAGCTCGAAGGCACAACGGTCAATATCAAGGACAAGGTGCTGTATTCGGCGATGTCACGCATCGAGAAATCGATGGTGCGCGGCCACGCCGCATCGACCGATGTCGCTGTCGACAAGGCGATCAACGCCGGTGCGGTTTACGCGCTGAACATGGAGGGCGGCCAGCGCGACCGCAGCGGCGGCGCGATCAACAGCGACTGGGTGCCGGTGGACATGGCCGCGCCTGCGGCGCTGGTCGGCGAGGATCTGTCGTCCGCCGACGTGCTTGGCAACACGGCGAACCCGGAGCGTATCGCGAATCCGGACAACCTCAAGTTCTCGGAGAAACTGCGCACGCTCTTTATCGGCGAAGACAGCGGCATGCACGTCAACAATTTTCTGTGGGCTTATAACGTCGACACGAAAACGCTCGCACGTGTGTTGTCGTGCCCAGCGGGCGCGGAGTCGACAGGCCTGCATGCAGTCGACGAAATCAACGGCTGGACGTACGTGATGAGCAACTTCCAGCATGTCGGCAATTGGGAAAGTCCGTTGCACGACAAGATCCAATCGACACTCGATCCGCTCGTGCGGGCGAACTATAAGGACCGCTTCGGCGCGACGGTGGGGTATCTGACGGCGGACCCGGCGGGGATCAAGTTGTAGGGGGCGAGTGGGGCGGCGCGACCCGCCGCCTCAACTCCGCTTGCAGAAAATCGCCGTTACGAGCGGCGCCACCCGATGCACGATCGCTGTGCTGCCGGTCTCGGCGAGCGCGGCCTGGACCTTGGATTCGCCGCCGAACACCACGACACCATAGGCGGAGCGGGCCACGGGTTCACCGTCGCCGACGCGGAACATCGGATCGTCTTTTTCGTAGCCGACCACCGCGAAAACGTGAAAGCCGAATGCGGTCAGGTCGGCGCCCTGCACCGGCGAAAACGCATTGATGGAGTTGCTTTCGACCCGCATTGGCTTCGGATCGATCAACTGCTGCTGGGCGAGATCGGCAATGAACTGATGACCGCTCTCATTGCAGGTGAGCGGTGCGTCGAGAGCGGCAGCATGACTGCTGAGCGGCAGCGCGGCGGCGGCCAGCGCAAGGAGTACGGATGAAAAGAAGCGTTTCATATACGTGAATGGCGACCCGCGTTCGATGTAGTGAGTTCGCAACGAGTGGCGGCGATGCGCCGCACCCCGAAAAGACATTGCGCATCGACGTGATCTGGTGTGACAGGCGCAACTGGATTCGCACTTTAACGTGATTCGGCATATCTTGCGCGGCGCCTGGCACGCATCGGCAACAATGAGCCCTTAAGAAAACGTTAAGGAAGGAAGCAAGCTTTTACGATCCCGTATATATTTCCGGGTTATGAATTCGCGACCACCAATTCCAATTAACGTTCCGGCCCCCAGAACATGGGATGCGAGACTCGCCCGCCGACTAGTCACGCCGCTTGTCAACACCTGGGTCACGCCGAACCATCTGACCACGCTGCGCCTGCTGATCGGGCTTGCCGGCGCGCTCTGTCTCGCTCACGGCGGATTTGCCTGGGCCAATGCGGGCGCCTCTCTGATCGTGCTGTCGAACTTTGTCGACCACACAGATGGCGAACTCGCGCGCATCGGCGGAAAGTCGAGCCGGATCGGTCATTTTTACGACCTGGCTTGCGACGCACTCGTGACCGTCATGTTGTTCGTCGGCATGGGTGTCGGTTCGACGCATGTCGGCTCATTGAAAGTTTCACCCGGCTGGCTGGGTGCCGTGGCGGGCGTTGCGGTCGCGCTGATTTTCTTCCTGCGCATGCGCATCGAGGAGATGGCGGGCAAGGCAGGTACAAAGCAGGCATCGGTCGGCGGTTTCGAAACCGAAGACGTGCTGTACCTGCTTCCCATCGTCACGCTGACGAGCGTCGTCATGCCGTTCGTTGTGGTCGCGTCAATCGGCGCGCCGCTGTTTGCCGTCTGGGTGGTGGTCGATTACTGGCGCGTCGCGCGCCGCGCCGAGCGCTCGGCGGCCGCCCCTGCCAAGGCGTCTGAAACCAGTCAAATGTGGGCCAGTGAATGAGTATGCACGCCGAAGACGACGTGATCGCACCAATCTCAGTTGAACGTTCGCCGGCCTCTTCGTTGGCCTCGTCGGCCGTGTCTGCGCCGAATGCCGATCGCGCCGTAGCGAGCCGCACGCTCACGTTCGACACACGGCGTCTCTCAAAGGATTTCGCCGATCAGGGCGCGTTCCTGTATCTGGAAGATTTCCTCGCGCCCGAAGTCACCGCCCAGCTCGTGCAGAGCGCGCGCGGCCTCCTCGACGAAGTGAACCGCAACTATCTGCCGGGACACAAGCAGGGCGGCAGCGTCAGCCGTCATACGATCGACCGTCTCGCGCCGTTCATCGCCGAACTGTATCGCTCGAAGGAACTGATCGGCTGGCTAGAACAACTCAGCGGTGACAAGCTGCAAGTGTCGCCTGCGGACGATCCGCACGCCTATGCGCTGTACTACTACACGCGGGCCGGCGACCACATCGGCTGGCACTACGATACTTCGTACTATGACGGCCGCCGTTATACGCTGCTGCTCGGCGTGATCGACGAATCGTCGTGCCGGCTCGATTACGAATTGCATACGCGCAATCCGGACGTGGCGGATCAACCCGGCTCGGTGCAGATTCCGCCGGGCGGCCTGGTGTTCTTCGACGGCGACAAGCTGCGTCATCGCATCACGCCTGCCGGCGCAAACGAAATGCGCGTGTCGCTCACCTTCGAATACGTCACCGACCCGAACATGCGGCCGTGGCGCCGGTTCATCTCGAACATGAAGGACGCGATCGCGTACTTCGGTTTCCGCCAGGTTTTCCGTCAGATGACGAAACGCCGCAAGGACCCCGCATGACACGCGCGGCCCTGATTCTGCTGTCGATCGGGACGGCGCTCTTTGTCGGCCTGCTCGCCTGGCAGGGTTTCGGCTCCGTGGCCTCGGCGCTGGCCGCGGCCGGCTGGGGGCTCGTGCTTGTCGCGGCGTTTCACCTTGTGCCGCTGGTGCTCGACGCCGGCGCAATCTCGGTGCTGTTCCAGCGTCAGCGCGACGGCGTGCATCGCGACGCGACGGTGCGCGACGCATTGTTCGCACGCTGGATCGGCGAATCGGTGAATAGCCTGTTGCCGGCCGGCCAGATCGGCGGCCCGGTGGTGATGGTGCGGCAACTGTCCCAGCGCGGCATGCGCATGCGCGACGCGGCCGCCGCCGTCACCGTCAGCACCACGGCGCAGGCGGTCGCGCAAATCGTCTTCGCGTTGCTCGGGCTGCTGCTGTTCGGCGCCTATGCCGCGCACGGTGCGCTTCACGATCTGCGAACCGCTACGCTGATTGCCACCGGCGTGCTGGGTGCGATGATTGCGGGCTTCTACTATGCGCAGCGGCACGGCCTGTTCGGCCGTTTGCTGGGCGTGGTGTCGAAGCTGTTCGGCAAGCGCGACTGGTCGTCGCTGATGACGCGCGCCGAAGCCGTCGACGCCGCCGTGCAGGCGATCTACCGCGAGCGCGGCCGCGTCGCGGCAAGCTTCGCACTGAGTCTGGTGGGCTGGATCGTCGGCACGGTCGAGGTGTGGCTCGCGCTGCGCTTTCTCGGCCATCCGGTCGACTGGGTCGACGCGCTCCTGCTCGAAAGTCTCGGGCAGGCGATTCGTGGCGCGGCGTTCATGATCCCAGGCTCACTCGGCGTGCAGGAAGGGGGTTATCTGCTGCTCGCGCCACTCGTGGGCTTGCCGCCGGACGCGGCGCTGGCGTTGTCGCTCGCCAAGCGCGCACGTGAAATCCTGCTCGGTTTGCCTGGCCTACTGGTTTTGCACTTCAGCGAACGAAGCTGGCAACGGCGGCGCGCCACCACGCGCGTGCCGGTTGTCGATTAATCTCCGAATTTTTAAAGGACTGCGCATGCGTGCCATCATCCTCGCAGCGGGCCTCGGCCTGCGTCTCCAGCAACCGCCGCAGGCACAGTTCCCGAAGTGCCTGTTGCAGTTCGACGGCATGAGCCTGCTCGAGCGGCATCTGCAAATGCTGGAAACCGCCGGCGTGACCGACGTCGTGCTGGCGCTCGGTTTTCAGCCTGAATCGGTGCAGGCGGAACTGGAGCGGATCAACTGGCCGCATAAAGTGGAAACCGTGCTGAACCCGCGTTACGACCTGGGCAGCGTGCTGACGGTGCACACCGTGGCCGAGTCGCTCACGCGCGGCGGCGACGTGCTGCTGATGGACGCCGACGTGCTCTACGACGAGCGCATTCTGAGCGCGCTCGTGGAGGGCGGGACGGTCAACCGCCTATTGATCGACCGTGATTTCGAAGCCGGCGACGAACCCGTCAAGCTGTGCCTGAAAGACGGCGTGCCGGTCGAATTGCGCAAGCAACTCGCCGTCAATCTCGAGTACGACACCATCGGCGAATCGGTGGGCTTCTTCCGCTTCCGCCAGGAAACCGCACAACGTTTCGCGCAGATCGTTGCAGGCTACGTGGATAGCGGCCGGGCCAACATGCCGCACGAAGAAGCGGTGCGCGACCTGCTGCTGGAGCGCAGTCAGGTATTCGACACGGCCGACGTGACCGGCGCGCCGTGGATCGAGATCGACTTCCCGAACGACGTTGCTCGCGCAAGCACCGAGATTCTGCCGCAGTTGCAACCGCTGGTCAGTGCATCGCGTTAAGTCCTGCTCCTGAATTGCCGCTGTATTGCATGGTGAGCCGGCTGTATGCCGGCTTACCATCGCGTCGTTATTTTCCCTTCTTTTTCGCGCCTGTTTTTTGAAAGCCGTTCTGTCTCGTTGCGCGCTCAACTATTGGGCGGCGCATATCAACGCGTCGTCCGCGCCAGTACGAAAAGGCTTCGCTTAACAACATCCGTTGTCGATGCGATGCCATAATCGCAGCTTTACACCGGCGGCCTTGCAACCCGTCGTCATGCCAATGCCTCTCGCTTTAGGCGCTTTCATTGTTCCGCTGATCGTCGCGTGTGCGATGTTCATGGAAAACGTAGACGGCACGGTCATCGTGACGTCGCTGCCCGTTCTGGCGCGCGATCTCGGCCAGGACCCCATCACCCTCAAGCTCGCCGTGACGGCTTATGTCATCGGCCTTGGCGTCTTCATTCCGATTTGCGGCTGGGTCGCTGACCGCTTCGGTTCCCGCACGGTGTTTCGTACGGCAATCGGTATCTTCATGGCCGGCTCGCTGATGTGCGCGGCGTCCACGTCACTCGGCACCTTCGTGGTTGCGCGCTTCGTGCAAGGCATCGGCGGCGCGATGATGGTGCCGGTGGGGCGCATCATCATTTTCCGCTCGGTGCCGAAGTCGGACTTCATTCGCGCGGTCAACTATCTGACGGTGCCCGCGTTGCTCGGGCCGGTAGTTGGGCCGCCGCTGGGTGGGTTCATCACGACCTATCTGCACTGGCGCCTGATCTTCTTCATCAACATTCCAATCGGCCTGCTGGGTATCTGGCTTGCGAACAAGCACATCGCCAACGTGCGTGAAGCGCATCCCGGCCGGCTCGACTGGACCGGCTTCGTGTTGTCGGCGAGCGGGGCGTCGCTGTTCATGCTGGGGCTCTCGCTGGTAGGCGGCGAACTGGTGTCCAACTCGGTATCGGTCAGCATGTGTGTGTTCGGCGTACTGCTGCTGGTGGTGTACGTGCGGTACGCGAACCGCGTCGAATTGCCGGTGCTCGATTTGCGGCTGTTGCGCATTCCGAGTTTTCACGCGAGCGTGGTGGGTGGTTCGCTGTTTCGCATCGGCCTCGGCGCGGTGCCGTTTCTGTTGCCGCTTGCGTTGCAGGAAGGTCTGGGCATGACGGCGTTCAAGTCGGGGTCGATCACCTGCGCGTCCGCATTCGGCTCGATCTTCATGAAGGCGGCCGCGTCGCGCATTCTCGAACGGTTCGGTTTTCGCACGGTGCTGATGTTCAATGCCGGTTGCGCGGGCCTTGCGATTGCCGTCTACGGTCTGTTCTTTCCCGGTACACCGCATTGGTTGATCTGGTGTGTGGTGCTGTTCGGCGGCTTCTTCCCTTCGTTGCAATTCACCTCGTTGAATACTTTGGCGTATGCGGATATTCCGAGCCGCGACGTTGGCCGCGCGACGAGCGTGGCGAGCGTGATCCAGCAGATCTCGTTGGGGCTCGGCGTGACGATTGCTGGCATCGTGCTGCAAATCTCGCATAACGTGCAGGGTCATTCGACCATCGTGTTCTCCGACTTCTGGCCGGCGTTCCTCGTGGTCGGCCTGTTCTCGTTCCTGTCGATTCCGGTGACCGCGCGCTTGCCGCAAGGCGCCGGCGACGAAATCGCACGCGGCAACCGCGGTAGCGCCTGAGTGTTCAACTCTCGGTGCGCTGGGTCTCGTGGTGCGGCGCACTGACTGTGTTCGATGCCGATTCGAGCATGGCTACACGCGGTAATTAGTGTTGTTAAATGGGGCGGTTTTTGTGTGCTGCAGCATGCACCATATGCGTGCAACAGCTTCGCAAACGGCGGGCCGCCATGTTATAAGCCCAAGACAGTTTTCGTTTTATCAGATGAAAGCGTCGTCTTGGAGGATGCCCAATGAAGTTGTTTCAAAACGCCAAATCGTCCGTTAGCGGACTTGCACTGGTCGCACTCGTCTCTGTTTCAAGCGGCTTTCTCGAAGCCACTCCAGCCTTTGCCAAAGCGCCCGCGAAAGCGCAGCCGGCAATTCTCACGGCGTCCGCCATTGCGGTCGCCGACAAGTACAGCGCTGACGCAGCAGAACAGATCTTCAAGGAAGGTGGCAACGCCGTCGACGCGGCAGTCGCGATCGCCTTCACGCTTGCCGTGACGTATCCAGAAGCGGGTAATATCGGCGGCGGCGGTTTCATGACGCTGTATGTCGATGGCAAGCCATACTTCCTCGACTATCGCGAACGCGCCCCGCTGGCCGCGACAAAGAACATGTACCTCGACGACAAGGGCGAGGTCATCAAGGGCATGAGCCTGTTCGGTTATCGCGCGGTGGGCGTGCCGGGCACCGTCGACGGCATGTGGCAAGCGCAGCGCCGCTTCGGCAAGCTCAAATGGAAGCAGGTGCTCGCACCGGCCATTCATTACGCACGCGATGGCTTCGAGGTCAGCGAGCAATTGCAGCAACGCCGCGACGACGCCGCGAAAGATTTTGCCGGCAAGACCAACTTCGATACCTACTTCGGCAATCTGAAGCAGGGCATCAACTTCAAGCAACCGGATCTCGCCGCCGTGCTGCAGCGCATTTCGGATCAGGGCGCGAAAGACTTCTACTCGGGCAAGACGGCTGATCTGATCGCGGCGTCCATGCGCGGTCACGGTCTGATTACGAAGGCCGATCTGCAGCAGTACAAGGCGGTGTGGCGTCAGCCGATCCAGGCGGATTGGAACGGCTATCGCGTGATTACCGCGCCGCCCCCGAGCTCGGGTGGTATCGGTCTCGTGCAGTTGCTGAAGATGAAGGCCGACAATGCGCCCGACTTCAAGGACGTCAAGCTCAATTCCGCGCAATACGTGCATCTGATCGCTGAAATCGAGAAGCGTGTATTCGCCGATCGCGCACAGTATCTCGGCGATCCGGACTTCTACAAGGTGCCGGTCGCGCAATTGACCGACGACGCGTACATCGCCAAGCGTGCCGCCGAAGTCAATCCGAATGCACCGTCCGATACGAAGAGCATCCAGGCCGGCCTCGGCACCTCGATGCCGGAGAAAGCGGAAACCACGCACTTCTCCGTGATCGACAAGTGGGGTAATGCGGTGTCGAACACGTACACCATCAACGGCTATTTCGGCTCGGGCGTGGTGGCGGATCGCACGGGTATCGTGCTGAACGACGAGATGGACGACTTCTCCGCTAAGCCGGGCGTTGCGAACATGTTCGGTGTGGTGGGCAGCGACGCGAATTCGATTGCACCGAAGAAGCGCCCGCTGTCGTCGATGAGCCCGACGATTCTGACCAAAGACGGCAAGGTGTCGCTCGTGATCGGCACGCCGGGCGGCTCGCGCATCTTCACGTCGATTTTCCAGGTGATCAACAACGTCTACGACTTCAACATGCCGTTGCAGGAAGCCGTGGGCGCGATGCGCTTCCATCACCAACTGTTGCCGCCGAACACGATCTTCTGGGAGCCGTACAAGCCGATCGACGGCGAACTCGCCAAGCAGATCGAAGCCAAGGGTTACACGCTGACGGGGCAGGATTTCAGCGGCGACATCCAGGCGATCAAGGTCAATGGCGATACGCCGGAAGCCGCAGCCGATCCGCGTGGGCGTGGCGTGACGCGGGTGATTCAGTAAGCGTTTGACTTCAATCGTTTAAGTGCATCTGAGCGGCGCGTCTTTACGGATGCGCTGCATGCAGAAAAAAGGCCTCGCGCTCAAATTGAGCGCGAGGCCTTTTTTATCCGTGAGATTGATTGAATGCGAGGCCCTTTCCTCCACAGGCAGTCGAGCGAATCAGATCGTCTGCTCGACCGGCGTCAAGGTCAATTCGAGCCGCTGCGCGCCGCGCAACACGGTCACGTTGACCGGCTTGTCGATACGCGACACATCGAGCGTGCGTTGCAGGCTATCGACGTCTTGCACCGCAAGCGCATCGATCGCGACGATCGTGTCGTCGGTGCGCAGACCGCCGAACGCGGCCGGGCTGCCTTTGACGATTTCCATGACGTGCACGCCGCTCTCCGAGCTCAGGCCGAAATAGCGCTGCACGCGGCGCGACAGCGGTCTTGTGGTGCCGGCCACGCCGATGTACGCACGCCGCACGCGGCCGTGCGCGAAGATCTGCATGATGACCCACTTGGCCGTATCGATCGCGGTGGCGAAGCAGATCGCCTGCGCGCCGGGAATGATCGCGGTGTTCACGCCGATCACCTGACCGGCCGAATTGATCAGCGGGCCGCCCGAATTGCCGGGATTGAGCGCGGCATCCGTCTGGATCACGTCGTAGATCATGCGGCCCGAATTCGAACGCAGCGAGCGGCCGAGCGCCGAGACCACGCCGGTCGTCACGGTTTGCGCGAGGCCGAGCGGATTGCCGACCGCGATCGCGATCTGGCCGACGCGCAGCTTCGACGATTCGCCGAGTTCGACGTGTGGCAGCGGCTCCGGCGAGCCGATGCGCAGCACGGCCAGATCGCTGCCGGGGTCGTCGCCGACCAGATCGGCGTCGAATTTCGCGCCGTCGGCGAGCGTCACCTTGATATGCGTGGCGCCGTGCACAACGTGGCTGTTGGTGAGCAGATAGCCGTCAGGCGTGAACAGAAAACCCGAGCCTGTGCCGCCACGCGCGCCGCGGCTGTCGCGCCCGGACGGCGCGCCGGGCAGCCGGCGTTCGACGGAAATGAAGGCGACCGCCTGCTGAACGCGTTCCAACGCGCCGATCACGGTGCGGGAATAGGCGTCGAGCAAGGCGTCGTCGGATAAAGCGGTGAGTGGATCGGACCCGGGGGCGTCGGATGTGGCGCGCGACAGGTCATCGATGAAGCGTGGACGGCTTCCCATGGCGATGCTCCGGATAAACGGGAATCCAGATGCGGGGCGGCGGGCGGGTTTTTCAAGTGCGGGCGAGGCGGCGCGCTCGAGGCTGCTTGTGAGACACTTTCTAGTGTCAGCCCACGCCAAAGCGGGGGTCGTCGTAGAGGCTGAAGCGCCGGCCAATGCCCGGACCAACGCCGGCGCCAAGGTCCGCGCCAAGACCCGCGATGTCCGGGCCGACGCCATAGAAGCCCGCCAGGCGCCGCCATACCAGGGAGACAGCCGCCATGAACTTGCCCACCACTTCCGCCGCAGCCTCTGCCTCGGCGAGCTCCTCGAGCGCGCCGACCGACTCGACAGAACCAACCGAGCCGCGCATCGAGTCCCTCAGCGCCATCACGCTCGCCACCCGCAATATGCCCCGCGCGGTGCTGTTTTACGAAGCGCTCGGTTTTCCGATCAAATTCGGTGGTTCGCAGGAAGCGTTTACCTCGTTTGCATTCGGCGGTTCGTATCTGAACCTGATCGTCGATACGCGTGCGCCAGTCAACTGGTGGGGCCGCGTGATCATTTATGTCTCGGACGTCGACGCGCTTTACCGGAAGGCGCTGGCGGCGGGTTTGAAGCCATCGCTCGAACCGTCCGATGCGCCGTGGGGCGAGCGCTATTTCCACATCACCGATCCCGATGGCCACGAACTCAGCTTCGCGAAGCCGTTGCGTTAGCGCCGGGCGGCCGCGCTAAACTCGCTATCATGGATGGGCTATAAGGCGTGCAAGCCGCCGGCGAGCACCCGTGTCCCAAGGTGCGGCCGCCGCGCCGGTAACACGGCTGACACCTCGCGCTTCGATAATCGAGCCCGTTCGCGACGCGCATGCGCCGCGCGCCTAACCATTTCCGTTGCCAGGAGAGTCGCAATGAAAGAGCTGGATCCGAGACCCGAGGCCGAAGTCATGGCAGAACGGCAGCGCCGTTTCGAAGAGGACCTTATCGATGCGTACGACGAGGAACTCGAAATGGAGGTCGACGACCGTATCATCGACGGCGCGGAGGGCTTCACGCCCGAGCATCGCGAGGCGCGTAAGGTGTACTTCCGCGAGCTGTTCCGTTTGCAGGGCGAGCTTGTCAAACTGCAGGACTGGATCGTGCAGACCGGGCACCGGCTGGTGGTGATTTTCGAAGGACGCGATGCGGCGGGCAAGGGCGGTGCGATCAAACGCATCACGCAGCGGCTCAATCCGCGCGTGTGCCGCGTGGCGGCATTGCCGGCGCCGAACAACCGTGAACGCACGCAATGGTATTTCCAGCGTTACGTATCGCATCTGCCCGCTGGCGGCGAAATGGTGCTGTTCGACCGCAGTTGGTACAACCGCGCGGGCGTCGAACGCGTGATGAATTTTTGCAGCGATGACGAGTACGAAGAGTTTTTCCGCTCGGTGCCGGAATTCGAAAAGATGCTTGCACGAAGCGGCGTGCAGATTCTCAAATACTGGTTTTCGATCACGGACGAAGAACAGGAAATCCGCTTTCAGAACCGCATCCACGATCCGCTGAAGCAGTGGAAGCTGAGTCCGATGGATCTGGAAAGCCGGCGCCGCTGGGAAGCGTATACGCAGGCGAAAGAAGTCATGCTGCAGCGCTCGCATATTCCCGAGGCGCCGTGGTGGGTCGTGCAGGCGGTCGACAAGAAACGCGCGCGCCTGAACTGCATTCATCATCTGCTGAGCCAGGTGCCGTATCACGAGATCGAGCATTCGCGCGTCGAGTTGCCGGCGCGTGTCTATCACGACGAATACAGCCGCCAGCCGGTGCCGTCGTCGATGATCGTGCCTGAAATTTATTGATCGATCTCTGCTCGATGAAATGAAAAAAGCGCGGCAAAAACCGCGCTTTTTTAACTTCGCCGTTGCCGGACTTGCACCCGGCAGCAGCGGTTTCAGCCGTTTCAGAACACCATCCGGAACACCCAGTACAAGCCCCCGGCCAGCGCGATTGAGACCGGCAGCGTCAGCACCCACGCGAGGATCAGGCTGCGCACGGTGGCCCATTGCAAGCCGGAGCCGTTGGCCGCCATGGTGCCGGCCACGCCTGAGGACAGCACGTGCGTTGTCGAGACCGGCAAGCCGTACATGTCGGCCGCGCCAATCGTCAGCATCGCCACCAATTCAGCCGACGCGCCCTGTCCATAGGTCAGATGCTGCTTGCCGATCTTCTCGCCGACGGTAACGACGATGCGCTTCCATCCGACCATCGTCCCGAGACCGAGGGCGATAGCGACGGCAACCTTCACCCACGTCGGAATGAACTTGGTGGCGTGATCGGTTTGCGCCTTGAAGTTGTCGATCGCTTTGGCATCTTCCGGTGAGAAGGCCGGCTGCTTGCTCTTCTTCATCAGGCGGATCGCTTCGGAGGCGACATACATATTGTTGCGTACGTTATCGACGATATTTTGCGGCACGGCGGCCATCGATCCCGATGCGCCGACCTGCTGACCGATCAGAGCGGTGAGTTGCTGCAAGGCCGGCACGGTGGCAGGGGTCAACTGACGAGTGCGCACGTACGCTTCGACTTCGTCGCGCGGATTGGCAGACGGTGCCGCGCCGTGCGTGTATTTGCCGAGCGTGTCGGCGGTCTGTTGTGCCACAGCGATGAAGGTCTGCGTTTCCGCCGGCGTGACCGCCTTGTTCAGCGCGTAGGCCGTCGGCACGGTGCCGATCAGGATCAGCATGATGAGCCCCATGCCTTTCTGCCCGTCATTCGAACCGTGTGCGAACGAAACGCCCGTACAGGTCAGAATCAGCAGGCTGCGAATCCAGAACGGCGGCGGCTCCTTGCCTTTAGGCTCGGCATACAACGCGGGAACTCGCACCACTGCTTTCAGGATCAGCAGCAGCAACCCGGCGGCAAGAAAGCCGATCAGCGGCGAAAACAGTAGCGATTTGCCCACGCCGAGCACCTGATTCCAGTCCACGCCGCTCGTGCCGTTCGCGCCATGTATCAGCTGATTCATCAGACCGACGCCGATGATCGAGCCGATCAGCGTGTGCGAGCTCGATGACGGCAGTCCGAAGTACCACGTGCCGAGATTCCAGATGATCGCCGCGATCAGCAGCGCGAAGACCATTGCGAAGCCCGCGCTGCTGCCCACTTGCAGAATCAGTTCGACGGGCAGAAGCTGCAGAATACCGAACGCAACCGCGCCCGTTGAAGTAAGCACGCCGAGGAAATTCCATCCGCCGGACCAGACCACCGCAATGTTCGGCGCTAGCGAATGCGTGTAGATCACGGTGGCGACCGCGTTGGCTGTGTCATGAAAACCGTTGACGAATTCGAAGCCGAGCGCGATCACGAGCGCAATGCCAAGGAGCAGGTAGGGCAAAAACGAGGCTTCGCGAACGGATTGCAAATCGTCCGCCAGATGCATGGCGCAATAAGCAGCGCCGATCGCAATCACAGCGAGGAAGATGATCAGGCCGATATTGCGCCCCTTTCCACTTGCAGCGCCCGGTTGCGGGTACGAAAGTTCCGGCATGGCGTGAGCCCCAAAAGATTGTCGCGGAACTGACGATCCTGCGGTGCCTGTGTGTCGTAACGATGACAGTGGCGTGACAGCTATGCGGGACGGGCGTTCGCGGGAAGGTAGGTACAGATTGACGCTACAGGAAAGGCTGCCGCTTGCGCGGCGGGGTAGAACGATAAGCGGTCCGAAAAGAACTATGCGCGAACTGCGCCTCTGCAGCGGAGCGGATTTCCCGGTTCAACTGCCGCCAAGGTCGCATACAGACTTGCGTGGACTCGCGCGACCCAGGTCGTCGCCACAATGCGACGGATTGCAGTCCATGCAACGCGCATTGTCTTGCGGCCATCCTGGTGCAGTTTAGGCGACGCGTCGGCGGATATCCACCAGGACCTTTTTTTGCTAGGCTGACATAAAAGGACCTTCTGAAGGACATCCGATGAAGCGGGCGAGCCGGAAAATCGACAAACAGGCTGCGGACAGCAAGCCGGCCGGCGCGGAACCCTCAGCGGAGGCAGCCTTTGCGTCGTACGCGGCGCCCCTCGTCGATGACGCGATCGAACTAGCCAATGCGGTGCGCGAAGACGCGTCGCCGGAAGCGCTGCACAAACTGCGTGTGTCGCTGCGGCGATTGCGTTCGTTGTGGTGGGCGTTCGAACCCTTGCTGGACAAAGGCGAGAATACGCGCCAACGGGCGCTGTATAAGTATCTGGCGACGGCAGCCGGCAAGACGCGGGATTGGGACATTCTGATCGAACTGATTGCGCAGGACGAGCGCGTTGCGCGCGAGATAACGCCGACGCTCCAGGCGGCGCGCAGCGGCGCGTTGGCGACGAGCCGTGAAACGCTTTCGAACGCGGACGTCAAACATTTGCTGCAAGACGCCTTGACCAGCGCCAATAAGGAATTGAACACCGCCCGTGAGCGCGTGCCGCTGCAAAAATTCGCCGACAAGCGCGTGACCGCTTCCGAACGTTCGCTTAACAAACGTATAAAGCGTGCGTCTCAAGCGAAGCGCTCCAACTACGCCGCATTTCACGACGTCAGGAAGGCGGGAAAGAAAGTGCGCTATCTGCTCGAGTTTTTCGAGCCCATTCTGAGCGGCAGCCACAAACGTGTCCTGAAGCGGTTGAAGCAGATTCAGAAGCGTTTCGGCACGCTGAACGATATTGTCGCGAGCGAGATGCTGCTGCGCGACAATATGAGCTTGCTAGCCGGATCCGGCGACACCGATGCAACGCTTGACTGGCTGAAGAAGGAGCGCAAACGCCGGATGCGCGCGGCGGCAGGACTGTTGCGCAAACTGTGATGCGGTTTGCCCAGGTGGTTTAGTCGCGTCGTGGGGCAAACCCGCGCAGCGTTACCGCGTCGCGAACTTCACCGTAGGGCTCCGGCTTGCGTTTGCGGGTGGTCGATTCGTCCGTCAGCGGGATAGGTTCGACGGGAAACCCGCGCCTTTGCCAGGCGTCGAGGCCGCCCCTCAGTGCGCGGATCCGCGTGTAGCCGTTCAGGCGCATCCGTTGCTTGATCTCGACGGCGGTCGCGCTGTCCGGGCAAATGCAATAAATCACCATGTCATGGACGAGCAGCGCGCCGTCGATCTGTTCAGGCGAGTGCGGGTCGAGCGCCAGCACGCCGGGGATGGGG
>NZ_VOSW01000142.1 GCF_009690905.1 Paraburkholderia madseniana
TCCACGGAGCCCGATGTCGTATTCAGCCCTCGCGCTCTTACCCACGACCGCCCAGAAAAGCCAAACCCCATCTCCATCTCGCGTACAAGGTCGCTTGATGGAATGGGGCTTAAGTTGAGAGCATTGCTGTGCGGGGCGGCACTTACTTTCTTTGCCGCCGCAAAGAAAGATAAGCAAAGAAAGCGGCTCAAACCACTCCTGCTAAGTGGGCGCCGTGGTCTGCTGCGGGTAGTGGTGCATCTGGAATCTGGGTTCGTGCACCGGCATGCGCTTGTGACAAGGGTGTCATTCTTCCGGCGGCGCTGCGCGCGCCGAAGAGTACTTCTAAAACCGGTCGCTGCTGTTTTGTTTTCTGAAACCCATCGCCGCGGTTTTGTTAATAGCCGCCCTTCGTCGGTGTTGCCGTTGGTGCTGTCCTTTTATATGAGGCCGCCAGATCTGCTGCTGCCCGGCTCAATAGACCCGTGTCTGTTCCCACCGCCACAAACGTCGCGCCTGCCGCCAGATATTCGGCGGTAATCCCCGCGTCCGGCGCTAGCACGCCCGCCGCCTTGCCGACGTCCCGCACCTTCCTGATGCCATTGCATATCGCCTCACGTACGCTCGCGTCGCCTGGCTTACCCAGCAAGCCCATCGACGCGCTCAGGTCCGCGGGTCCGAAAAATACGCCGTCAATGCCTTCCACCGCCGCAATAGCCGAAAGATTATCCATGCCTTGCACGGTTTCTACCTGGACCAGTACGCACAACTCCTGCGACGCTGTGGTCAGGTAGTCCGGTATCCGGTTCCAGCGCGATGCCCGCGCCAATGCGCTCCCCACGCCGCGAATGCCATGCGGTGGGTAGCGCGTTGCCGCGACTGCGTCCGCAGCTTGCTCCGCCGTGTCGATCATCGGGAGCAGTAAGGTTTGGGCGCCTATGTCGAGCAATTGCTTGATCAATGCGCTGTCGCTTCGTACGGGACGTACCACCGGATGCGATGCGTAGGCAGCTACCGCCTGCAATTGCGCCAGCGTGCTGCGGATATCGTTCGGTGCGTGCTCGTTGTCAATCAACAACCAATCGAAGCCGGCCGTGGCCAGCAACTCAGTCACGTACGCATCGGCAAGCGCCGCCCATAAGCCGAATTGCGGCTTGCCCTCTGCTAGCGCACGCTTGAATGTGTTTTGCGGTAGAGACATGTCGGCACACTCAAATGAAATTCAAACCAATGCCGCCCAGCCGGCCATAGTCGACGTGGAAGGTGTCGCCCGCTCTTGCCGGGATCGGGCTCGTGAAGGAGCCGCTCAGAATTACGTCGTTCGCGTTCAGGATTTCGTCGTATGGAGCGATCTTGTTGGCGAGCCATGCGACGCCCGTCGCGGGGTGGTTCAGTACCGCGGCCGCGAGGCCGCTTTCTTCCACGGCGCCGTTCTTATAGAGCAATGCGCCAACCCAGCGGAGGTCGACGTCCAGCGGACGCACCGGTCGGCCGCCCAGTACGATGCCGGCATTCGCCGCGAAGTCGGAGATGGTGTCGTAGACCTTGCGCGGCGCCTTCGTCTCGCGGTCGAATTGTTCGATGCGGGCGTCGATAATCTCCACGGCCGGGGTCACGTAGGCCGTGGCGTCCAGAACATCGAAGAGTGTGACGCCAGGGCCCTTCAAGGGCTTGCTCAATACGAAGGCCAGTTCGACTTCCACGCGCGGTGCAATGAAGCGGTCGGCGCGGATGTCCTGGCCGCCTTCGATGAACATGCTGTCGAGCAACGGCGCGTAGTCGGGTTCGTCAATCTGTGACGAACGCTGCATCGCGCGTGACGTCAGGCCGATTTTGCGCCCCTTGATTACATGGCCTTCGGCCAGTTTGAGCTTTACCCACTCGCGTTGGATCGCGTAACCGTCCTGTACGGTCATGTCGGGATACTTCGCCGAGAAGTGGCGCAGTTGGGTGCGCGTTTTCTCGGCGTTGTCGAGTTGCGCCGCAAGCTCGCGGATTGTCTGTTCGTCTAGCATGATAGATTCTCTATGAGCGGCTGCCAGGCCCAGCTAGCGGGTCGGAATGTTCGGCCGAAGCGTCAAGCCCGGGTCTCAAGCCTCAAGCCTCAAGCCCAGGTCTCGGGCCTAGGCTCCAGGCTCCAGGCCGGGTCTCAGGCCTTAAGCCGCGCGTGCAAATTGTTGTGTTTCCACGTGCCGGATTCGCTGAATTCATTGATCTCCAGCGACAACGCCAGTCCCTGTTTTTCAAACTCTGCGGCGAAGTGCTGTTTGATCGCTTCAAACAGTGCGTCGCCGGTCGCTTTTTTGGTGGCGTCCGAGCGGCCCGCGGCGATCTTCAGGTTCGCATGCAGGAAGGCGGCGTCGGGTCGGCCGTCGGCGATGCAGTACTGGTCGCAGCGCAAGGCGCGCACGCGGATGCCGCCGAGCGGAAAAACGCGTTGCTCGTTGTCGCGCTGCGCGTCAAGGCAAGCCGCGAGTGAGGTGCAAAGCTGTCCGATGCTTGCTTCATCAGCAAGATTGGCGCTGTATTCGAGTGTCAAATGGGGCACGGTAAGCTCCTTTCTCAGGACTCAAGCGGGCAGGGGCGTCACGGGGAAGATCGCATTGATCTGGCCAGTGCCCGAACTCCCGAAATACGGGGTGACGACTTCAACCTTGCCGTCGTAACGATCCCAACCCAGTGCACCGAGCAGCATCGCGGTGTCGTGCATGCCGCCTTCGCCCCAGCACTTCTCGTTATAGAGTGGCAACATCTCGCAGAAAGTTTTCCAGTCGCCAGCCTCCCACAACTCGACCACCCGGCGGTCCATCTGTTCGAGAAATGGGCTCCACACCTTGTGCATGAACTGCTCGGCTGTGCCGTTGGTGGCGAAGTGGTGGCTCAGCGATCCGCTCGCCAGAATCGCCACGGTGCCGTCGTAACGGCCCTCGATGGCCTTGCGTACGGCGAGGCCGAAGCGCGCGCTCGTTTCGAGGTCGTGCCACATGCACCAGCCAGCTACCGATACGGTCTTGAAGTGCTGGTCGCTGTTCATATAGCGCATCGGCACCAGCGTGCCGTACTCGAGTTCGAGCGTGGTCTCGCTGTGGGCGCGGCTCTTCACGCCCATTTCGTTGGCGACTTCCGCGATCAGATCGCCGAGACCGACATTGCCGGGATACGCGTACGGCATGTTCTTGATGAAATGCGGCAGTTCGTTGCTCGTATAGACGCCTTCGAACTTCGGCGCGCAATTGATGTGGTATTCGCTGTTCACCAGCCAATGCACGTCGAAGACGACGATCGTATCCACACCCAATTCACGGCAACGCCGGCCGATTTCATGGTGGCCGTCGATTGCCGGCTGGCGGCAGCCCTTATGCGGGCCGTCGAGTTCGGATAGATATAACGACGGGACGTGAGTGACTTTTGCTGCCAACGCGAGTTTGCCCATCGCGGTCTCCTGTTCTGTGTGGCGCGAGGCGTGATGCCCTCGCGCGCAAATGACCCGCGTTTCAGACGCCCCAGCGCGGAATGTGATGGGAGCCGAGCGATACGCACACGTTTTTCGGTTCGAGGAACACTTCATAGCTCCACGTACCGCCTTCGCGGCCGACGCCCGATGCCTTGGTGCCGCCGAACGGCTGGCGCAGATCGCGCACGTTCTGGCTGTTGACGAAGCACATGCCTGCTTCCACAGCCGCGGCGACGCGGAGCGCGCGGCCGGTGCTCTCGGTCCAGATGTAGCTCGACAGGCCGTAGGAGATGTCGTTGGCGAGTTTGATTGCGTCGGCTTCGTCGTCGAACGGAATCAGGCAGGCGACCGGGCCGAAAATTTCTTCCTGCGCGATTCGCATGCGGTTGTCGACGTCGACGAATACCGTCGGCTGCACGAAGTTGCCTTTGCGCATGGATTCGGGCAAGTCGGGCGCATCGAGTCCGCCGCACGCGAGCGTGGCGCCTTCCTTCGGACCCAGTTCGATGTAGCTGCGCACCTTGGCCAGATGCCCTTGGCTGATCATCGGGCCGACGATCGTGCTGTCGGCCAGCGGATCGCCCACCGTCAAACGTTTTGCGCGTTCGATGAAACGCTCGGCAAAGCGAGCATAAATCGAGCGCTGCACCAGAATGCGCGAACCCGCCGTGCAGCGTTCGCCGTTGTTCGAGAAGATCATGAACACGGCGGCATCGAGCGCGCGTTCGAAATCGGCGTCGTCGAAAATCACGAAGGGTGACTTGCCGCCCAGTTCCATCGAAAACTTCTTCAGGCCGGCCGTTTGCACGATGCGGTTGCCGGTTGCCGTCGATCCGGTGAACGACACTGCGTGCACATCCGGGTGCGCCACCAGCGGTTCGCCGGTGTCCTTGCCAAAGCCGTGCACGACGTTCAGCACGCCGGCGGGAATTCCGGCTTCGAGCGCGAGATTGCCGAGCATCGAGGCGGTCAGCGGCGACAGTTCGCTCATCTTCAACACGGCGGTATTGCCGAACGCGAGGCAGGGTGCGACTTTCCACGTTGCCGTCATGAACGGTACGTTCCACGGCGAAATCAGTGCGCAGACGCCGACCGGATGGAACAGCGTGTAGTTCAGATGCGTATCGGTGGGATACGTGTGGCCGTCGACGCGTGTGCACATCTCCGCGAAATAGCTGAAGTTGTCGGCGGCGCGCGGCACGAGCTGCTTGCGCGTCTGCGAGATCGTTTGACCGGTGTCCTTCGTCTCGGTCTCGGAGATGTCCGGCACGTTCTTCGCGATCAACTCGCCGAGCTTGCGGATGATTTTTGCGCGTTCCGCTGCGGGCTTGCCGGCCCATGCCGGAAACGCCTCTTTGGCCGCACGCACGGCGGCGTCGACTTCTTCCGCTCCGCCGCGCGCCACTTGCGCGAGCACCTCTTGCGTTGCCGGATTGACGGTCTCGAAGTAGTCTTTTGCGGCGCTCGATTTGCCGTTGATCAGATGTTCGATTCGCATTGTCTTGTCCTTTCTCTTTAGCTGTCGATCGGGGTTAGCGCTTTAGTCTTACTCCGATCCCATGCAAAGCAGTCGATCAGGCGCGGCCAAAGTCCGCGTCGGATGCAATCGTATTGACGAGACGGCCAAGGCCGTCGATTTCGCAGACCACTTCGTCGCCCGCATTGACGTTGACGATGCCTTCCGGCGTGCCGGTCAGAATCACGTTGCCGGGTGCGAGGGTCATGAAGCTGCTCAGGTATTCGATCAACGCCGGGATACCGGTGACGAGATCGCGCGTGTTGCCGTGTTGCTGCCGCGTGCCGTTCACGAAGGTGCGCAATTCGAGTTGCGTGACGTCTTCAACATCGGCGGCATCGACGAACCAGGGGCCGAGCACCGTGCCGCCGTCGCGATTCTTCACGCGCAGGTTGGGGCGGTAGTAGTTTTCCAGGTAGTCGCGGATCGCGTAGTCGTTGGCGATCATGTAGCCGGCCACATGCTGCATGGCGTCGTCGCGCTTGACGTTCTGCGCGGTTTGGCCGATGACCACCGCCAGCTCGCACTCGTAGTGCATGAAGGTGACGTCGCCGGGGCGGCGCGTGAAGCCGCGGTGACCGATGACCGCGCCCGGACCCTTGAGAAAGACCAGCGGCTCTTCCTGCTTGTTGAACTGCAATTCCTTCGCGTGCTCCGCGTAGTTCAAGCCAAGCGCGAAGATCGTGCCGACCTCGATCGGCGCGAGCCACACCACTTCATCCTCACGACGCACGCGGCCGTCGGCGAGGCGCACGCCGTTGGCGTCCGGATAGGCTTCGTGAATCGCTCCTGCATACGCAACACGGCCGCGCATCATTGCTGTTCTCCATCTTGTTCTGCTGCACCGACAAACGACACCTCGAGCGGCGGCAATCCGCCAATCGATAGCGTGGCCGTGTCGCCGAAATGGGCAACTGGCGAACCATGAGGCACGCCGAGCGTAATGACATCGCCGGCACTCAGTGTCATGAAATCGGTTACGTCCGCAAGCAATTGCGCCACGTTGCGTACCGACGACGCAGTATTCGCAGTGAAGACCTCGCGTTCTGGAAGCGAAACCGTGATCGCCAGATTGTCCGGCGCAGCAATATGACGCGCTGCAACCACCGCCGGTCCGATCACGCAAAAACCGTCGCGCGCCCGGAACCGTACCGAAGGCCGGTACACGCTCCTATGCGGCACGCTCAGATCGGCGACCAGTGTGTAGCCGGCGATGTAGTCGAACGCTTGATCCGCGCTAACGCGTGTTGTAGTGCGACCGATCACGATACCCAGCGAAGCGCCAACTTCCACGCCCAATGCATCGTCAGGCACGACGACTCGTGCGCGATGACCGGCGAGTGTATTGCGCGGCTTCAGATAGAGAATCGGCGCCTTGGGCGGGGCCTTGTAGGGCGCGGCATGCGCCGCCTCGCCCAAGGCCTCCAAAGCGGCCCGGTCGTTCAGCAAGGTTCCATAAACTGCGCCGGAAACCGGCGCACGGCAGGCAATGCCGCGTGCGAGCAGCGCGGCAACGGTGTGCGCATCCACGTCGCGAGGCAGCGCGTCGCCTTCCGGATGCAGCAGGTGATCGGCAAGTGCAAACATAAATTAGCTGTCTCTCGGCAAAAACACTAACATGTTAGTAGTATTGCGCTTGATATCATCCACGGTCAATAGCCTGTCGGCCGATCGCGGGTTTTCCCTTAAGCTTCGACAGTTGCTTTTAACTTATCCGCCATGTCCGCATCCGCTTCTACCCGAGTTTTGCACCGCAACCTGCCGATGTTGTTGCTGCGCGCCAGAGAAAAAATGATGGAGCGTTTCCGGCCATTGATTACCGCGCACGGACTGACCGAGCAGCAATGGCGCGTGATTCGCGCGCTCAATGAGCACGGGCCGATGGAGCCGCGTCACATCTCCGATATCTGCACGATTTCGAGCCCGAGCATGGCGGGTGTGCTCGCGCGCATGGAGAGCATGGAACTGGTGACCAAGGAGCGTTTCGCGGAAGACCAGCGCCGCGTGCTGGTGTCGCTCACCGAGACGAGCGTGGACCTGGTGCGCGTGATCTCGAAGGATCTCGAGGCGCACTATCGCGAGCTGGAGCGCAAGGTCGGGCCGGAAATCGTCGAGCGCGTGTATCGCGCGGTCGACGATCTGCTTGCCGGCCTCGAAGAAGAGGATGAGTGAAGCGGAGGCTCAATCGCCCTGGTTGGGCGCCGAGGGGTTTGTGGCAGCGTTCTCTCTCAACCCGCGAGGCCATGGAATCTGGCTTTTGTCGTGCATGCCGAGCTTTTTGTAAGCGCAGCGCAGATAGTCGCGCACGGTGGCACCGTGCCGCGGTTTGACCCGCTCCTCACCACCCTTGAAAGCGCCGCCACTCGACGCTGTCGCCATTCGCCGAAACCGCGTGATACTCGGGGAACTGTGCGCCGGTCGCGCATGCATGATTCGGCAGGATGCGCAGCTTCATCCCGATCGGAAAGCGCTGCGCGATGTCGTCGGCATGCGCGCCTTCTTCCGATGACGACAGAATCCCATGCTCCTGATTGGCGCCGCTCACCACATAACCGCCAAGCGGTGTTCCGTTCAGCAGACATGGCTGGCCGTAGCCAAAATCGTGCGACTGCTTCGAGGTGCCACGATCCCGGCTCATCGCCATCCAGCCGGCGTCGAGAATCGCCCAGCCTTTATCCTCCTGATGCCCGATTACGGTGGCGAGCACGCTGAGCGCGATATCTTCAAGCGCGCACACGCCTACGTTGTGCATCACCAGATCGAAGAAAACGTAGACCCCGGCTCGCACTTCGGTTACGCCATCCAGTTGCCCGGCGGCCAGCGCCGTGGGCGTCGACCCGACGCTGACGGCTGGGCACGGAATGCCTGCGTCGCGCAGCCGTTGCGCCGCGCGCACGCAGCCGGCGCGTTCCTGCTCCGCCAGCGCGGCGAGCGCCGCAGGCGTATGAAGCTCGTAGCTGGAACCCGCGTGGGTCATCACGCCGCCCACCTTGACGCCGTTCTCATGCAGAATCCGGCCGACTTCGAGCAGCGTGTCCTGTTCCGGCGTAATCCCCGAGCGGTGGCCATCCGTGTCCACCTCGATCCACACCTCAAAGGATTCGCCGTGCTGGTCCGCGAACGCGGCGATGGCCGAGGCGGCGGTCGGATTGTCGACCACCAGTTTCAGATCGCAACCCTGGCGGCGCAGCGCCAACGCTCGCGGCAGTTTTGAAGGCGCGATGCTGACCGCGTAGAGAATATCGCTGACGCCGGCCGCGAAGAAGGCCTCCGCCTCTTTGAGGGTCGAGACCGTGATGCCGCGCGCACCGGCGGCGATTTGCGCACGGACCACGTCGACGCATTTGGTGGTCTTGACGTGCGGACGGAATGCGACCCCCAGTGTGTTCATATGTCCCTGCATTCTCGCGATGTTCTTCTGCATCCGGGGGATGTCGATCAGCGCGGCAGGGGTGTCGATGTGCTCGAGTTTCATGGTTTCACCGGGGAATGGAGTGGCTTTCGGTCTGGCCGAACCGGCTGAGCCATGGGATCAGCGAGTCGAGCGTGGGCGCTTCGATGTCGGGCGGCTGTGCTGCCGCCACCAGCGGCAGACCTACGCGGTTGTGCCAGTATGTCCTCAACCCGACCGCGGCTGTGCCGAACATGTCGTAGCTGGAACCGGCCACGAACGCGGCCTCATGGGCACCCACGCCAAGTTTGCCGAGCGCGAGCCGGTAAGGCAACGGGTCCGGCTTGTACATGCCGGCTTCTTCAGCGGTGACGATAGCGTCCCAGTGGATCGGGAAAAGCCCGGCAGCCTGCGTGCCGAGGCGGATCGAGCAGTTGGTGACGATCGCCAGTTTGCAATGCGGGCTGAGCGCCTGCAAGGCGTCGAGAGCGCCACTCCAGGGGGCAAGTTTCAGCCAGTCGGTTTCGAGCGCGAGCGCGGCGGATTCAGGCAATCCAACTTCAGCCGCCGCCTCGCGCACCAATTGTTCGTACGCAACGTAGCGGCCGCAGCCGTAGGTCAGGCGCAAATAGGCGGCGCGCCACGCACGGCCTAGCTGTTCGGAGCCCGCGGCGTGATTCCATGACGTCCACGAATCGAGCAGGGCGGTCAGGAGGTCGAAGAGGACGGCCTTGGGGTAGGCGGTCGGAGTCGATACGGAGGTCATGATTTAACCGGCGAGGAACGGTGAGCCGATTATAAAGTTTCATTGCTCGCGTGGAGTTCAGCCAAGGTAACTCTAAAATTCAGTTTGAATGAATCTGTCATTAGCGGCGTGATTCGCCACGTTTCGCGCGTTATCTTCTCCACGGCGGCTGCGGCCTGAATCTACCTTGCAGGTACTGCATGAAATGCCGCGTACGAGCGGGCATTCCCGTTCGCTGATGCGTGAGCGCGATCACGTCGGCGTCTGGTGCCTTCCAGCCTTGCAGCAACCGTACGAGTCTTCCCCTCGCGATGTCCTCGGCCACGTCCCATTCGGAGCGCAGGATCACGCCGCGGCCTTCGCAAGCCCACTGGCGGATCACGTCGCCGTCGTTGCAACTCAAATGCGGAGAAACGCGCACGCTGCGGCGCGTGCGGCCCTTGCTGAACTGCCACAGCGAGACGTCCTCGTTGTTCTCGCGCAGCACGATGCACGGCAGCTTGCTCAACGCTTCCGGTGACTCCGGCTGACCAATACGTTTGAGCAGCGCAGGTGCGGCGCACACGAAGCGCGCATTCGGTGCGATCGCATAACCGACCAGATTCGATACCGGCAAATCGCCGATATGCACGACGATGTCGAAGCGGTCCATCGTTTCGGTCAATGGCTGGTCGGACAGTGTGAGCGCCACGTCGATATCCGGGTTTTGCTGCTGGAAGTCGGCGATGGCGGGCGCCAGGTGGCGGCGGCCGAATCCCAGCGGCGCATTGATTTTCAGCGTGCCGACCAGACCGCCCCGGCGTGTCTGCAGGTCTTCGAACAGCGAGTCGAACTGCTGGACCAGTTCGGCGCCGCGTTCGCATAGGAGCACGCCCTCTTCCGTGAACTGCAAACGGCGCGCCGTGCGGTTCACCAACTGCGTGTCCAGTTTCTTTTCGAGCTGCTGCAGGCGCTGGGTCACCGCCGAGGGCGACAGCCCCAGTCTTCGCGCCGCGGCGATCAGGCTGCCACTTTCGCGGATGGCCAGCAGAAACCGGATATCGGCCGAGTCGTTCATAGCGGCAACTTTTGAGTTCGGAGTCTGGCAGCTTAAAGCGTTTGGATGCGCTGTTCCAGTGCGTCACAAGACGTTCTTGCAAGGTAGACTGATACCTCCGTAACGAAGTCGACAGCTTCACTCGCTAAAGTGGGCGATTGAGCGAGATGGGGCAGGCAGCACCTGCCGTCCGTCGAATCGTTGTTACTTCCATTTGAAGAGAAGTCCCATGCCGTTGTCACAAGGACCGAGTCCTGGCGTCGCCGCGCAACAAAGTGCCCTGAAACAGGGGGTATTTCTGCACACGGGCTGGCGCAGCGCAGGAACGTGGGTCTGGTCGCGTCTGCGCGCACTTGATTCCGTGACTGGATTCTATGAGCCGTTCAGCAACGTACTCGCCGATCTGAGCCTCGCCGACGTTTCCGCGTCCCGTCCTACGTTGACCTCTGGACACCCGCCGCTCGCCGCGCCATATTTCGAAGAATACCGGCCGTTCCTTCAGGAGGGCGCGCGTGGCGTAGCCGGATACAGGAAGCGCTTCGGCACCGATCGCTTTGCACCTGCACCCGATGCGGAATTCCCCGCCTTGCAGGCCTATCTGGCCAACCTGTGCGAACGCACCGCCGAGCACGGCAGCGTGCCCGTCTTCAAGTTTTGCCGTTCGTCGGGCCGGCTGCCGTGGCTCAAGCAAGCCTTCCCGCAGGTCATGCATGCAGCCGTGTTGCGAAATCCCGCATCGCAGTTCGCCTCGGGGTGGCTGCTTAATCAGCAATGGAGCAATCCGTTTTTCTTGGCCGCACCGTTTCGCGTGCTGGGCCTGAACCAGACGGAGCCCTTGGTCCGGCAGGCCATCGAAATCTGCGGCGTGAGCTTGCCGCCTGCCGTGCCCACTTCGGATGACGCTTACGCCATGGCGTGCGAGCAATACGCGCGCACGGCGGAAGGCAATAACGCGTATCGAGCCTTCGTTGCGCTATGGATTCTCTGTGCGTTGCGTATGGCCGACGGCGTTGATCTGATGATCGACGTCGACCGGCTGGGGCAGTCGCGTGACTATGCGGCCGGATTGCGCGCCGGGTTCGAGGCGCAGACCGGCCTGTCACCCGACTTCAGCAGCGCGCGCGATCTGGTTGAGGAAACGCGTCGCAGCGCGGCGCGCATGGCCGGGATCGACGGCCGGTCGATGCGAGCCGTTCATTCCGCGGCGCTGAAATTCCTCAAGGCGCAGAACGGCGCGGACGCAGACTTTATCGAGCTCATCCGCGAGAAGATGGTGCTGGCCAATGAATTGACCGAGCAATGGCGCTGAGTTGGGCGTCTTTGCCTGACGTTGCGCCGGCCCCACCGGCCAATACAGTTGCCTCGTGAAAAACAATACAGTGAGGCGCGGTTTTATTGTGCTGTATCGGGAATATGACCGGCGCCGTCGATACAGTTGGCGGGTCAACCCCTGCGGCCTATCCCGTACACGAGGAACGAAATGAATGCAGTGAACGAACAAGCGAAGTTGTCGGTGCAGCAGTTGGGGCATTACATCAGCGGTGCACCGGCTGCGTCGACCAGCGGCCGCTTCAAGGACGTGTTCAATCCCGCCACCGGCCAGGTGACCGGCTCGGTCGCGTTGGCATCGGTCGAGGAAGTGGACGCGGCGGTCAAGGCCGCCAAGGCTGCCTTTCCCGCCTGGAGCGAAACCGCGCCGATCAAGCGTGCCCGCATTCTGTTCAAGTTCAAGGAACTGCTGAACAAACACCACGACGAACTGGCGATGCTGATCACCCGCGAACACGGCAAGGTGTTCACGGACGCGCAAGGCGAGGTGGTGCGCGGCATCGAAGTGGTCGAGTTTGCTTGCGGCATTCCGAATCTGCTGAAGACCGATTTCACCGACCAGATCGGCGGCGGCATCGACAACTGGAATCTGCGTCAGGCACTGGGCGTAGTGGCGGGGATCACACCGTTCAATTTCCCGGTGATGGTGCCGATGTGGATGTTCCCGGTTGCGCTTGCCTGCGGCAACACGTTCGTGCTGAAGCCGTCGGAGCGTGACCCGTCGGCGTCGTTGCGCATTGCCGAACTGCTGAAGGAAGCCGGTTTGCCTGATGGCGTGTTCAACGTCGTGAACGGCGACAAGGTGGCCGTGGATGCGCTGATCGAACACCCGGACGTCGCGGCGCTGTCGTTTGTCGGGTCCACGCCGATCGCCGAATATATCTATACGGAAGCATCGAAGCGCGGCAAGCGCGTGCAGGCGCTCGGCGGCGCGAAGAATCATCTGGTGGTGATGCCGGACGCCGATCTGGACCAGGCGGTGGACGCCTTGATCGGCGCCGCGTACGGTTCGGCAGGCGAGCGCTGCATGGCGATCTCGGTCGCGGTGGCGGTGGGCAATGTCGCCGATGAACTGATCGAGCGCCTGGTGCCGCGCGTGAAGTCGCTGGTGATCAAGAACGGCGAGAACCTCGACGCTGAAATGGGCCCGTTGGTTACAGCCGAACATAAGGCCAAGGTGGCCGGCTATATCGACTCGGGTGTGGCGGAAGGCGCGAAGCTGATCGTCGATGGCCGCGCGCATCCGGTCACGAACGCAGACGGTTTCTTCATCGGCGGGACGCTGTTCGACCAGGTCGGTACGGAGATGAAGATCTACAAGGAAGAGATCTTCGGCCCGGTGCTGGCGGTGGTGCGCGTGCCCGATTTCGCGAGCGCGGTCGAGTTAATCAATGCGCACGAGTTTGGCAACGGCGTGTCGCTCTTTACGTCGGATGGTGGTGTGGCGCGCGCGTTTGGCCGGCAGATTCAGGTGGGCATGGTCGGCATAAATGTGCCGATTCCGGTGCCGATGGCATGGCACTCGTTCGGCGGCTGGAAGCGTTCGCTGTTCGGCGATCACCATGCATATGGCGAAGAAGGCGTGCGTTTTTATACGCGCTACAAGAGCATCATGCAGCGCTGGCCGGATAGCATCGCGAAGGGTGCCGAGTTCACGATGCCGGTGGCGAAGTAAGCAATAGAACAGTATTGCCGTAGTTCAAAAGCCGCGCCCGATTTTTCAGGCGCGGCTTTTTTGCAATGAATCAGCAGCGTGCACGCGGCACGCAGCGACAAACAATCAGGCTTGGTTCAGATACCAGCGCCAGTCCTGTTCACCGACTTCGCCCATGAACTGCCGGTACTCGGCGCGCTTGATCGCCAGGAACACCTTAAGGAATTTTGCGCCAAATACGTCCCTCGCCCAGTCTGACTGTTCGAGCGCGTTTAAGGCGCTCAACCAGTCGGTGGGCAGCAGTGTGGTGGCTTGCGCATAACCGTTGCCTTCGATCGGCGCCCCCGGGTCAAGGCGTTCGCGAATGCCGTGGTGTGAGGCCGCGAGAATAGCCGCGGCAGCGAGATACGGATTCGCATCGGCGCCGCACACGCGATGTTCGACGTGCCGGCTCGGCGCCGGACCGCCCGGCACGCGCAGGCTGACTGTGCGGTTGTCGACGCCCCATGTCGGCGTGCACGGCGCGTAGCTGTTTGCCTGGAAGCGGCGATACGAGTTCGCGTTCGGGCAGAACATCAGCATCGAATCGAGCAGACCGTGCAACATGCCGCCCACGGCCTGGCGCAGCAGTGGCGTGCCGGCTTTGTCTTCTGAGGCGAACAGGTTGTCGCCGGCTTCATTGGCGAGGCTCACGTGCATGTGCATGCCGGAACCTGCGATGTCGGCGAACGGCTTCGCCATGAAACATGCGCTCATGCCGTGCGCGTTCGCGACCCCTTTGACGATGCGCTTGTAGCGCACGGCATGATCCATCGCTTCGAGCGCGGGGCCGTGTTCGAGTGTGATCTCCACCTGGCCCGGTGCGTATTCGGAAATCGCAGTGCGTACCGGAATGTTCTGTTCGCGGCAGGCATCGTAGAGATCCTTCAGGAACGGTTCGATCTGTTCGAGTTCGCGCAGGCCATACACCTGGGTTGTTCGCGGACGGCGGCCGTCGGTATCGAGCGCGGGTTGCGGACGACCCTGTGCGTCGAGTTTTGCATCCAGCAGATAGAACTCGAGTTCGCACGCCATCACCGGAAAGAAACCCTCCGCTTGCAGATCGTCGACGATGCGCGCAAGCAGTTGCCGTGGATCGGCGACGCCGGCGGGCAGGCCTTCTTCGGGGTGCATCTGAACCTGCACGGCGGCGGTCGGCATCTTGCGCCACGGCAGGCGCACGAGGCTGCCCGGCAGCGGATAGGCGCGGCAGTCGATATCGCCCACGTCCCAGACGAGGCCGCTGTCTTCGGTGTCGTCGCCGTTGATGGTCAGATTCATGATCGCGCTCGGCAGCGGCCGTCCGCCGCGATACACGGCGAGTAGTTCTTCACGATGAAGCAGCTTGCCGCGCGGCACGCCGGCGGCGTCGACGATAAAGAGTTCGATCAGATCGATATCGGGATTCTGTTCAAGGAAACTCAGCGCTTCCTGTTCGTGGGCGAATTGCATGTCGGTTCTCTCTGCGCATTGGCGCGTGCCTCGTCCTCCGCATCAGGCGCGCGAAGCGACGAAAAAAATCGGAAGAGCCGCGGATGGCGGCGTCGGATTCAGTTCAGGCGAGCGGATGCAGAGAGAACAGCGGGGGGCGCGCGTGACGGCAATGCCAGATCGCCCAGAAAGCGAGAATCACGTTCAGCAGGGGATTGAGACGCGCCGTGGCGAGGCGCGCGTGCGCACACGCCGGATCGGCGTGGCAACTGCGGCTGAATGACCATGCGGCGGGCTTCATGATGCACACGAGTATAGCTGCGGGCCGGCCGCGTTGCTCGACGAAATGACGGGGCGCTTCGTTGCGCTTTGCGCAGCGGCCCTTAAACCCCAGCGGACGAATCCTCTTCCTCTTCCTCTTCGCTCAACACGGCATTCCGTACTGCCGTAACAGGACTGACATAAGGCGGCGCCTGGCGCGGGTCGTCAATGCTGTAGCGCAAACGCCCCGCCTCGACATACACGCGCAACTGACGATACTTGACCAGATACATCAAGCCGACGATCGCCGCGGCGAAGCCCGATGCAGCGCCGACGCCGAGCGCCCAACGCGGGCCGAAGCGATCCGCGACCCAACCCACCACCGGCGCGCCGAGTGGCGTGCCGCCTAGCGCGATGGCCAGCAGGATCGCGATCACCCGGCCACGCATGGCCGGCTCAGTGGAGATTTGCACGAGGCTGTTCGTCGACGTGTTGAACGTCTGCGTCGCCACGCCAACCACGACGAGCGCCAGGCCGAATAATACGTAGTTCGGCATTAGCGCGGCGACCGTGCAGCCCACGCCAAAAACCGCCGCTGCGCCGAGCAGAAGAGCCATACGAGGTTTCGCTCTGCGTGCGGCAAGCAGCGCTCCGGTTACCGAACCGATTGCCATGGTCGAGCTCAGCACACCGTATTGACTCGCACCCGCATGAAAGGCGGTGACCGACATGGTCGAGATGAAGATCGGGAAGTTCAGCCCGAACGTACCGATCAGAAACATCATCAACAGCGCGGCTTTCAGATCGGGACGGGTCCACACATACTTGAAGCCTTCCACGAAGCTGCCGCGCGTGCGTGTCGCACGTGGTTTCAGATTCAGTTCGCTGATGCGCAGCATGCGCAGCGAACCGAGCACGGCGACGAAGGAGAGCCCGTTGATCAGAAACACCCAGCCCGTGCCTACCGAGGCGATCAACAGCCCCGCGACGGCAGGCCCGATCATGCGCGCCGCGTTGAACGAGGTGGAGTTCAGCGCGACCGCGTTCGACAGATCGGCTTCTCTCACCAGATCGGAGACAAAGGTCTGACGCGCCGGTGAATCGAACGCGGTGACACAGCCGAGCAAGCCCGCGAACACGTAGACCTGCCATAACTGCACGAGGCCGGTCACGGTGAGAAGCCCGAGGCATAACGCCAACGTGCCCATCGCCCCCTGGGTGGCGAACAGCAGCTTGCGGCGATCGAAATGATCGGCCGCATAGCCGGTTAGGGGCAGCAGGAGCATTTGCGGCCCGAACTGCAGCGACATCACAATGCCCACGGAGGTTGCATTGTGATGCGTGAGTTCCGTGAGCACGAGCCAGTCTTGCGCGGTGCGTTGCATCCATGTCCCGACGTTGGAGACGATTGCGCCGCTGGCCCAGACCCGGTAGTTGAACGTGCGCAGTGAACGGAATGTGCCACTCACCGGGACATCCCCGCGTGGACGATTCGCACTGTGCAGCGGTTCAGACACATGATCATGCGCGCGATGTCTCGAGCAGATCGAGGACGTCCTGCGTCGAGCCGGTTTCGCCGAGGCGCGGGAAGATTCGCGTGATGCTGTTGGTGTGAGCGTCCAGGTTCATGTCCGTCATCGCGTCCACCGCGAACGTGACGTTGAAGCCGAGTTCCTGTGCGAAACGCGCTGTGGACTCGACGCCGATGCTGGTAGCCACGCCGACCAATACCACCTGCGTGACGCCTTGTTTGCGCAGATACGCTTCGAGGTCGGTGTTCGTGAACGCGCCCCACGTGCGTTTGGTCACCAGATGATCCGACGGCTGCTGATTCAGTTCGGGAACGAGGTCCGCAAAGCCGGCGGGGAAGTCACCGGCGGGACGCGACTGTTCCGCGCGACCGGGCGCGCCGCCCGCCACGTTGACGAGCACCACCGGCAGACCGTGGCGGCGAAATGCATCGGCCAGCCCAACGGAGCGCTTGACGACTTCGCTGGTGGGGTGGGCGGTGGGCAGCGCGACGATGCCTTGCTGCAAATCGATGACGACCAATGCGGTCTTTGCGCCGAGCGTCGTGAGGGCCATGGTGTTTTCCTGAGAGTTACGAGTCGATGAGGCGTTTGAGCAAGTCGACGCCAATCGCGAGTTGTTTCTGTTCGGCGGCGGAGAAGCGGGTCTGGATCGTACGGAATAGCCAGTCTTCGCGTGCCGCGCGGCTTGCCTTGATCTTCTTGCCGAAGGCCGGCGTGAGGGAGAGAACGGTTTGCCGCCCGTCGTTCGGGTCGGGTGCGCCACTCACGAGTCCGGCCGCTTTCAGAACTGAAAGCGTCTCGCCCATGGATTGCGGCCGCATACCGAGGATGCGCGCGAGCGTGGTGACCGTTGCCGGACCTTCGCGTTCCAGCAGACTGAGAACCTGCACCTGCGACGGCGTGAAATCGCCCACATGGGCTTCTTCGCGCAACCGGCGGCGCAACTTGCCGACAAGTACGCGCAAATCTTCCGCCGTTGCATGCAACGCGTCGGGATCGGAGAGGGGCCGTGTGGGCTGAGTGTCGTTGCTGGACATACCGGCAGATGTGAAGGTTACCTACGAAGGTTACCTTCACATCTGCCGGGAGTCAAGTTGACTGGATTGACAGCGGAATGCAAGGTGAGTCACGCATTCCGTGTTTGTCTTGAGTGATCGAGCTGACGCGTGGCAACGCGACTTTTAGAACTTATGGCGAAGTGCCACGCGCGCCACGACCTGATTCTGCGTCGACGAGGGGGACTGCGTGCCTGGGATGAATGCGTCGTCGAGAATCGAGTTGGTAGAACTGCCGGCGACCTTCTGGTACTCGCCTTGAACATAGACGTCCGTGCGTTTGGACAGGTTGTAGTCAGCCATCAGTCCGACGGAGTGGATTTTGGGTTTCACGCTGCCGGTCGAGGCGTCGTATGTCTCCATCGTGTAGACATACTGTGCGCCGACAAAGAATGCGGGTGTGATCTGGTATTTGCCGTTCACTTCGAAGTTCTGGTATTTGAGCGTATTCAGCACGACGCCGTTCGCGGCAAGCGGGATACCGATATACCCATTACCGGTTGGATCTTTGTAGTTCGAGTTGGTATACGCGAAGCCGACGGTAGCCGAGCCGAACGTGTAATTGATCCCGCCGCCGAACACGCGCATGCGGCCGGCGATGAAGCTTGCATCGTTGGCGGTAATTGCGCCGTTGGAACCCACGCCGGGATTATTCGCCTGCAAATAGGCCGCCGCGACCAGCAGACCGCCGTTTGCGTATTGAGCGCCGAAGCTGTACTGACGATTGTTGGCGAAATTCGTATCGTTGCTGAAGCTATACGTGCCACCGAACTGAAACCCCGAGAAATCCGGGCTGGCGTATTTGATGGTGTTATCGACACGAAACGAGTTATCGGTATTGTCGTTATCGTACGGGTGCGCGAACAGATAGCCTGCCCAATTGCCGTTGGCGGTAGTTTGCGCGAGATAGTCGACGACCGAATCGTATTGACGGCCAAGCGTAACGGAGCCGAAGCGATCGCTGCTCAGCCCCACATAGGCTTGCCGCCCAAACATGCGCCCACCTTGATTGAGCCGCCCGGAATTCAGATCGAAGCCATTTTCGAGTTGAAAGATTGCTTTGAGACCACCCCCGAGATCTTCCGAGCCTTTCAAGCCCCAGCGACTGCCTTGAGCGTAACCGCTGGCGAGTTCCACGACGCTACCGTGTCCGACGTTATTCGTATAGTCGATCCCTTCATCGATGACTCCATACAGCGTCACGCTGCTTTGCGCGAAAGCGGGGGAGGCGACGACGCCGACCAGGGCTACAGCGAGGACTTTCTTTTTCATAAGATCTCCGGAATGGTTTGGCAAGTGGCCGACGCATGATTTTCCGGACAATACTTTTTGCAAAGCGAGGAATTCTGATGGCACCAATCGGAAACACCGATGGAGCAATCGGAGGGGAGGCGAAAACCGAACCGCGAACCGTCTGCGATCCGAACTATTCAATTGAAGAGCGAGCGAACAACACGCGAGGCAAGCCAAGTTAAGGCGAGGTACGGCGCGACCGAACGCGATGCAGGACGAAGCGAGAAGGGGGGCGAACCAGACGGTGTTAAGAAGTACGCTTCGGCGCGCGCAGCGCCGCCGGAAGAATGAGTCCCTTGTCACAAGCGCATGCCGGTGCACGAACCCAGATTCCAGATGCACCACTACCCTGGGCAAACCACGGTGCCCACTTAGCAGGAGTGGTTTGAGCTGCTTTCTCTTGCCTACTTCTCTTTGCAGCCGGTGTATAGACCGGAGACATAGCTGACAGACGTGCGGGGACATGGTTGTGAGGTTGACCCGGTTCGACGGATAGATTTGCAGTTGAGTCTAATGCGGTGTGGCACCTCCCGATAAGGTTGAATCGCGGGTTGTCCACGGTCGGGCGGCGGGTCGCCTGTCACGACCACGACGCTG
>NZ_VOSW01000143.1 GCF_009690905.1 Paraburkholderia madseniana
CAAGTCATGCCTGATGACCATAGCGAGTCGGTCCCACCCCTTCCCATCCCGAACAGGACCGTGAAACGACTCCACGCCGATGATAGTGCGGATTCCCGTGTGAAAGTAGGTAATCGTCAGGCTCCCCAGCAAGACCAGAAACCCCACCCCGCAAAGGTGGGGTTTCTGCGTTTACGGCGCAAAAACCAGCCATCTGAAAACATCGCCGCCGTGAGACTTTGCTCGAAGCGCTCCGGTTCTTCCGGTATCACTCCTTCCCGATCCGCAGCGCGTTCGCGTACCCCGTCAACTCCAGATACGCACGTCCAACGTCCGCGCCGTCACGGCTCACCCGCACTGCACCTTCCCAATACACTGCGCCGGTCGATTGGCGGGAATCGAGTTCCTGGTCGTCCATCAGTGGATCGAGGCGCCACGTAAACGCGCCGGTTTTGACCGTCATCGACACGGGATACGACGTGTTCGTGCGTGGCGAGCGCCATGTGCGAACTGGAGTGAAATCGACCTGATCGCGGCCGAACGTCGTCACCTGACCGTCGCGATTTCTGAGTGCGGCATGTGCCCATATTGCGTGTCCATCGCGACTGCGAACCTTGAATGCCATCAAGGCTGAACCGTCCGTCAGATTGGCGCCGAGCCAATCCCATCCGACCGCGTCGGCATCGAGCAGCGTGCTGGACCATTCGTGATCGAGCCACGCGGCGCCGGTAACGGCCGTTTCGCCCGTCGATTTGCTGCCTGCCGCGACCGGTCGAACTACGCTGCCAGTCACGCGCAATTGCGGCTCGCTGTAGTAATAGCTCGCCTGTTCGGGCCGTGGACCCTTGAGCGAGTAGCCGCGTTTGCCCTGGACCAAAGGAGCTTGTGTCGGTGTCAGCGCGAGGTGCAGCGCGAATCCGTTCGCGTCCACTGTAACGTCGTAGTGGCCGTCGCCGGCCCGGACGATTTTCCATGCATCGAGTTTGACGTCAGTATTGTCCGGCTTCGCGTACGCCAGCCCGAAGCCTTGGCGGGCAATGCGCTGATCGTGCGTCAGATGACCAGCCGCAGGATCGCTTAACGCGGCATGGGCAATGATCAATTGCGACGGTGCGAACGCACTCGGGTCCGCTGCGTCGTGACCGGTTGCCGAGCGAAAGAATGTGATCTGGAAACCGAGGGGGTGATTGTCCGGTGTAGTGAGCCAGCCTGTTGCGTACCACCATTCGGTGCGAAAAGCCGCGTGTGCGCCGGTGTCCTGCGGAAAGACGACCGGATGGTCCGGCGTGACCGCTGCGAACTCGGGTGTCGCAGCGACCGCGGATGCAGTAGCGATCAAACCCAAGCAAAGCAACGCCGCATGAATCGCTGCGCTCAGCCTTCGTGCACTTGCCAGGCGCGGCGGCGCAGCCGATGACCGGCCTGGAACGCTGTGCGCCAGGCGGACGCGACCAGTTCGATAAGAGCACGCAGTCACTCGACACGTCACTTGATACATCGCTCGATACGCCGATCCATACGTCGCTCCATACGCCGCGTCATACATCGATTCCCGCACCATCTCACGCGACAACCTGCCCATCACCAATCCTCCTTCACCGCCCGCACCGCATCCACCGACACCGCGCCTCGTCCCGCAATCACCGCCGTCGAACACGACGAAGCCAGCATCACCAACGCAACCGTGCCGAGTACGGTCCATGGAACGTGCAGTGACATGCTCCAATGAAACGACTGCGGATTGACGACGAACACCAGGATCAAACTGATCGCGAATCCAAGAACGAAGCCCATCGCGATGCCGCAAGCGGTGAGCATCCCACCTTCGAGCGCAAGGATCGCGAGAACCTGCGAGCGGGTCACGCCCACATGCCGCAGCATGCCGAACTCACGGGCCCGCGCGAGTGTCTGCGCGGAAAACGTCGCCGCGACGCCGAACAGGCCGATCACAATCGCGACCCCCTCGAGAAGATAAGTGACGGCAAAACTTCGATCGAAAATGACCAGCGTACGCGCGCGGATTTCGCCCGGTTGCGACAGGTTCAGCGATGCACTGAAGGGCAGCGCACGCAGGCCGGCCATCACGCGTTCTACGCTCGTTCCCGGTTGAACGGTGACGGCCACATCCGTCGCGCCTGTGTCGGCGGTTAGGCGCCGGTAATCCGGAAGCCGTATCTGAATCGCGCCTGTCTGCCGCACGTAGTCACGCCATACGCCGGCTACAACGAACACGTGACCGCGCTCGCCGAGCGGCAACTGCACGCGTTGACCGAGCTTATATCCGTACAGATCGACCATTGCTTCGGATACCCAAACAGGTGTCTCGCCCTCATGGAATGCGGAAGGCGGCAGTACCGCCCCGGTCATCTGCAGATTTACACCTGGATCGGCAGCGTCGATTTCACGGGCGAGTACGGCGATGTCCGGCCGTGCAGGGGCGAGCGTGAGATGCGAGGTGCGGGCAAACGCCGCAGTCTTGATGCCGGGCACGGTGCTCAGCAGAGTCTGTTCGTCGGGGCGCAAGCCACCGGTGTCGCCGTTCGGCGCCACGCGAACGTACAGATCGGCCGAGAGCAGGTGGCCCAACCAGTCTTCGACAGAAACACGGAAGCTGGCCACCATGATCGCCATTGCGACGATCAGCGCGAAGCTCGACAGCACGCCGCCCATCGCGATCGATGCATGGCCCGGCGCATTCGCGAGACGCGCCAATGCCAACGTGCTCGCCGCGCCGGCCTGCCGCCGCGCGCCGAGAGCACGGCTTGCGGCGCCAAAGATCAAAGCGGTCACGCGCGGCATCAGCGCAATCCCGCCGACCAGCAACAGCGCGACAGCCAGATAGCCACCGACAGGCGCATCGAACAACGGCGGCACCTGCGTGAGCAAGGCGGCAACCAGCAGACATGTCAACGCGGGCCACGGCGTAGCGAGTCGCGCCAGTGCGCCTTCCTCGGCGCCGGCTTTGAGCGCTGCTGCCGGTCGCGCACGTGCCGCCTCCAATGCAGGGGCAAGACTGCCTAATACCGACACGGCGATGCCAAGCGTCAGAAATAGTGCGGTCGCGATCGGTTCGACACCGACGTGCGGTTGCACGCCAGGAAAATAGCCGCCGCCCAGATCGCTGCCGAAAAAGCGCAACGCACCGCTCGCCATCGCATAGCCGAGCGCGAGTCCGGATAGCGAACCGAGCAGGCCGAGCAGCGCGCCTTCCATCAGGATCTGGCGCAACAACTGGCCGCGCGTCAGTCCAAGCACGCGCAACATCGCGAACTGTGCACGGCGCCGCACGACGCCCAGTGCCTGCGTCGAAAACACGAGAAACGCGCCGGTGAAAAGCGCCACCAGCGCGAGCACGTTCATATTGATCCGATAAGCGCGCGACAGACGATCGGTGCGGCTTTCGGCGTCGCGCGTCTCGGAGATCACCCACCGCCCGCCAAGCCGCGCTTGCAGATCACGCTTGAAGCGTTCGCGATCGACGCCCCGTTCAAGTTGCACGTCGATGCGCGACAGCTTGCCCACCTTGCCGAATTTCCACTGAGCGGCGGCAATATCCATCACCGCGAGCCGCTGACCCGGCCGCGTTCTCACGAGACCGCCGGCCACACGAAAGTGCACGATCGACGTGCCGCTTTGCAGTGCCACGTCATCGCCGATCTTCACGTTCAACCATTGTTGCGCCGCCGCCGAGAGAAACACCGTATCGGCCGCGAGCGTATCGAACGGCCGATCCGTTGACGGCACCCCAATCAGATCAGGCGCAATGCGGCTTGCCTTGAAGACGTCGACGCCGAGCACGGGTAGTGCGGCGCTCTGATCCGGCACGGTGACATCGAGCGCGAGTACGGGACTCGCCAGCGCCACGCCAGACTCAGTCGACAAACGCGGATAGATGGATTCGTCGAATAAAGGTTGCGCACCGCGCACCTGCAGATCGGCCTCGCCCGACAGACTACGCGCCGCCGCCGAGAATTCATTGAAGGCCGCGCTGTTGATCAATTGAACGGCATAGCCAAGCGCGACGCCGAGCGCGATCGTTGCGATCGCAACCAGTGCGCGTCCACGGTGACTGCGCCACTCTGCGCCCAACAGCCAACGCGCGAGCATGCGATGACCTCGCATACGCTGCAGCGGCCGTGGGTCAGCGTGCATCATCGGCTGAACGCGCAGCGGATCGAGCGTCGGGTGGCGAGCCGGAAAAGGCGGTGCGTCCGGACGATGCGTGCAAACCGCCGTCGCTCAGAATCAGGATACGGTCTGCCACTGCCGCGGCTGCCTCCGAATGCGTGACCATGATGGTGGCCGCGCCGGTTGCCTTGCTTTGCGTGCGGAACAAGCCGAGTACCTCGTGTGCGGTATCGGGATCGAGGTTGCCGGTGGGTTCGTCGGCGAGAATCAGTTTCGGACGATGCACGAGCGCCCGCGCTATGGCGACGCGTTGCAACTCGCCGCCCGACAACTGCCGCGGAAAATCATCGCCACGGCCGCTCAAGCCGACGGCCGCGAGCATATCGAGCGCGCCGGCCGTGGGCAGCTCGTTTAGCAGCAGCGGCAGAGCGACATTCTGCGCAAGTGTCAGATGAGGCAGTACGTGAAACGCCTGGAACACGAAGCCCAGTTTCTGGCGGCGCAACCGCGTTGCCGCGTTGTCATCCAGACGCGAGACTGCGCTGCCGTCGATGATCACGTCGCCGCTATCCGCGCTGTCGAGCCCTGCAATGAGATTCAGCAGCGTCGATTTGCCGACGCCGGAGTCACCCATGATCGCGACGAATTCACCCGGCGCGAGCGTGAAATCGAGGTGCGCCAGCACGATGCGGCCGGCGCCGTAGGCCTTGCCAAGCCCACGGCATTCGAGCGCGGGAACGACACCTTCATCACGAAGCAGCATGCGGTATCCAATAAGTCTGGCCGGTGAGGGCGGCGTCCAATCGTGCGAAGAACTACCGTGCTACGCACGAGCGCCGGCCCCTGAACCGCCGAAGTATATTCGGGTTCTGTAAGGCTCGCAGGCGAGCGCCGCCATCGCCCGATACCTGTCTGACAATGGGAAGGCAGGTAGATCGACAGGGTCTTTTCGGGCTCGCGCCGACACTTCTTTAGAGTGCCGGATCAAAAAAAATTTCTGCTCGTGGATACGCTAAATTTTCGCCTGCGGCTCGAAATCGGCTTTGATGGCGTCGTGCACCAGAATGATTTATTTCGGTGCGATCGTCGCGTCGAAGCGGTTGTGCAAGAGTGGCTAATCGCCCGCCAACTGCCTTCTTCTACATGTAAAAGGCATGGTGTATACCCTGACGAAATTGCTTTGTGCGTCTGCACATTTTTTGGCGTTTCGCAAGAGCAGGCGTGGCAACAACGCATTACCAAGGGCTTTGCAGCGTTGTTGCGCTGCAAAAGTATTCTTATCTTGGTAATCTCCCACCTTGGTCATTCGACTGCGGGTAAACGTGAGGCAGGCAGCACCGCTTCGACGTCAATTTCAGCGAAATCCAACCTACATTTCCATTTCAATGCTTTCGTTTTCGAAGGCATTGATGCGGCGTTTTGTATTTCAAGTTTTCAACAGAACACATGCCATTGCCTCCGCTTCTTAGCCTACTCATCTGGATCCCTATTGTCGCCGGCCTCGTGGTTTTGCGTGCCGGATCGGACGCGGCGCGTAGCCGCACGCGATGGCTCGCGTTGATCGGCGCGATAGCGGGCTTCCTGCCGGTGATTCCGCTCGTGTCGAATTTCCGCAACGACGTGACGTCGATGCAGTTCGTCGAGAACGTCCGCTGGTCACCTACGTTCGATATTGCATGGCATGTGGGGGTGGATGGGATTTCGCTGTGGCTCGTCGCGTTGACCGCGCTGACCACGATCATCATCGTGGTCGCCTCGTGGGAGTCGATCACCGAGCGCACCGCGCAATACTTCGGCGCGTTCCTGATGCTGTCGGGTTTCATGCAGGGCGTGTTCACGTCGATGGACGGCATGCTGTTCTTCATCTCGTTCGAGGCGACGCTGATTCCGTTGTACCTGCTGATCGGGACGTGGGGCAATTCGAACCGCTCGTATGCCGCGGTGAAGTTCTTCTTCGTCTCGTTCCTCGGCTCGCTGATGATGCTGATGTCGATGCTGTATCTGTATGCGCAGACGCACAGCTTCGACCTCGCGCTGTGGCGCGAAACGCGCCTCGGCACGTGGCCGCAAGTTCTGATCTTCCTCGGCTTCCTTGCGGCGTTCGGTGTGAAGGTGCCGATGTGGCCGCTGCATACGTGGCTTCCTGACGTCCACCTCGACGGCCCGACCGGCGCCGCCGTGATGATCGGCATGCTCAAGCTGGGCGGCTACGGCCTGCTGCGTTTCGCGTTGCCGATCGCCCCGCAGGCCAGCCATTTCTTCGCGCCGATGATGATCACGCTGTCGCTGGTCGCGGTGATCTATTCGAGCCTGCTGGCGCTCGTGCAGACCGACATGCGCCGCCTACTTGCGTATTCGACGATCGCGCACATGGGCCTCGTGACACTCGGCCTGTTTGTCTTCAACCGCATCGGCCAGGCCGGTGCGATCGTGCAGATGCTGTCGTACGGCGTGGTGTCCGGCGCGATGCTGCTGTGCACGGGCATGCTCTTCGACCGCACGAAGACGGCTTCGATCGCTGAATACGGCGGCGTTGCCAACACCATGCCGCGCTTCGCCGCGTTCGTGATGCTGTTCTCGATGGCCAATATCGGCCTGCCGGGCACCTCGGGTTTTGTCGGCGAGTTCATGGTGTTGATGGGCGCGATCCGCTTCAATTTCTGGATCGGCGCCATCGCGGCCTCCACGTTGGTTCTGAGCGCGGCCTATACGCTGTGGATGTACAAGCGCGTGATTTTCGGCGCGATTGCCAATGCACGCGTCGCGAAGCTGCAGGACCTCGGCAAGCGCGAGTTCGTGTTGCTCGGCGCGATGGCTTTGCTGGTGCTGGCCATCGGCATCAATCCGAAGCCTTTCACCGATGCAATCGACCCGTCGGTCGGCACGCTGCTGGCGCAATCGGAACGCAGCCTGCATCCGTCGGACTCCGTTCCGGCTGACGGTGGCGAGCATCTGCAGGCTGCGGCGCCCGCTACTGTCGCGGCACGCACGCCGGGCTGATCGAAACAAGCGTGTGTTGCAAGTGCAGCATCCTTCGCCAGGATGCTGCCGGCGCGAACGCGCTTTTTCGCATCCATACACACGTCCTTTTCGAGCATCCGGCGCAGCGTAACCGTTCAGGTAACACTGCGTTCTAGTGCTTGTTTAAAGGGACTTTTGTGATCCGGTGATTCCGCCGGTACTTTGCAATAGCGCATTGCGAACCCTCACGCGCGCATAGGTATGCGGCAACATGTCACACGGTGTTGCGCTGCAATAGATCGTTGCGAAAACGAGTGTTTATATCCCCTTGACGACCCCCTATTATGCGATCGCTTACTAAGGGAGAGCGGTCGAATGACGTTCGTTGAAGTCGTGGAAGAAAGGCAATGGATATGAAAGGAAAGACGCTGCGAGGGTCGACAGGTTTCCTTTCCGCCGGCCTCGTGTTGTTGCTCTCGGGTTGCAGCAACCTCGATATTTTGAATCCGAAGGGGAGTGTGGGTCTGGCGGAACGTGAGCTGATTGCCACGTCGGTCTGGGCCATGCTGATCGTGGTCGTTCCGGTTATCGCGCTCACGCTGCTGTTCGCATGGCGCTATCGCGCGTCGAACCGGAATGCCGAATACAAGCCGGGCTGGGTGCATTCCACTGGCATCGAAATCGCCATCTGGACGATTCCAACGCTGATCATTCTGTTCCTCGCCGTGCTGACGTGGAAGAGCACGCACGAGCTCGATCCGTATAAGCCGCTCGAATCGCAGGTCAAGCCGATCAACGTCGAAGTCGTCGCACTCGACTGGAAGTGGCTCTTCATCTATCCCGACCTCGGCATTGCATCGGTGAACCAACTGGCGTTCCCGGTCGGCACGCCGGTGAACTTCCTCATCACGTCCGACACGGTGATGAACTCCTTCTTCATTCCGCAACTCGGCGGCCAGATCTACGCGATGGCAGGTATGCAAACGCGTCTGCATCTGATCGCCGACGAGGCCGGCAACTACGCAGGCACCGCGGCGAACTTCAGCGGCAAGGGTTTCTCGGACATGAAGTTCCGCGCGCTCGCCACGTCGCCCGACGAGTTCAACGCGTGGGTCACCAAGGTACGCGCCTCGTCCGACCGTCTCGACATGGACCGCTATCACGCGATGTCGGCGCCTACGGAGAAGGAGCCGGTGCGCTACTTCTCGTCGGTCGATCCGAAGCTCTTTCACAACATCATTGCCCGATACAACAACGGTAACGTCCTCGACAACATGAACGACGCCAACTGTGCGCCTAAGGGTAAGGGGTAACGCATGTTCGGAAAACTTACGCTCGATGCGATTCCGTACCACGAGCCAATCATCGTGGGCGCAGGCATCTTCATGGCGCTCGTCGGGTTGGCCGTGCTCGGCACGGTCACCTATCTCGGCAAATGGCGCTACCTGTGGACGGAATGGCTGACCTCCGTCGACCATAAAAAGCTCGGCATCATGTACATCATCGTGGCGATGATCATGCTGCTGCGCGGCTTCTCGGACGCGATCATGATGCGTCTGCAACAGGCGCTCGGCTATATGAGCCCTGGCTATCTGCCGCCGCATCACTACGACCAGGTGTTCACCGCACACGGCGTCATCATGATTTTTTTCATGGCGATGGCGTTCATGATCGGCCTGATGAACCTGATCGTGCCGCTGCAGATCGGCGCGCGCGACGTCGCGTTCCCCTTCATCAACTCGTTGAGCTTCTGGATGACCGCGGTCAGTGCGATTCTGATCAACGTGTCGCTGGTGATCGGTGAATTCGCACAAACGGGCTGGCTGGCTTATCCGCCGCTATCGGAATTGCAGTTCAGTCCGGGTGTCGGGGTCGACTACTACCTGTGGAGTTTGCAGTTGTCCGGTATCGGCACCTTGCTCACCGGCGTGAACTTCTTTGCGACGATCGTGAAGATGCGCGCCCCGGGCATGACCTGGATGAAGATGCCGGTGTTCACGTGGACCGCGCTCTGCACCAACGTGCTGATCATGGCCTCGTTCCCGATCCTGACCGTGACGCTCGCGCTGCTCGGTCTGGACCGTTACCTCGGCATGCACTTCTTCACGAACGACGGCGGCGGCAACGCCATGCTGTACCTGAACCTGATCTGGGCATGGGGTCACCCGGAGGTGTACATCCTGATCCTGCCGGCGTTCGGTATTTTCTCGGAAGTCGTGGCCACCTTCGCCAAGAAGCCGCTGTTCGGCTACAAGACGATGGTGTGGGCGACCTGCGCGATCATGGTGCTGTCGTTCCTCGTGTGGCTGCACCACTTCTTCACGATGGGTTCGGGCGCTGACGTCAACGCGTTCTTCGGCATTGCGACGATGGTGATTGCGATTCCGACCGGCGTGAAGGTGTTCAACTGGCTGTTCACGATCTACAAGGGCCGCCTGGAATTCACCACGCCCGTGCTGTGGACGATCGGTTTCATGATCACGTTCACGATCGGCGGGATGACCGGCGTGATGATGGCGATCCCGGGCGCGGACTTCGTGCTGCACAACAGCCTGTTCCTGATCGCTCACTTCCACAACGTGATCATCGGTGGCGTGCTGTTCGGTTATCTGGCCGGTTTCAACTACTGGTTCCCGAAAGCGTTCGGTTTCAAGCTGAACGAGAAACTCGGCAAGGCTGCGTTCTGGTTCTGGCTGGTCGGCTTCTACGTCGCCTTCATGCCGCTGTACGTGCTCGGCTTCATGGGCATGACGCGTCGTCTGAACCATTACGACAATCCGGCATGGCATCCATGGCTGATCCTCGCTGCGTTCGGCGCAGGGCTGATCGCCATCGGTATTGCCTGCCAGTTGGCGCAGTTGTACGTCAGTATCCGCGACCGCAATCTGCCGGAAAATCGCGACGTCTCGGGCGATCCGTGGGATGGTCATACGCTGGAATGGGCGATGAGCTCGCCGCCGCCGGTGTACAACTTCGCGCTCATCCCGACGGTGCGCAAGCTGGACGCGTTCACCGATATGAAGTCGCGTAAAACGCAGCAAAAAGAGCCGGTGTATCGCGACATTCATATGCCGTCGAATACGTCAGCGGGTCTGCTGGTTGGCCTGTTTTCGCTGGCGCTCGGTTTCGCCGGTGTGTGGCACATCTGGTGGCTTGCGATCGTCGGCCTGGTCGGCGCGATCGGCACGGTGATCGTCTATAGCTTCCAGGACAACGACGGCTATTACATCCCGGCCGACACGGTCGCGTTGATTGAAGAAAAACGCGCCGGCGCTGGTGCCCACATTGCGGTAGAGGTGGACTGATGCTACAGAAGACTATTGCGGTTCAGCCGCATCTCGCGCCGGACCATGTGCCGTCGCAATCGGTATTCGGTTTCTGGCTGTACCTGATGACCGACTGCATCATCTTTGCCGCGCTCTTTGCCGTATTCGCGGTGATGGGCCACCAGTTCGCGGGTGGCCCGACCGGCAAGGATCTGTTCGAGATCCCAGGCGTCGCGCTTGAAACCTCGATGCTGCTGCTGAGCAGTATCACGTACGGCTTCGCGATGCTGGGCGCGCACAAGAACAGGAAGAGCGTGCTGCTCTTCTGGCTCGGCGTGACGTTCCTGCTGGGTCTCGCGTTCCTCGTGCTGGAAATGCGCGAGTTCTCGCACCTGATCGCAGAGGGTGCGGGTCCGAGCCGCAGCGCGTTCCTGTCGTCGTTCTTTACGCTGGTCGGCACGCACGGTTTGCACGTGACGTGTGGCCTGATCTGGATGGTGGTGCTCGCCGTGCAGGTGATGCGTCATCGCGATCTGACCGAACGCGACATGATTCGCCTGACGTGCCTGAGCCTGTTCTGGCACTTTCTGGACGTCGTGTGGATTGGCGTCTTCACCTTTGTCTATCTTGCGAGCGTGATCTAAATGGACCATAGCCATCACTCACACCTGGCACACCCGGACGAAGGACACGGGGGGGAAAGTCACGGCAGCTTCGGCAGCTATACGGTGGGTTTCATTCTCTCCGTCATCCTGACTGCCGCGGCTTTCGGTCTCGTCCTCAACGGGACGTTGACCGGCGAGAACGCTCTGCTTGCGATCGCAGGCCTCGCGTTCGTGCAGATCGTCGTGCATCTGATTTTCTTCCTGCACATGAACGCGTCGTCGGCACAGCGCTGGAACGTCATGGCGTTCGGCTTTACGGTGCTCACGGCCGTGATTCTGATCGTCGGGTCATTGTGGATCATGCATAACGTCAGCATGCACATGATGTCCCGCTAGGCGGAAAACGCCGTAGGTCGAGAAGAAGCCCCGCAAGGTGAAAACCTTGCGGGGCTTCTTCATGCATTCCGAAGGCGCACGATTCGGACACCGCGCCGCGATTCAGGATTGACCGGCCTCGAAACACACGTTAGCATCGTTTCCATGATCGCTTCTATCCATTCCCGTTCGCATTCTTTGCACGCATGCTGTTGCAGCCTGCCAAGGGGAGCGTGCGTCTAGCGAGTCGATCTGACCACGTCCGCGTCCCTGAGGCCACCCGTCACAAGACCGGTGGTTTTTTTGTTTCTTACACGCTCAACACCACAGGAATTCACATGCCACTCGTCCTGTACGACACCTGGTCGCGCGCCTTACGCGCTTTCACGCCGATTCAAGCGGACCATGTGGGCCTGTATTGCTGCGGCCCGACCGTGTACGACCACGCGCATATCGGCAACCTTCGAACCTACGTGTTCGAAGACGTGCTGCGACGCGTGCTGACATTGAACGGCTACGCCGTGCGGCACGTCGTCAATATCACCGACGTCGGTCATCTGGTTTCCGATGCCGACGAAGGCGAAGACAAAATGGAGAAGGGCAGCAGGCGGACCGGCGAATCGGCGTGGGCGATCGCCGAGCGATATACCGAAGCCTTCATGAACGACTGGCGCGCGTTGAACCTGCTCGAACCTGCCCTGTGGTGCCGCGCGACTGATCACATCGCCGAGCAGATCGACTTCATTGCCGAACTCGAACGCAAAGGCTATACGTACCGCACGGTCGACGGCGTCTACTTCGACACGAGCAAACAGGACGATTACGGCTTTCTCGCACGTCTCGATGTCGCTGGCCTGCAGGCCGGCAAGCGTGTTGCGCTGGGAGAGAAACAGCACGCGACGGATTTCGCGCTGTGGAAATTCAGTCCGCCGGACACCATGCGGCAAATGGAGTGGGAGAGCCCGTGGGGCAGGGGCTTTCCCGGCTGGCATATCGAATGCTCGGCGATGTCGGCAAAATACCTGGGCCCATGGTTCGATATTCATTGCGGCGGAGAGGATCACATCGCCGTGCATCACAGCAATGAAATCGCGCAGACTCAGGCACGGCATGGAACCCGCCTCGCGAACTTCTGGATGCACGGCCATTTCCTCACGCTGGACGCCGGCAAGATGTCGAAATCGGGAGGCGACTTCGTGCGTTTGCAGACGTTGATCGATCGAGGCATCGATCCGCTCGCCTATCGCTACTTATGCCTCGGCGCGCATTACCGGAGCACGCTGCGCTTCAATCTCGACGCGCTCGATGCCGCGCAATCCGCGTTGGACCGTTTGCGTCGAGCTTATGTGCAATGGCCGGAAGGAGGCACGCCCGATGCAAATAGCGTCGAACGTTTCAAGGCTGAGGTCGATCAGGATCTGAATCTGCCGCGCGCGCTTGCTGTTCTGTGGGATGTGGTGAGAAGCGATCTCCCGGCGGCGACGCGCCGTGCGACGGTCGATCGATTCGACGCCGTGCTCGGACTTCGGCTTGCCGACTGGAAGGAAGAAGTGCCTGATATTCCCGCCGATATCGCGCTTCTCTTCGATGAGCGTGAAAAGGCCCGCGCGGCTAGGGACTGGAATGAGGCTGATCGACTGCGTGAGCGATTAGGAGCCGAGGGCTGGATAGTGGAAGACGGTCCGGGTGGGCAGGTGCTGCGTCCGCGCGAGACAGCGAAGTAACGATATCCCGGCGTGGCGGCACTCAGGCTTTTTCAGGCCGGGCGGCTGCCGTGCCCGCATAGCCGACGGCGCATCGCCAGAATTGAACGTCGATCTGTGCGTGCAAAGCGGGGCGATGAAAGTAGACGGGCCGCCATGCTGGCCCGTCTATCTTCATGCGGTTTCTTGCGTGGCCTAAAGCGGCACCACCACCGGCTCAGAGTGGCAAGGCGGCTTGCCGTATGGAAAATGGACAGGCCCACAACCCCAATGGATCGGCGGACACTCCCAGCCACGCCGAACGACGACAGGTGGCATCATTCCGCCGGGGCAAGCCGGCGGCGCTTCTCGCGTGAGGCAGGCGATGCCGCCGCGGACGGATTGCGAAGCCGAGCGATCGAGTTCGTCGACGCAGGGCAGGTCTTTGAGGACTAGCGCTTTCATGGTGGATCTCCGGCAAGGTTGGATTGGCAGTGAGCCCGGGTAGCGCCGCGCTCATTGGTTCCCATTGCACACACCATGCCATCCACCGCAACGCCGCATGCCGCCCACATCCGCCGGTCTCGCGAGCGCAAGATGGTTGAGATACACCGACTCGTGACGCTACGATGTTGGCGCACTACCAACAGCTACGGTCGGTATGGCGAACGAGACCGACCGTCTCGCGGTCGGATATCGCGTGCCGATCGATCCCGCCTTCGAGTAACGTCGTCGAGTAAGGGCGCGCGCCCTCAACCCTGCACACCGCGCCATCCGGCGAGCAGCGCGGGCAAGTCGGCCATGTCCCGAAAGACGTGAACCGCGCCCGCGCCATGCAAGGCCGTGGCGCTGCTGTGGCTCAGTTCTTTCGGACAATAGCCGAACACGGTGGCACCGGCGGCCACGCCTGCAGTCACGCCCGTGACGGTATCGTCAACTACTGCGCAACGTTGCGGTGCTACGCCCAGGCTGGCGGCCGCGGCGAGATAGACATCGGGATACGGCTTGTTGCGCGGTGTTTCGTGACCGCTGGAGATGCGCCCTTCAAAGCAGTCGAGAATGCCGGCCTTCACCAGTTGCAATTCCACTTTGATGCGATCGGCGCCGGACGCGACAGCAATGCGTCCGTTGAGCGACGCGTAAAGCGCGCGCACTGCCGACGCCGCGCCATCGATCGCCACCAGCTCGCGATCGAGCGCCTCATTGCGGCGCGCACGAAATTGCATGAGCCAATCCGTCGTAATCGCGAAGCCGGTGCGCGCTTCGATGAGTGCGGCTTCATCCCTGACGGCCTTGCCGACAAAAATTTGCATCGCCTCTTCAACGCTCAATTGCCAGCCTAACTCGCCGAGCATCTCGGTCAGCACGCGGTTGGTGATGGGTTCGGAGTCGACGAGCACGCCGTCGCAGTCGAAGAGTACGGCGTCGAAAGGGAAATCGGCCATCGGGCAGGGTATGGATAGAGGTCGCGGAACCGGCAAGGATACCTCACCGGCTCGCGCGACGCTGCGCAACGGCCCTGGTGGGAATCAGGACCCTGCAGCCTTGTACCCGTCACTCAGCGTTTTCATAAACGCGATGATGTCCTGAATATCCTGATCCGTCATGGCCGGCTGATCCCCGAACTTGCGATCGAACGGCGCATCGGCAACGTCGACATTGGCGTGATACTGGGCCGGCAGATCGTTGTACTTCTGTACCTTGCCCGAAGCATCGCGCGGATAGATCTTCTCAGGCGCCGTGTTGCGCAAGTTGTAGAAGTCCATGACTTGCTTGAGGTCGTGATACACGCCGTTGTGGAAGAACACCTTGCGCTCGGCAGCATTGCGCAGGGTCGGCGTCAGGAACATCCCGCAGTACTGCGTCTCCTTCGTCATGTCGTCGCGGAATGGCCCGCACACGCCCATATCGAAGAACTTCGGATCCTTGTTCGCTGGAATGGCCGGATTCCGCGGCACGCCAAGCGCCTCGTACTGAGTGTCGGTAAACACGGGCGGCAAGCCATCCTTGCTAGGCTGACTCAAATGGCAGCCCGCACAATTAGCCTTGTCCTTATCGTTGAACAACTGCAAGCCGTGCAATTCAGCATGGGTCAGCCGCGCTTTACCTTCGAGCCAGTAATCGTACTTGCTGGTAAAGGCATGGAACGACTGATCCTCGGTCTGATACCGTCCCACCGCGAACATGGCTTCCGAGATCAGCAGGCTCGGATTATTGACGACGCCCGGCCCGAAGATCTGTTTGAACTGTTCCAGATATCTGGTTTGCAGCAGCTTGCGCGCGACATCCTCTTGCGTCGCGTTGGCCATCTCCACTGGATTCATCAGCGGACCGATCGCCTGGATTTGCAGCGTATCGGCGCGGCCGTCCCAGAACAGTCCGCCTTGCGGCACCATCGCCGGGGCGGCGGGCGCGGCAAGCGCCGTCTTCTGTGCGCGCTGCACGCCGGCGGCCTGTGTCGCCAGTTGGGTCATATCGACGGGCACGTCGGTATCGCCCTGATCCGGCCCGATGCTGAACGGAGCCTGGCGGTACAGATACGTCAGCGACGGCGGCGGCCGGTAGCCGGCCTGATCCATGTGCGCGCCGCCGAGTTGGACCGGGAACGCGTTATCCGGCGCATATGAATGCTGTGGCGAGTGGCATGACGCACACGATTGCATACCCGATGCCGACAACGTCTGGTCGAAGAAAATCTGTTTGCCGAGCAGCGCAACCGCGCTCAGCGGCGCGTCTTGCGGACGCATCAAATGAATCGGATGAGGATTCGCGCCGGTGATTTCCTCGACGATCGAGCCAACTGCGGGCGGCATCCGTTCCGGGTAGACGAGCGCGTACGCGCAAACCACGACGAGCGCGAGCACGATGCCGGCGGCGCTCCACGCAAGCAGCCTGAGCCAGGCGCGACGGGTAATGACGGGACCCGGCTCACCGCCGGCAGGCAAATGCGGGGGCAGCAGGGCGTCTGAAGGATGATTCATGGCGGTAGTGACAAGTAACTCGATCGGGTGCGATCAAAAAGCAAATCGAGCCAGCACGTTTGCACTGGCTCGACGCCCAACTACAGCTTGATGTGTTTCGTGCTCTTCTTCGCGCGGCGCTTGGTGTCGTCATGCACGAGCAGCGCTCGTACATGACTTGACGGCAGGTGCACCGGAAGGGCAGTCCGCACGTTTGCGGGTCAGCTAGCCGGCGGCGCCGACAGTTTCGTACCCAGGTTCTCGTCCAGATACACCGTCGGATTGTTGCCCGAGCCCGAGAAGTTGAACATGTTCATGATGCTGCCCGCCGTGGCATCGAACGAACCGTTGCCAAGGCGTTGACCGCCGAGCCAGTTGTCCTCGATGAACTTGACCACGGACGCCTGGGTGATCGGCGTATCGTCGACGAAGTTGACCTTCGCCCACGGCGACACCACGATAAACGGCGTGCGCGTACCCGGGCCGCAACGGCCGTTCACCGCACCGCCATTCACACCCTGCGGTTGAACCGCGCCTGTTGCCGTGCACTGGCCCGTGCCGCTCAGGTTGTCGGTGCCGGCGATCGTTGCGCCGCCCGCGGATTGCGCCGTGGTCGAATCGAACGACGAGCTCGTCGGTGCCATGTAGCGGTGATCGTACCAACCGTCCGAATCGTCGTAGGCGATGATCACGGCGGTGTTCTTCCAGTCAGGCTGTTGCTGCAGGAAGTTGATCACCTTCGTGACGAAAGCCTGTTCGTCGATCGGGTCCGAGTTGCCCGGGTGACCGTCGCCGACTGCCGGCGCCTTCAGGAAGCTCACCGACGGATAGTTGCCCGCCTTCACCGCGGCGAAGAAGTCGTCGGTGTCGTACTGGTGGTGAACCGGCGTTGCCGTGTTGTCGAGCGGATCGGTCGCGCCGATCAGTGCCGTCGAAGTCGGACGTGTGTGCTTGAGGTTGGCCGTGCTGGCGTAGTACTGGAACCACGCGTGATGTTGCACGTAGTCGACCTTGGTCGCGTTCAGCACTTGCGAGAACGTCGAGCGTGCGCAACCGGTCGTGCCGTTGGCATTGGTGGTCGTCAGATTGAAGCCGCCCATGAAGCCGCCCCACGTCAGGCCCTTCGCGTTGAGCAGGTCGCCGATGTTCTTCGATGTCATCGCACCCGTCACCGCGCTGCCTGCCGCGATCGTGCAGACGTCACCGGTCGGGTCCAGGTCGCCGACCATCGTGAAGCCGCCGGCCGAGTCAGGAATCGCGTTGGCCGAGGTTCCGCCCGTCACCACGACACCGTTATTCTGGCCCGAGATGACTTCGAGTGCGCCAGGCGTCGACGGACCGTACGTGTCCGTGTACGCGTTCTGGTTCATCGCGAAGTTCTGCGCGTAGTTCCACATTGCCGTGACCGTGTTGCCGTCGAAGTAACCGAGCACCTGGCCCTTCGTGGCGAACGCGCCGGTGCTGCCGGCAATGGTCGAACCCGACGCCGTGAACAGCGGGAACGAGTCCATCGCGCCGTTGTTATACGCGAGCTGTTCCGCGGCATACGCGTGGTTCTGGCTCGACGTATTGGCTTGCGAACGATCGAGACGGAACGGCAGCAGGTCGGCGGCCGGCAGGCCGAGACCCGCGATCGTCACCGCGCCGACCGTGCGGCCTGCCGTGTTCGGTGAGGTCGACAGCGCGTTCGGGTTCGCTGCGATCAGGTTGTTGGTGCTGAGGTTGTTGACCGACGGCGTGCCTGCGGCCGCACTGAATTGCGGCTCGCCGACCGGGTTGTTGGCTTGCGGGTAGGTTGCGAAGTAGTGGTCGAACGAGACGTTCTCGCCGAAGATCACCACCACGTGTTTGATCGGCGTGGCCGTCGTGACGGCATCCTGCGCCGACACCGAGACTACCGGCGTCGATGCAGCCGCCGGCGCGGACGCCGTCGAGTTCACGCTATTGTTGCCGCAAGCTGCGAGCGCAAGCATCGCGGCAAACGGGATGGGTAAGAGGGTTCTACGGAACATGTGACTGGCTCCAGATTCGACTTCGCCGTTCAGCGTTTCCAGTAATGCACGTGTGGATGTTCGCTGGGGATATTGTTAGAAATACAGCTAAGGTGTCTTACCGCTAGAAACTGGGCGCATTGAAACACCCGCTGATTAAGATTTGAGGGCGCGAACATTACGTCACCTATCGGCTGCCATTCATTTCAATAACGCTTGCTGTCGTTCCGCTTGCGCGGGGCCGAGGTGTAAAGGCTGTTCTGGCCTCCACGATTCGCATGCTTGCGCGCGATTCTTTCAATGACAATCAAAGCGACGGATTTTTCGGGCTACTGCGTTCAAGAAGAAACGCAGCCGCTTCTGGCTTCAGTTCTTATGGGAGAAACCAACATGACATCGACCAAACCGGTCCGCCTTCTGACTTCCGTGCTCGCTGCAGCGATTACGTGCGCTGCCGCACTGACGGCTGCGCCGTCTTTCGCGCAGGCGGTGATCGTCGCGCCGATGGCGCCGCCGCCGCCGCGCGTCGAAGTGATGCCGGCGCCGCGTGCCGGCTACGTCTGGGATCAGGGCCGCTGGCGTTGGGACCACGGCCGTTATGTGTGGGTGCCGGGCCACTGGCAGCCGGTGCGCGTCGGCTATCGCTGGGTGCCGGGGCATTGGGTGCAGCGCGGACCTAACTGGCGCTGGGTCGAAGGCCATTGGGCCTGAACGTTGAGCACCGTGGTGCTCTTACGCGCGCTGTGGAGTCGCATGCCTTGAGCGAACGGGATCCCGATGCGGAATTGCTCGAGGGGGTGGCCCGGCAAGACCCGGCCGCCGTCCGCTCGCTCGTCGCGCGCAAGCTGCCGCGTCTGCTCGCACTCGCCACGCGCATGCTGGGGGACCGCATGGAAGCGGAAGACGTGGCGCAGGAGGTCTTCGTGCGGATCTGGAAACAGGCTTCGCGCTGGCGGGAAGGCGAGGCGAAGGTCGATACGTGGGTCCATCGTGTCGCGCTCAATCTTTGCTATGACCGTCTGCGCGGCCGCCGCGAAGTCCCGCCAGACGACATGCCCGACGGGATCGACCC
>NZ_VOSW01000144.1 GCF_009690905.1 Paraburkholderia madseniana
CCGAGGGGCCGGTCGCGCCTGCGCTGAAGAACATGCCGGCGCCAATCACGACGAGCTGTGCCGGACCCGCCGGCATCCGGAAACCGATCGTAAGCAACACGAAGCAGATCAGGCAGAAGGCGACGGCGGTGCTCCACTTCCTTTCCCGCTCATGCTTGCTGAGCCGGTCGGTCAGCACTCCGCACACCACCATGCCGAACGCGGTCGCCAGCACGAACACTGCCGCGCTCATTGCCGCTTTGCCTGTGGACATGCCGTAGTAGCGGTTCAGGAAGCTGGGCATCCATGCCCATACGGCTGCTGGGACCAGCAGATGGATACCGCTGCCGACGTAGGCGCACACGACTGACTTCGTCGAAAAGAGCCCTTTCATCAGCGTGCGAAAGCTCATGCGCACACCGTGGCCCTGCGCTTGCCTGCTCACACTTGCAGGCTGAAGCCGCGCCAGCTGTTTTTCGGTGACGGCAAACCGGTAGAGAATCAGCAGCACGATCCCCAGGGCCGCCATTGCGCCGAACGCCGCGCGCCAGCCCAGGTGAGCCGCGACCGTACCCCCGAGCGCCATGCCCAGCACTGAACCGAACGCCCCTCCGGCCATGAACGCGGCGGTGAGCGTGGAGCGCAGCCGTGCCGGAAAGATGCTGAGCACAACCGCGATGCCGACACTGCCATAGGCGGCTTCACCAATACCGACGAAGGCGCGCGCGAGCAGCATTTCGTTATAGTTCGTCGAGAGCGCACAGCCGAGCGTCGCGAGACTCCACATCGCCGCCATCAGGACAATGCTCTTCACGCGGCCCCAGCGGTCGGCGAGCACCGACAGCGGAAAGGTGAGCACGCCGACCATCAGCGCGACCACACTGCTCAGCGAACCCAGCCGGGTGTCGGAAAGGTTCCATGCGGCCTTGAGCATCGGGAACACCGCATTCAACACCTGCCGCGACATGTAGTCGGAGAGCAGCAACCCCACCGTCAGGGCAAATACCACCCACGCATACGCGCGCACGTCTTTTTGCGTCGTCGAAACATCGGCCGTCGTGGGCTCAGCATGCGTGAACATGAGTCGTCTCCTTCGTGTCCAGCTCGTTGGCGACCGCCTTTGCCTTCCAGCGCAAAGGGGCCTTTATGGATACCGTGCAACCCTCCCCTGCCTACCGGAGAGCCCTACCTTTGAAAACCGGCGTCAGCCGCGCTCCAATCTCTTACGCCGCGCGCAGCGGCAGGTTCTTAACGCCTGCCTTCCGGTTCGGTGCCATGCCGTTGGCCGCGAGTGTCTCGTCGACCGTCTCGTACTGCACGCCGATCTTGTAGATCTCGCGCGCTTCCTTGCCGCTTGCGATCTCGCGGCCCAGTTCGCGGGCCACGCGCACGCACTGCTCGATCTGTTGCACCGAGGTCATGCGGTTGCCGTGCTGGTCGATGATCGTGTCTTCGATGCCGCAGCGCGGGTGCAGGCCCATGGCCATCGCCATCATGTTGAACGGCAGGACGTTCTTCAGCAACGACTCGGCCGTGACCGTGCCACCGTCCGGCGCACGGTGGACGAAGTTGAAGAAGTTGTGCGGGTTCGGACCGTCAAAGCCGCCGCCGATGCCGATCCACGTCAGGTTCAACGGCCCCTTGTAGACGCCCTTGCGCACCAGGCGGTCGAGCGTTTCGAGCGCATGGATACCGGTGAGCTGGAAGTGCGGCTGGATGCCCGATGCCTGCAGGCGGCGCAGGTGTTCCTCGACCCAGGCCGGACCCGCGGGCACCGTCATTTCGCTGTAGGCTGCCATGAGCGCAGGATTGGCCAGCGACGTGCCTTCCAGGTATTCCGGATAGAGCAACTCCATGATGTTCATCTGCGTGGTGTTGATCGCGACCGTCACCTGATCGGGCTTCGGGTCGAGATCGGCCAGCATGTGACGCGTGTCGTCGGACAGCCACTTCGCGGCCTGGCCGTCGTCTTCCGGTGCGAACGAGATCGAACCGCCCACCTGGATGATCATGTCCGGCACGGCCGCGCGCACACCCGCGATGAGTTCGTTGAATTTCGACAGGCGCTTGGAGCCCTTGCCATCCAGTTCACGCACGTGCAGGTGCAGGACGGTCGCGCCGGCGTTGTAGCAATCGACGGCCTTCTGGATCTGCTCCTCCATCGTCACCGGAATGTCTTCCGGGAAATCCTCGGGCATCCATTCCGGGCCGTACGGAGCGGTCGTGATGACAACCTTGTCCTGGTTCTCGGGGTGCAGCGAATCGTCGAGGAATTGCATCGTGTTCTCCAATAGGGGGACGGTATTCCGACGCTCGCGACACGGCTGGCCGCATCAAAACTGGTCGGAACATGATGAACCGTTGAGATCGCACGATACGGCAATCCTGCATTACACTTTTGTGATTGGGCGCCATCCTTTTAGGATTTCATGCCACTGCGCGTTAACACCAGTATGTGCGCGCGGGAGGCATTTGCATTACCGGACGGTAAGGCGCTGCCCGTAAGATGCGTGCGGAGGCATAACGATGGAATCGATGCTGAGCTCGGTAGCCATGAACGGCTACTTCGATGTGACGCGGCGGGTCGGACTGAACCCGGTCGAGCTTGCGCAGCAGGTCGGGATCGATACCTCGGCGCTTGCGAATCCGGACGATCGCATTCAGGCAGCCGCCGCGTGCCGGCTGCTGGAACTTACGGCCGAAAAAGCGTCATGCCCAACTTTCGCGCTGCAAATGGCCGAGACCCGGCAGAAGTTCGGTACCGGTGTGGTCAATGTCCTGCTCGCGCACAAACGCACGCTGCGCGAGGTGTTGCTGGCCACAGCCGAATACCGGCATCTGCTAAACGAAGCCCTGGCGGTGTACGTCGAGGACGCGGGCGAAACGGTCACAATCCGGGAAGAACTGGTCGTCGAACCGGGCACCCCAACGAATCAGGCGATCGAACTCGCGGTCGGTGTCCTCTGGCGCCACTCCAGCGCCCTGCTTGGTGATCACTGGAAACCACGCTCCGTCCATTTTGTGCATCAGGGACCGAAAGACCTGACGTTTCATCGACGGTTCTTCGGCTGTCCGTTGGAGTTCGGCAGCGATTTCAACGGCTTCGTGTGCGCAGCCGCCGATCTCGACTACCCGAATCCCGCCGCTGACCCGGAACTGGTGCGATATGCCGAGAGCCTCGCGGATTCACTCAACGTGACGGGTGTCGATTCGACCGCGCTGGAAGTGCGCAAGGCGATCTACTTGTTGCTGCCCCTCGAGCAGGCCACCGTCGAGCGGGTTGCCCGCCATTTATGTCTGAGCGTTCGCACCATGCAGCGCCAACTTGAACTGGCGCATACCAGCTTCTCGCGTCTGGTCGAGGAAGTCAGGGGCGAACTTGCCGTGCGCTATATGAGCAACCCACGCTATCCCATCGGGCGGGTCTCCGCACTGCTAGGCTATTCACAGCAGGGTTCCTTCACGAACTGGTTTAATGCACGCTTTGGCGTGACGCCGCGTGACTGGCGCAACAGCCATTTGAAATGATCGCGCTGCGCCTTGGGCCTTCGAAGGCTTCGGTCGGAAGCCAGTCGTTAAATCACCGAAAGCTCGCCACCACAAATCGCCTGGAAACCGGCGCAGACATCCGCCGCTCAATAGTCGACTCGTCCGGCGCAGATAGTGCGACGAGGCCTGTCGACCCAGACAGTCGTGTTCATCACCCACGAGCGTCTGGTGCGCGAGCCAAGACGGATAAACCTTCACTGGTCGCGAACGGCTAATAACTCGTCTCGAGTCCATGCAGCAGTTCGAACGTTGCGTTGAGATCGGCGAGATCAATCGGCGCCACCCGATAGCCAATGTACTGGCGATGCGTGACCAATCCTTCGGAGACGAGCACCTTCAGCGCCTCCCGCGAAGGCGTTTTCGATACGTCGAAGGTGACGCACAGTTCCTTTTCGTCGATCCTGGCACCCGACGGCAACTCGCCTTCATCGATCATCACGCGCAGGCGCGCGCCGATCTCAGCAGCCATGCCGCGAGTGCGCACAAACATTGCAACCCGCGCAAATCGAGGACTCATCTGCGACGTCGTCGGAACCGGAATTGGGAGATGGGTCCAGCGAGTCGACCGCTCAAACCCGAGCGATCGTTTAACCCGCTATCGAGCAAAGGCAAGTCATCGCAATTTTGCATTGTCATTAATTTGACTCGCTCTTTAATAAGTTGAAAAAAGGCACTCCATAGACTAGAGTGGTCCGTAACTTCTATCTGCATACCTATTCTAATCTCCAACACGGGAAGCGGATAACAGGCTATCTCGTCATTGATCACGGCGACCCATGGTGGATCAGCTCTAACGTCTTGGTTGTGCCGATCAGCAATCCGAACTAACCATGGCCGCTTTCCGATGCAAGCCAGCGCAATTTATCCTGATACAGATGCGCGAACGGCATATATAGCAGATTTTTATTTGCAAAAGACTCGACTTTATTTCGATCTGCGCCTATATCGAGACGCAAGGTGTGCCCCGTTGTGCCGCATATGAATCTATCGCGATCCAGGTTTTATTCCAGGAAAGGGGATCACTATGCAATCCGCATGCAAGGTGATTGGCAATGTGCGCTATGTTCGCCGCGCCCTGATTGTTTTCACTCTGATCGCGGTCGCTGCATTCCAGCCTGCCGCAGGCCAAAGTTTCATCATCAGGGATCTCGGCGCGCTCCCCGGTGGCTTTAACTACAGCAACGCTCTCGGGATCAACGAGCGCGGCCAGGTGGTCGGCTATTCGATCACCGCGGGCGGGAACACGCACGCTTGTCTGTTTGAAAAAGGGGGGGTGACAGACCTGGGTACGTTCCCCGGTGGCAGCGATAGCACAGCTTTCGCGGTCAACAATCGAGGCCAGGTGGTCGGTTCCTCCAGCACCGCACGCGGGAACTCGCACGCCTTTCTGTTCGAACACGGGGTGATGACCGACCTGGGTACGCTCCCCGGCGGCGACGTCAGCGGAGCTGCCGGGATCAACGAGCGCGGCCAGGCGGTTGGTTTAGCGTCCAACCTACGCGGGTACGTTCACGCTGCTCTGTTTGAAAACGGCGTGGTGACCGACTTGGGCACGCTCCCCGGTGGCAGCGATAGCGGAGCTTTGGGGATCAACAATCGCGGCCAGGTGGTCGGCTATTCGTCCATCGCAGGTGGGTACGCGCACGCCTTTCTGTATGAACACGGGGTGATGACTGACCTGGGCACGCTCCAGGGTAGTAACGGCAGCAGCCATGCTCAGGCGATCAACAATCGCGGCCAGGTGATCGGCATATCGTCTACCGCAAGCGGGGACGTGCACGGCTTTCTGTTTGAAAACGGGGTGATGACTGACCTGGGCACGCTCCCCGGTCGCAACGACAGTAACGCTTTTGGGATCAACAATCGCGGCCAAGTGGTCGGCGAATCGGATGCCGGAACCAACCCGTACTTGCCGCACGCGTTTCTGTTTGAACACGGGGCGATGACCGACCTGGGCACGCTCCCCGGGGACAACTTCAGCGAAGGTGTCGGGATCACCGAGAGCGGCCAGATCGCGGGTAACTCCACGTCGCACGCTATCCTTTGGACACGAGAAAAATGACTGCCGGTCTCTAGTGGTTCACAAATCATGTTGAAATTGCGGGACGAGCATAGCGCGTGGTCTCGCAGCGCTTGCGCCCTGACGTGCTGTGTGTGGAGCGGTCAGTGGCCGCCACTTACTTTTCGCATCCAGGCGGCATGCTTTGGCTGACGACGCGGCAGTTGCCGTGGAAGTGCGACGGTCCGTTTTCCGGGCGAAGCTGCCGTTCGAATGTCCGCGCGGAAGTTGGTGCCAGCGATCGTAGTTGGCCGGACAGCGACCGATACCATCCGGCCTGACCGTAGCCCAAACCTCGGACTGGCTGGCGAGGGCACAGATTTCCGCACTCCGGCCGGCTGCACCCTCACCTTCGATCACTTCTATCTGACGTTGCAGGCTGCCAACGACGGCATAGGCATCGCGATGGGACCGACTGCGCTTGTATCAGACGACCTTGCTGCTGGCCGACTCGGGGCGCCGGAGGCCAGGCGGCACAGATCATCGCGCAGTGCCTGCACTTTTCATAGGAATGCCGCTCGGGTGCGGATTCGCGTCACTCGTGTCCTCGGGGCGCAAGTTACCGTCAGCAAGACTTTCGTCGGCATGCGCGGTGGCCGGGTAACGCTCCGGATAGAAATGACGCTCGGCAACCTGCGCATCGAACGTATGCGACCACTTTGCAATCACGACCGTAGCAAGGCTGTTACCGATCGTGTTGCAGGTGGCAATCGCCATTGACATGAAACGGTAGACACCGAAAATCACCGCGACCCCTTCGACAGGCAGAATGCCGGTCGACGCCACCGTCGCAGCAAACACCACAAACGATCCGCCCGACACCGTGGCGGCACCCTTGGAGGTCAACAGCATCAACAGAAGTAGACCCACCTGATGCTGCAGCGTAATTGGCACGCCATACGCGTGAGCAATGAACAGCACGCCCATCGACATGAACAGGGACGTCCCGTCAAGGTTGAATGCATAACCCGTCGGCAGCACGAGCCCGACAGTCTGCTTCGCGCAGCCAAGCCGCTCGAGTTTGATCAGAAGACGCGGCAGCGCGCTCTCGGACGACGCAGTGCCCAGCACGATGAAGATCTCGTCCTTGATATAGCGCAGGAAGCGCCACAGACTAAAACCTGCCAGCTTCGCGATGATTCCCATGACCACGGCGATGAACAGGATCACGACCGCATAGAAACTGAAAACGAGCTGGGCAAGCGCAATCAGCACAGCAGTACCGTTGCTACCCACCGAATAAGCGACGGCGCCGAAGGTGCCGAGCGGCGCCAGCTTCATCACCAGGTTGATGAACGAGAACAGGACTTCGGAAACAAGATCGAGTCCCTCGTTGATCCTGACTCGGCGGCGTTCGGGAATCGCGAGTATCCCGATACCGACCATCACGGCCAGCACCACCACCTGCAGCAATTCTCCCTTCACGAAGGCGCCGATAAAGTTGTCCGGCACGATGTGCATGACAAACGCGACGAAGCCTTGTGACTCCATCTTTGCAACCACCGGCGGTGCCGCTCCGACGGCGACGGCCGTCATGCCTTTTCCGGTTTGCAGCAGGTTGCCCGCCAGCAGGCCGACTATCAAGGCAATGGTCGACACCACTTCGAAATAGACGATCGAGCGCCATCCCACGCGGCCCGCGCTCTTGACGTCACCAGCCGACGCGATGCCGTGCACGATGGTGAGAAACACCAGCGGCGCAACACCGGCCTTGATAAGCGACAGGAAGATGTCGCCCAGTACCTTAAGCTGCCCACCCACCTTCGGGAAAATCAGACCGACGGCAATCCCGAGAATCAGCCCGACCAGAACCTGCATGCCCAGCTTGCGGTACCACGGAAGTCTTCTGAGTGGCGGAACGTCCGGCGTTTCGTTTGATGCGATATCGTTGTTCATGATGTGTGCTCCTCCACGCCTTTCACTCAGATGCCGCTGGACAATTCGACGGCGCGATCAACCATGTGCGGCGCGAGGCCGAGATAGTTGGCTGGATCGGTCATGCGATCGATCGCCGGGCGGTCGAAATGCGTGGTGACTTCGGGCAGGGCCGCTAGCGCTTCGGCAAGCGTGCCGCCTTTCTCGTTCACGGTACGGCAAGCGTCGTAGACGATATCGTGTGCCTGTTGGCGGCCGGTGAACGGTGCCATTCCCATCATGACCGCCTCCGCGACGATCAATCCTCTGGTGATGCCCAGGTTGTGTTTCATGCGTTCGGTGTCGACGATCAATCCCCCGAGCGCGAACTTCGCCTGATGCAGCGCACCAGCCGAAAGGATGAAGCTCTCGGGAATCGCAATCCATTCCGCGTGCCACGGGCCCGTGGCGCGCTCGAAATCCTGGATCATCGCGTCGACCATAAGACCCGCGTGCTGACGCACCGCTTTCGCCGCGGCAAGCATTAGTTCGCTGGAAATCGGATTGCGCTTTTGCGGCATGGTGCTGCTCGCTCCACGCCCCTTGACGAATGGCTCGTACACTTCAGCGAATTCCGTCGATGCCATGATCATGATGTCGAGCGCGATCTTGCCGAGTGAGCCGGTCACGAGTGCGAGCAGGTTGACCGCTTCGGCGAAACCATCGCGCGCCACGTGCCACGTGGTTGCGGGGACGCCGAGCTTCAGTTCATCGGCGAGCGCCTTCTGAACCTCGAAACCTTTGTCGCTGAGCGAGGCCAGCGTGCCCGCGGCCCCCGCGAATTCGACAACGGCCACCCTCGGACGCAGTTCGGCGAGGCGTTGCTGATGCCGGTCGAACATCGCCAGCCAGATCGCGACCTTGTAGCCAAACGTGACGGGCAACGCCTGCTGCAAGTGCGTGCGGCCCGCCATTGGCGTATCGCGGTGTTTCTTTGCAAGATCGACCAGAATCGTGCGCAGTTCGCGTATGTCGCTGTCGATCACATCGAGCGCATCGCGCACCTGCAGCGAGACCGCCGTATCCATGATGTCTTGTGTCGTCGCGCCCCAATGGACGTAGCGCCCCGCTTCGCCGCACATGCCGACGAGCTGGTGAACGAGCGGCAGAATCGGATAACCCACAATGTCTGTCTCCTCGCGCATGTGATCGAAATCGATCCGCTCGATCGTCGATTGACGGGCGATCACTTCCGCCGCGTCGGCCGGAATCACGCCGACGCGCGCTTCAGCCTTGGCCAACGCCACTTCCACGTCGATATAGCGCTGCACGAGCGCGTAATCGGAGAACAGCGCACGCATCTTCGCCGTGCCGAAGGCGTCACGAAACAGAATTGAATCGACCACGGTGCTGGCCATAGGGATAGTGCGACTCGTCATGACGACCTCTTGGAAGTGCAGGAAACCGGTTTAAAAGGGCCGGGGCAATCGCAAAAATCACCGATATGTCCGGACATAAACAAATTAATATGTCCGGACATGTTGAACAAGCTATGATTTACCCTGGCCTCTGATAAATCGACTGCATCGCCACCGAAAAATGAACAGACCGCACTTCGCCGATATCGCCCGCGACCTGACTCAGGGCATTGCGTCCGGCCGCTATCCGGTGGGCTCGTATCTGCCCACCGAACTTGAACTGCGCGACCACTATCAGACGAGCCGGCATACGGTTCGCGCAGCACTGCATGAATTGCAGCAGTTGGGGTTCGTGTCGCGGCGCAAGAACGCGGGAACGCGCGTCGAATCGGCGCAGCCGAAAAACGAGTTTCGGCCGTCGCTCGCATCGGTGGACGATCTCGTGCAGTTCGGCTCAGAGCACTTGCGTCTCGTGCAATCGACGGAGGAGATCATCGCAAGCGGCAAGCTCGCCAAGACGCTGAAATGTGTCGACGGTGAGCGATGGCTGCGCGTGTCGAGCCTGCGCATCGACGGCGACAGAGAGAGTCCGCCAGTCGGTTGGACCGACGTGTATATCGACCCGGCTTATACGGAAGTCGCAGAGGCTGCGCGAGCTCAACCGGATACGCTGATCAGTTCGTTAATCGAAGCGCGCTATGGTCGCTGCATCGCGGAGATCCAGCAGGACGTGCACGCCGCTCTGATTTCGCAGGAGATGGCGGAAAGGCTGAAAGTCAAGAAGGGGACTGCGGCACTTGAGATTGTGCGGCGCTATCTCGACTCCGCGGGGGAAACCTTCGAGGTGTCGATTAGCGTCCATCCGGCCGAACGCTTCTCGGTTTCGATGCGACTGAAGCGCTCCGACGCTTAGCTTATCGAGTCGACTGAAAACGCTATGTCCTTCTGTGCTTCGAGCACACTCAGGCGCTCAGCCAACGCAGCCCTGATCGAGTCGTAGGCACCGCCGCCAAGCGTCAGGCGTAACGGCGGATGTGCCAGGTCCGCCGCGACGATCATTGCGGTGACCGTCTTGCCGGCATCGCCCCGAATTGCAAAGCTGTTGGACGCGATTGCCCGCCTGACGTCGCCCGCCGGAGTATCGTCGTACTCGGGCATCGGCACCGCGTGATCGAGACCGGCACCGAACTGCGTGCTTGTCGGCCCCGGCTCCACGATCACGAAGTCGATGCCGAATGGCCCCACCTCCTTCGCTACTGACTCGACGAAACCTTCGATGCCCCATTTCGTAGCGTGATAGAGGCTGAAATTCGGATAAGCGATCTGTCCACCTTCGGACGAGACCTGAACGATCCGGCCGCCGCCCTGGCGGCGCAGGTGAGGCAGCGCCGCGCGGATGACCTGAATCGATCCTGTGAGATTGGTGGCAATCTGCCGCTCAATCTGTTCATCGGTCACTTCCTCGGCCGCGCCGAATAGCCCGTAGCCCGCGTTGTTCACGACCACATCGATGCGGCCCATCGCTTCGAATGCGGCGGAGATATTCGTGTGCACCTCGCGGATGTCGGTGACATCGAGTGTCAGCACATGCAACCGGTCGTCGTACTGTTGTTTCAGCTCATCGAGCGCCCCTTCGTGCCGCAGCGTCGCGACGACCCGATCGCCGCGTTGCAGCAGGCGCTCCGCGAGTAGCCGGCCGAGGCCTGACGACGTGCCGGTGATAAACCAGGTCTTCATCATGATGTGTCTCTTCACAGGGTGGATGGAATGGCATTGCCTGATCACCAGTCTAGGTACCCGTCATTGGTCAGAGAAGTCTCTATAGTACGTATGACCCCGTGAAAATTCGCCACCAATGACCAAGCCGACACTTGCCGATCTCACCGCGTTTTCCGCTGTCGCAACGCATCGGAGTTTCCGCCGTGCCGCCGATGCACTCGGCGTTTCGCGCTCCTCGCTAAGTCACGCCATGCTCGCCTTGGAGCGCGAATTGGGCGTACGCCTGCTCAACCGCACGACGCGCAGCGTGTCGCCGACAGAAGCCGGCGAAGCATTGCTCGCTCGGCTTGCACCCGTGCTCCGCGATCTCGACGAAGCACTGGATGCCGTCGCCGATGCGCGCGGCAATCCGAGCGGCACGCTCAGGATCAATGCCAATGAGAGTGCGGCGCGACTGTTATTGAAAACGGTGGTGCTGCGTTTCCTGAAGCGCTTTCCCGGCATGGCGCTCGATCTGGTTGCAGAGGGACGGCTCGTCGATATCGTCGAGCAAGGTTTCGATGCCGGAGTACGGCTTGGCGAGTCGATTCCGCGCGATATGGTGGCGGTGCGCATCAGCGGTGATCTTCGCTTCGTAGTCGTTGCAGCGCCTTTGTATCTCGCCGGTCGAACACCACTCATCACGCCCGACGACCTTCGTAGCCACGACTGCATTCGCCAACGTCTGCCGAGCGGCAAACGCTATCGCTGGGAGTTCCGCAAGCACGGGCAGGAGGTGGCAATCGATGTTCCCGGCGTGCTCACGCTGGATCACAACGGTCTGATGGTCGAGGCCGCATCCGATGGTTTGGGCCTCGCGTATGTACCGGAGTCCACGGCCCGCGACTGGCTGGACGACGGCCGGTTGGTTGCCGTGCTGGAAGATTGGTGCCCGTTCATCCCGGGGCTCTGCCTGTACTATCCCGGGCATCGCCACGTACCTGCTGGTCTGCGGGCGTTCATAGACGTGCTGAGAGAGGTCAATCACTAGCGCGTGTGAATGTTCATCCGAAGAATTTATTGAGATGCCGCACGGTTTCTTCCGGTTGCTCATCTGGAATCCAGTGCCCGGTATTGGGTAGCTTTAACACTGTCGCGTCAGGGGCAGCCGTGCCAAGGAAAGCGGCGAGGAAGTCGTAGCTGATACCGTTGACTTCGGCGTAAGCGTTCGTGAAACCTGGCAGCGTCGCGACAAGGTCGGCGTCGTCGATCGGACCGAGTGATAAAGGAGGCATGTGATTTCCTAGAACATTGTGTTGGCGTTCCTGGAAGAGGCGGGTACCGGCTGCAATACGTCCCAATGCTCCAATATCTTGCCGTCGGCATCGAAGCGGAAAATGTCGACACCCGCAGTTTCCTGACCGGCCCATTCCAGGTAGCGCACGTGCACAAAAGCAAGATCGCCATCTATCGCAATGCGTTTAACCTCGCATGGAATGCGCCCGGCCTGCTTGATGTAGCCCAAGATGCCATCGAGCCCATCTGGAAAAAGCGGATTGTGCTGAATATATGGCCCGCTCACGAAATCCGGATACAGGTTCGCCTGGCCCTTGTTGAAGATCTTCTCGTAGATAGTGTCAAGCACTTGTAGGACGTGATCCCTGTTCATGATTTCGCCTCCGTGTTTTGTAACCCTCATTGGAAGCGTTCTTTGGAAGATGATCCATACCTATATGGTGCTAAAACATAGCAATTCGTCTCATTCTGCTAGGATACGGACATGAATGCGTTGAACGGTTGGTTGAAAGCAGTCCGTGCCGACGGCTTGGTGCTGGTGCGCACACGCGTGGCAGGCCCATGGGGGTTCGAGGTGCAACCTCGCAACGCCGTGGTGTTCCACTTCGTGGCGGAAGGGCGTGCTTTCGTGCGCCAACCCGAGACGAAAACGATGGAATTGCAGGCTGGTGAACTAGTCTTGTTCCCGCGTGGCAGTGCGCATGAAGTGGCGCATTCTGGGCGAGGCAAAGCCATGCCGCTGGAAACGTTCCTGGCTATGCGTGATGGTGTCGTCGACCGCGACCCAAAGGCCACCACGCTGATTTGTGGCCAGTTCGACATAGATCAGCACTTGGCGCTTCCCGCTCTGCGGGCGCTACCACAAGCCGTGTCGCTCCACGCTGGAATGGAACCTGGATGTTCACCGCTATGCGACACGTTGCGGATGCTTCGTAACGAAGTGGAGACGCCGAACTTCGGGAATCAGATCGTGGTTCGTAACCTGCTCTCGTCCTTGTTCGTCTACTTCATGCGCGATTGGGCCGACGCTGCATCTCCGGCAACAAACGACTGGTTTTCGGCGCTGCGTTCGCCGCACATCACACGGGTTCTCGCGCGCATACACGAAGCACCCGAACGTGCGTGGACACTGGAGGATCTCGCCAAAGAAGCTGGTTTGTCGCGCGCTGCGTTCGCCCGCAACTTCAGCAATTCAGTAGGTGAACCACCGCACAGCTATCTAACGCGCTGGCGCATGGGGATTGCCGCTCAACTGCTCGAGCAGACCGATCTGCGACTTCGCGATATCGCCGCGCGCGTTGGATACGAGTCAGAATTTTCCTTCAGCCGCGCCTTCAAATCGACTCGTGGCGTCGCGCCGATTCAGTATCGGCGCGCGAGACTCGATTGTCGCTGAGGGAAGTCCTTGCAAACAGAATCGGCCGATTCCGGTCCGACGCCGAACCCGCATATTCGCGGCGAGGAGGTCGACTACATGATCATCATTCAACTTCGCAGGGATCGATGTGCAGTGGAAATGCGTGTCCACGACGCAATAAACGCGAAGTATCAGCGCGGGCCGTGGCGAAGCCCGATGATGGCGTTGAGCCTGGAGCTGACCTTCATCAGGCGATCGGTGACTGGCTAGCGACGAAAACCGCCAATTGAGCTGCGAAAGCACGTTTGTAGGCGGGCCGCGCTTCGCCGCGGGCGACATAGGCGGAGAGGTTCGGATATTCGTCCAGCAGCCCCGATGCTTTCAACCTCAGTAGCACCGACACCATAATCAGGTCGCCCGCGCTGAACGCACCATCGAGCCAGTCGGCGTTGCCAAGGCGATCGGACAGTTCGCCCAGCCGGTCACGGATGCGATCCTCGACGATAGGCAGGCGCTGCTCGTACCAGGTCTTGTCCCGCTCCATGAATTTGGTGGTCTGGAGATCGAGGATCGGCGGCTCAACCGTGTTGAGCGCGGCAAACATCCATGCGATCGCGCGTGCCCGGGCATGCGCATCGTCAGGCAGCAGGCCTGCGTGGCGCTCTGCGATATGGAACACGATCGCCCCCGACTCGAACAGGACAAGCGTGCCTTCTTCATAGGTCGGGATTTGCCCAAAAGGATGAAGCGCTCGATGCACGGGTTCCTTCACTGCACCGAACGAAACAAGACGAACCTCGTAAGCCTGGCCGACTTCTTCAAGCGCCCAGCGAACACGCATGTCACGCGCCAGTCCTTTGCCGCGATCGGGCGACCGTTCAAAGACGGTGATAACGGGGGTCAGTGGAGGGGGCACGGTGATTTCTCCTTTGCTGGATGTCTCGTTGAGTGCCGGATACGCAACTCCAGCGCTCACCTACTCGACGTTCGAGATTGGGCTAAATCGACATCGCTGAACTAATTTTATTAGACGCCCCAATCGCAGACCATTCTCCGATATGCTGCTTTATGCATTTCATTTAATGGACTTGGCAGAAGTCAAAAATGACGCAGCTATCTAATCTAATTCACTATATCTCTAGTTCTAGCTGCGGAGTCAACCGGCAGTCGTCGAAATTAGGGCGCAAAACCGCCGCCCTATATCAAAGTTAGGCCGACATCCGAACATGCGAGAGGAGAATCATGAGTAAGGTATTCGTCAACATTGGACTTAGCCTCGATGGCTACATGGCACCGGAAGGAATGACCATGGAGAATTGGGACACGCCTGAGTACAAGAACTGGGGCGCCAAGTGGGGTGCGCTGATGGCCTGGATCTTCAATCAACAGTACTTCCGCCAGAACCTCAAGCTCGGACCAGGGGGAGAGACCGGCCCGGTCAATGACCTGCTTCGCAGCACCACGGAGCGCATCGGCGCCAACATTATGGGCAAGCGAATGTTCGAGCAAGGCGAGCGCGCATGGCCGGAGGAGGCTCCGTTTCACACACCGGTATACGTTCTTACGCACGAGAAACGCGAACCCTGGGTGCGCCCGGGTGGGACGATCTTCCACTTCATCAATGACGGGCCGGAGCGTGCCCTTGAGCTGGCTCGGGAATCCGCAGGCAGTCGTGATATTCGTATCGCGGGTGGAGCCGATGTGATCCAGCAATACCTGACCATGGGTGTCGTTGACGAGCTGGAAATCGCCTTGTCACCCGTGTTGTTCGGCGGTGGGCGGCGTCTCTTCGAGAACCTGGGCGAGCCAGGGCCGCAGTTTCGCATTGACAGGGTTCTTGATGGTCCAGCCGCCACACACTTGCGCTATGTGCGTCAGTGAGGGCTGCCTGACAATCGGTTGCGCGGACGGTCCGATTTTCCTCAAACGCGCCAGACCTCGTAGGGCACCGGCTTTCCACGTCTGGAAAGCCGGCGGGTCCAGCCCGCAGTGCCGCATTCCCCACAAACGAAGGGTCAGCATCATTCCGTCAAGCTCACGCGCCTTGTCAGTGATGCAGTAGGCGTGCCGCCTGGGTCGCTCCTGATAGACCCGACGATCGATGAGCCCGTTGTCCTCCATTGTTTTGAGGCGCTGGGTAAGCAGGTTGGGCGACATTCCGGTCTGTGCCTGAATGCCGTCGAAGCGGTCATTCCCCATTCTCAACTCGCGCAGGATCAGGAATTCGCTGTCTTGCCTTAGCTGCGATCAAGACTGCTCAGAGCACCAAAGAATCCTCGCAGGATCGATGTTCGTTGGCGGTTCTTGTCGGGACCTTTGGCCGCGACGAAACGCAATATCAGCGAAGGTAATTCCAGTATCGCGGTCTATCTCATCTGCTGCTTGTAGATTGCCGCGATGACGGGATCATAGATCTCTTACCTTTTATTTGTAGAGCCAAGGCTTATAGGCAATCTCGATGTTGTATCCGTCCGGATCGCCGATGTTCGCCGCGAAGTAGTCGGCACGCCATTCGGGCCGAAGGCTCGGTTCCTTCTTTGAAGTAGCTCCCGCGTCTATCGCCGCCTTGTAGCTGGCCCTGACAGCGTCCGCGCTCCTGGCGGTGAATGCGACGTAAAGGTCTTTGGCGACTTCGCCATTCTTCAGCCAGAAACCCGGATTGCTATTGATCGCGAAACCGTGCAGTTGATCGAATTTGTAGGGCATGTCGATGCCAAGCGGCTCAAGCAGCTTCTTGTAAAATTCGCTCGACCGTTCCAGGTCAGAGACGGGGAGATAAATATGGTCAATCATGGCTTTCCTCTTCTAGTGAAGACAATGTATGCGGACACGATCGTTCTCCTACTTTGTTAATCGATTACCGAAATTCCAATGAAGACCCTTGGGCCGTAGCCCGCGTTATTAACCAAGAAGGCGTTTTACTTGTTGCCGCCGTTCGCGAAGATGATTTCTCCCGTGAGCCAGCCCGCATCATCCGAGGCAAGAAATACGGCCACACGTGCGATGTCCTCGGGTTGGCCGACGCGGCCCAGCGGAGTACTGGCGATTATCTGCTTCTTAAACTCCGCTCCCATGACGCCTGCCGCTTGCGCACCCTCCGTTTCGGTTCCACCGGGACTGAGAGCGTTAACGCGGATTTTCTTGGGGCCGAACTCTTTTGAGAGCACGCGCGTCAAGCCATCGACAGCGCTCTTTGACGCCACGTAGATCGAAAGGGTCGGGTCGGCAGCGACACTCTCCGTCGATCCGATGTTGATAATGCTGCCGCCTTCCGCACCGAAGGCCGGCAAAGCGGCTTCGATCATGAGGAACGTGCCAAGCACATTCGTGTTGAACTGACGGTGAAACTCCTGCTCGCTGAACTGCTCGAAGGGTGCAAACGAGAAGACGCCCGCGTTGTTCACGAGCACATCCAGACGGCCGAAGGTATTTTTCGCCTCCGCGACGAGGCGTTGCGCGTCGGACCTCTGCGCCACGTCGCCTTGCACGGCGATAGCTCGCCCGCCTTTGCCGGTGATCTCACGCACCACCCGTTCCGCGCCCGCTTGATCGCGCACGTAATTCACGATCACCACCGCGCCTTCCGCGCCGAAGGCTTTTGCAATGCCCGCTCCGATTCCTTTTGAAGCGCCTGTCACTATCGCAACCTTATTGTCGAGCCGTTTCATGATGCATCACCTCGTTTGAACACCTCGTTTGTCGGTGATGCAAATCTATCAATTCCACCAGGCGCGGACTAGACGTTAATTTTGGATAGCATCGATCCCATTGAGGAATGGATCAGTCGTCCATTTCGGCGAGCAGCTCAGCCAGAAAGTCAACAAACACGGCGACTTTGCTGGGCAGACTGCGGGACGCGGGTCGCACGGCACTGATCGGAATTCTGGCCGGCTCACAATCGCGCAGGATTCGCCGCACGGTTCCGGCGCGTATGTCGGCCGCAAAAAGCCAGTATGGCGCCTGGGTGATACCGAGGCCGGCAAGGACCGCGGCGCGTTGCTCTTCGCCATCATTGGTGCGAAACGATGCCGCCGCCTGATGGGATACCACCCCAGCGCGGCTGGCGAAGGTCCAGGGTCGCGGTCCATCCCGTGAGACAAAAAACACGCCGTCGTGGCGGTCGAGATCGCTCGGTCGCTTCGGCACTCCTCTGCGTTCCAGATAGTCCGCAGACGCTACGGCGACGAGGGCGAACTCGCTGATCTTGCGTGCGATAAGGCTCGAGTCCGCAAGGGCGCCATTGCGAATGGCGAGGTCGACGCCCTCGTCAACGAGATTGATCGTCCGCTCGGAGACGAGCGACTCGACAACGACCTTGGGATAGCGAACGCGGAACGCAGGGAGTTGCGGCACGACATAGAGTCGAGAGAAGGCGGGCGCGGCGCTGACACGCACCACGCCGGACGGCGAGACCTGTCCCGAACCGATGCGGGATTCCGCTGCCTCGAGATCGCTGATGAGTCGTACCGCAGATTCGTAGAAGTCGCGCCCGGCCTCGGTCAGGCTCAGGCTGCGGGAGGTGCGCATAAGAAGCTGCGCACCGAGATGTTCTTCGAGCGCGGCAACCTGTTTGCTGATCGCCGGCTGCCCTGTCCCAAGCTCACGCGCAACCGCTGAAAAGCTCCCGCTTTCTACGACGCGCACGAATATCTTGATGCCTTCGAGCCGATCCATCCGATCCTCCTACGGGGAATGGGCTATCTTACTAAGGAATAGATCATGCATGATCATGGGCAAATCTATTCCGGAATTGAGGGGGCCTCTCCGGGCCGTTTTGCGGCTCTTGTGACGAAGCATGAGGTAGTTACCTTGGGAAAGCTCGGCGTGTGAGATAGTCAAACCTCACTGAGTGGAGCCTATGGCCACAAAAAATCCATCACACCTGGCGCATTGCCAATGTGGCGCGGTCGAGATCAGCGCCTGGGGTCAGCCCATTATGGTCAATGCGTGCTACTGCGACGACTGCCAGACCGCAGCCCAACGTCTCGCCGCATCCGCCAATTCAGGGCGAGCGTCCAGCGTCGACGGCGGCACGGAGTTCATGGTGTTCCGCCGCGATCGCATTGCCTGCACGCGGGGCGCAGACCGACTCCAGGCGATGAGGCTGACCGCCCCCTCGAAGACCAGACGGATGATCGCAAGTTGCTGCGCAACACCGATGTACATGGCCTTTGACGACAAGCGGCCCTGGGTGTCAGCGTTCCGCCCCCCTTTCGGAGCGGATGCGCCGCCGGTGGAAATGCGGATCTGCACCCGATTCAAACGCTCGGAAGTGGAGGCCGAAGACGGCTTGCCCAGCCATCCCGGATACCCTCCCGCAATGATGGTCCGGATCCTGGCCGTCTGGCCGTTCATGCTGTTCAGCAGGCCGGTCGGCGCTTTGCCGTAGCGCGATTGTTCGATGCCATTGGACTCATTCCCCCGGCACCCTCACCCACCCCTCCATCAACACTCGCGCACTACGAC
>NZ_VOSW01000145.1 GCF_009690905.1 Paraburkholderia madseniana
GATTCCAGATGCACCACTACCCGCAGCAGACCACGGTGCCCACTTAGCATTAGCGGTTTGAGCCGCTTTCTTTTGCCTACTTTTCTTTGCGGCATGCAAAGAAAAGTAGGTGCCGCCCCGCACAGGGGCAACACTAATAGACCACTAACAAAACAAGGAAAGGCCAACGCCCTAAGAACACTGACAATAAGCGCCGCAAAGGCAAAAAAAGCAAAGCCCAACGCGGCACGCATCCACACACCCGCGCGCCGCGCAGGCAAAAAAAACCATCAAACAGCTACAGCAACACTCTCCTTAAGCACCGCTTCAAGAATCCCCATAGCCTCATCAAAGACGGAGTCTTGAATAGTGAGCGGGAACAGGAACCGAACCACATTCGAATAAACACCACAAACCAGCAGCAACAACCCGCGCTCAAGCGCCCGAGTCTGCACGCGCTTGGTGAAATCCGCATCCGGCTCCGTGCCACCCGCCTTGCAGAACTCAACAGCAACCATGCCACCCGGCCCACGCACATCGGCGATCTGCGGAACTTCGCTCTGAAGCGCGATCAGCTTCGCCTTGACGCGATCACCCAGAACGGTAGCCCGCTCGCAGAGCTTCTCTTCATCGATGATATCGAGCACAGCATGCGCGGACGCAACCGCCAGCGGGTTACCCGCATACGTGCCACCCAAACCGCCAGGCGCCGCAGCGTCCATCAAATCAGCACGTCCGACCACGCCCGACAACGGCATCCCACCCGCCAGGCTCTTGGCCATCGTCATCAGATCAGGCACCACGTCATAGTGATGCATCGCGAACAACTTGCCGGTACGGGCAAAACCCGTCTGCACTTCGTCAGCAATCAGCAAGATGCCATGCTCATTGCACAGCTTGCGCAGCGCGCGAACGAACTCGGCCGGCGCCGGGTAGAAACCGCCTTCGCCCTGAACCGGTTCGAAAATAATCGCCGCGACGCGCTTCGGATCGATGTCGGCCTTGAACAGAAATTCGATCGCCTTCAGCGAATCGGCCGTCGTCACACCATGCAGCGGATTCGGGAACGGGGCGTGGAATACGTCCGCCGGGAACGGACCAAAACCGATCTTGTACGGCGCAACCTTGCCGGTCAGCGCCATGCCCATCATCGTGCGGCCATGGAAACCGCCGGTGAATGCAATCACGCCCGGTCGGCCGGTCGCGGCACGCGCAATCTTGATCGCGTTTTCAACGGCTTCGGCGCCCGTCGTGAAGAAAGCGGTTTTCTTCGGATAATCGCCCGGCGCGCGCGCATTGATCTTCTCAGCCAGTTCGACGTACGACGCGTACGGCACGATCTGATACGCGGTGTGCGTGAAATGATCGAGCTGGTCGCGGATCGCGGCCAGGATCTTCGGGTGACGGTGGCCGGTGTTGCACACCGCAATGCCCGCGGCGAAATCGATGAAACGGCGGCCTTCGACGTCCCACAACTCGGCATTCTCCGCACGCTCGGCGTAGAAATCGCACATCACTCCGACGCCGCGCGGCGTGGCGGCGTCTTTGCGGCTCTTCAGGTCAGCATTCTTCATGGTTATCTCCTTCGCTCCTCGGTGTTTGCGGGGGTGCCGCCAACGGACGCCGCACGCTCAGCGCAGCACATGCAGCGACTATAATGAGATTTGGCTCTTAACTTCAGAGCCATTTCAATAAAAATGTAGGAGCCAATCATGCGCGCGAGCGTTTTGTCCGACTGGCTGGCGCAGCGCCTTGACCGTGGCAACGGTCAGCCGATCTATCGTCAGTTGCATCGGCTGTTGCAGCAGGCGATCCTGTCGCGCGAATTGCCGGCGGGCAGCAGGGTGCCGTCGTCGCGTCTATTGGCGCAGGAATTGGGCATCGGGCGCAATACCGTCACGCAGGTGTACGAGCAGTTGGTGCTCGAAGGCTATGTGAACTCGGCAACCGGCCGCGGCACGTTCGTCGCCGAAAGCGCGCCGGACGAGATCGTCGGCGTGCCCGACGCCGAGGCGCTGGCCGCGCCGCTCGAGTCGTTGCCTCTGCCGCTGCCTTTGCAGGGCAGTCGCGCGTTGTCAACGCGTGGCGCGAGGCTGATTTCGGGGGCGGGCGTCTCGAAGCGGCAATGGGGCGCGTTCATGCCCGGGGTGCCGGATGTCACGAAGTTTCCGGCGCGCGTGTGGAGCCGCCTGCACAACAAGTATTGGCGCCGGCCGCGCCCGGACTTGCTGACCTACGCGCCGGGCGGCGGGCTGGCCTCGTTGCGGCACGCGTTGGCGGACTATTTGCGGACGTCGCGCTCGGTACGTTGTACGCCCGAGCAGATCATCGTCACGACCGGGATCCACCAGTCGGTCGACCTGGCTGTGCGCCTGCTATCCGATCCGGGCGATGTGATCTGGACCGAAGACCCATGCTATTGGGGCGTGCGCAGCGTGCTGCACGTGTCCGGTCTGCAATCGCGGCCGATCGCCGTCGACGAAGAGGGCATCAATCCCTCCGCCGACGATCTCGCGCAGCCGCCGAAGCTGATGCTCGTCACGCCGTCGCATCAATATCCGCTCGGCATGGTGATGAGCCTTGCGCGGCGCCGCATGTTGCTCGAGTACGCGCGGCAGAATCAGTGCTGGATTATCGAGGACGACTACGACAGCGAATACCGTTACGGCAGCCGGCCGCTCGCATCGTTGCAAGGTCTGGATAGATCCGGGCAGGTGATTTACGTGGGCAGCTTCGGCAAGACGCTGTTTCCTGGGTTGCGGATCGGCTACCTGGTCGTGCCGGAAGCGCTGGCCGAGAGCTTTGCGACTGCGAGCGCGGAGTTGTACCGGGAAGGGCAGTTGTTGCAGCAGGCGATGCTCGCGGAGTTCATCGCGGAAGGGCATTTCACGTCGCATATCCGCAAGATGCGCACGCTCTACGGGCAGCGTCGCCAGACCCTGCTGGATGCTGCAGCGCAGCGTTATGGCGATGCGTTGCCGGCCGTGGGGGGCGATGCTGGCTTACATCTGGTGATGCAATTGCCTGAAGGCAGTAACGACCGCGCGGTGGCTGCTGCTGCGCTGGAGCGCAATATCGTTGTACGGCCGTTGTCGGGGTATTACGCGCAGCCGTCGCTGGCGCCTTCAGGTTTGCTGATCGGCTATGCGTGTGTGCCGGACGAAGAGATCGCGCCGGCGTTCAATACGCTGGCTGAGGCGATTGACGCGACGCTTGTGCAGTTCGCGTGAGCGGGGCGTTTTGCGGCCTCAAATCCGAATCAACACAGCCCCCAGCGTCACGAGTGCGCAGGCCACGATCCGCCGCGTGGTCAGCTTCTCCTGCATGAACAGCCAGCCGATCAGCACCGCGAAGATCGAACTGAGTTCACGCAGCGCAGAGACCATCGCAATCGGCAGATAGCGGTAGGCCTCGATGATCAGGCAATAGGCGGTGAGTGCGAGCAAACCGGACGCGATGCCCTTGAGCACCACCGTGCGGCCGATGAATAGCCCCTTCGCGCCGCCACGCCAATGCCAGGCGAGCAGAAACTGCGGGATATTCCAGATCAGATAGACCCACATGATGTAGCTTAAACCGTTGCCCGCCACGCGCGCGCCGATTCCGTCGACGACCGAATACGTGGCGATGAAGAAGCCCGTCAGCAGCGCGAACGGCACGCTTTCGCCGGAAAAACGCATGCCGCGGCGGAACGCGAGTGAGACGATGCCGAGTGACACCAGTGCCACGCCGATGGCCGCCAACGGCTTGAGCGATTCGTGCGCGAATACCAGCGCGCCGACGAATACGAGCATCGGCGAAAGACCGCGCGCAATCGGATAGATTTGCCCGAAATCGCCGCTCTTATAAGCGCGGATCAGCGCCAGCAGGTAGCCGAATTCGAGCACCACCGACGCCAAGATATAAGGCCACGCCGCCGGTGCGGGCAAAGGCAGCACGATCACGCCGACCGCGCTGACTGCGACATAGGGAATCGCCATCATGCCAAGCAGCCATACGCGGTCTTCGGATAGATGCAGAAACGCGTTCCAGGTAGCGTGAAGCAGCGCGGAGAGCAGCACCAGCAAGACGACAAAGGTGTCCATCGAAGATCAGGGAGAGAAGAAAGAAGGCCGGGGGGCCGGCTGCAAGCACGTGATTATTCCAGCAGAACGCGGGAATGGAGGGGTGGACGACTAAAGTGAAGGGGTTTTATGTGGCGAAAACCGGTGATTTGTGGCGACGAGAGCCCGCTGCTCAACCTCGTCGCAGCGCTAGCAGGCCGGCGCACTTACACACTGGCACACAGTATCGAAGCGGCCTGGACGAGGGTTGGCGAAGCACGTCTCGCCACCCCCCAGGCTTTCAGGAATCGTGAAGCGCTCACGTCACGCGTTCGCGCAGCCACGCGGACGCCAGATCGATCACCGTCACGACCACGATCACCATGATCATCACCGCGGCCGTCTGCGCGTAATTGAACGAGCGGATCGCCTCGTACAGCACCACGCCGATTCCGCCCGCGCCGACCATGCCGACCACCATCGCCGAGCGCACGTTCGATTCGAAGCGATAGAGCGCGTACGAGATCCACAACGGCAGCACTTGCGGCAGGACGCCGTAAATGATTTCGTCGAGACTGGTCGCGCCGGTGGCCCGCACGCCTTCGGCCGGACGCGGATCGATTGCCTCGACCGCTTCGGCGAAGAGCTTGGCGAGCACGCCGGTGGTGTGCACCCACAACGCCAGCACGCCGGCGAACGGACCGAGTCCCACCGCGACGATGAACAGCATCGCGAAGACCATTTCGTTGATCGCGCGGCACGCGTCCATCATGCGGCGCATCGGCTGCACGACCCACATCGGCGCCATGTTGTGCGCGGACATCAGCCCACACGGCACCGCGCACACGAGCGAGAGGGCCGTGCCCCACACCGCCACCGACAGCGTCACGTACATCTCGTGCAGATAGCTGCGCCATTCGGTGAAGTCCGGCGGGAAGAAGTCCTTGGCGAACTGGCCCATGTTGCCGGAGTCGGAGAGCAGGTCGAGCGGTCGCATATCGGCGCCGTGCCAGGCGCCACCCAGCACGGCAAGCACGGCGATCCAGCCGATGAGCGACAGCCAACTGCGTTTGCCCGCAGCGGGGGCGCCGCGCGCCGCCTGCGCGGCGAGCGCTTCGCTCGCACGCGTGGGCGACGTGATCAGATCAACGGTGTTCATTGCTTGGCTATGGCGGTGTTGAGTGCGCTCAGCCTGGCGTCGAGTGCGGCCAGTTGGGTCTTGCGGTCGTCGTCGGAAAGATGCGTGTCGCTCTCGATCTTCTGCTTCTGCTGGAACAACGCGACCTGACGAATCGGCAGCAACTGCTCATCCGACGATGCCGCGAAGCCGGCGTAGCCCGTGATAGCAGCCATCACCGCTTTTTCATGCGGATCGGTCTTGCCGTAGTTCACGAAGAAGTTGCGGATCTTGTCCTTGGTGGCTTGCGGCAGATCCTTGCGCCAAACCAGCGGGTCCGACGGAATCAGCGGCGACGTCCACAACACGCGTACTTGCGCAAACTTGTCCGGATGCTGCTTCTTCAGCGTGTCGAGCATCTCGGTGTTGTTGGTCGCGATGTCGATCTTGTTGTTCACCACGGCCAGCAGATTCGCTTCGTGGCTCGACGGCAGCACGGCCTTGAACGAGGTGTTGACCGGCGTGTTGTGCTTGGCGAACAGGTAATAGCCGGGGATCAGCGTGCCCGAGGTGGAGTTCGGATCGCCGAAACCGAGCGTGACGTCCTTCGTGTTCTTGAACACGTCGTCGAGCGTCTTGAAGCGGCTGTTCACGTTGGTGATCAGCACCGACTTGTAACCCGCGTCGCCGTTCAGATACAGGACCTTCGCGAACACTTCGCCTTGCGAGCGATCCACCGCTTCGATCGCCGAGGCATTGCCGAAATAGCCGACCTGTACCTTGTTAAAGCGCATGCCTTCGATGATGCCGGCGTAGTCGGTCGCGAAGAACGCTTTGACGTTCAGGCCGGTTTGCTTGTTCATGTCATCGATCAGCGGCTCCCAGCGCTGTTTCAGCACGGAGGACGAATCGGTCGAGATGATGCCGAGATTGATGTCCTCGGCTTGTGCGGTGGCGACGCAGGCAAATGCGGCCGCGCCGACGGTCAGCGTGATCAATGAACGCAGGAATTTCATCGCTTTGAGGTCCGGTTGAGTGAACAGAATGAGTGGGCGCGCTCAGTTCGAGTGCGCCGGATTGAGGGCGAACGCATAACGCGTCGAGGTGGATTCGGTGTCTTGCGCCGGTGCGCTGGTGTCGCCACCGTTAGCGTTGCTGTCCGCAAGATCGATCGCGCCCGCGTTGGCCTCTTCGAGCAGTTCACGGGCATCGTCGCCGTAGAGTTTCTTGAGCAGGGCTGGGCTCAGCGCGGCCGAGGGGCCGTCGTAGACCACCTTGCCGCGACGCAGTGCAACGGTGCGGGGGCAATACTGCATGGCGATGTCGACCTGATGCAGCGACACCAGCACCGTCAGTTGATGTTCGACGTTGAGGGTGCGCAGCATTTCCATCACGCGGCGCGACGATTCGGGATCGAGCGAGGCGATCGGTTCGTCGGCGAGCACGATGCGCGCGCGTTGCACCAGCGCGCGCGCCAATGCCGCGCGTTGCTGCTGGCCACCGGAGAGGTTGGCGGCGCGTTCGCGCGCATGGTCGCCGATGCCGACTTCATTGAGCGCGGCCATCGACAACGCCCGCTCCGCGGCCGGAAAGCGCCCGCTCAAACGGCGCCACAAAGGCAGCCGCGCGAGCGCGCCGATCAGCACGTTGCTCTCGACGGAAAGCCGGTTCACCAGATTGAATTGCTGGAACACGAAGCCGATATCGCGGCGAATGCTGCGCACTTCGCGCACAATGCGGCCGTTCTGCTGGATTGGCCGACCGAGAATCGCGATCTGCGACGGTTGCGCATCCGAGGCTGTGAAGCCTGCGATATGCCGCAGCAGTGTCGACTTGCCCGAGCCCGAGGCGCCAATCAACGCAACCATTTCGCCCGGCTCGACACGCAGATCGATTTCGTCCAGCGCCTTGCGGCCGTTGCTGAACGTCTTGCTCAACCGTTCGATACGAATTGCTTCCCGAATTGCTTCCATGAGTACCCCTTCATGCATCCGGCCATTGCCGGCATGTGTGGGGCTCATTCTAGGAAGCGTCTGTGACGGTTGAGTGAAGGCATCGCAACGTCTAGACGACTATATCTATATGTGTCTTTTTTGAGTCGCCGGGAAGGCAGACAGAAGTCATTCGTTCGAATGGAAAATGACACCCGTATGACATGATTTGCATTGGACGGGGCGGGCTGCGCATGATCGCCCGCAGCCAGGCTATATTGCGTCATTCAGTGTGCCGTCCCCAATAACCTTGCAGTTCCTTTCGACGTCGTCATGCAGCCTTTGAGCTTTTTGCCCGACAGTTTTGCGGAGTACGAAGATCTCAAGACGATCCTCGACCAGGGCAGCGCCAGCTTCGAGATCCGCACCGTCTGCGAGACGACGGTGCGGGGCCGGCAATTCGCCGTGCACACCGCGAGCATCGGTTCAACCGATCCGCTCGCGCCGGCAATCGGTTTTTTTGGCGGCATTCACGGACTCGAACGGATCGGCTCGCAACTCGTGCTCGACTACATGCGCGCGCTGCTCGCCCGGCTGGAATGGGACGAACTGCTGGTGCGGCAGTTGCAATCGATTCGTCTGATCTTTATGCCGATCGTCAATCCGGGCGGCATGTGGGCCGCCACGCGGGCCAATCCCAATGGGGTCGATCTGATGCGCAATGCGCCGCAGAATGCCGACGAACGGGTGCCGCTGCTCGCCGGCGGTCAGCGGGTGGGTGCGTGGCTGCCGTGGTATCGCGGCCGGCAAGGCGAGCCGATGGAGCCCGAGGCCGCGGCACTCCTGCGAGTGGTCGAAACCGACATGGCCGTGCGGCCCCTGAGCATCGCGCTCGACTGCCACTCGGGCTACGGCTGGCGCGACAGCATCTGGTTTCCCTACGCGCGCACGCGCAAGCTGATGCCGCATCTGCCGGAAATGTACGTGCTGAAAACCATGTTTGAGCGCGCGCACCCGCATCATGGCTACGCGTTCGAACCGCAAAGCCACCAGTATCTGTTGCATGGCGATCTGTGGGACTTCGCGTACGACCGTACGCCGCCACCCAACGTCTTCCTGCCGATGACGCTCGAACTCGGTTCGTGGCTGTGGATCAAGAAGAATCCGCGCCAACTGTTTTCGCGCCAGGGCATGTTCAATCCGGTCAAGGCGCATCGCACCGCACGCGTGCTGCGGCGTCATGCGAATCTGCTCGATTTTCTCGCGCGCGCAGCGTTCTCGTCGCAACGCTGGCTACCGCAAGGCAATCGTCGCGAGGAACTGCTGCAAAGCGCGATCGATCATTGGACCAGGCCGGAAGCGCCATGAGTACATGGATTCTTTTGCGTGGACTGACGCGCGAAACACGCCACTGGGGTCGTTTGCCCGGTGTGCTGCGCGAGGCGACCGGCACGGATCGCCTGTTGCTGCTCGATCTGCCCGGCAACGGCGAGTTCGCTAACTTGCGCGCACCGGCCGCGGTCGAGGATATGGTGGGCTTCGTGCGGATTGCTGCATTGCAAACGGGTGCGGCAGGTCCTTATCGCGTGCTGGCGATGTCGCTCGGCGGCATGGTGGCGACCGACTGGGCGCAACGGCATCCCGGCGAGATCGAGCGGCTCGTGTTGATCAATACCAGCATGCGGCCGTTCAGCCGCATGCACGAGCGCTTGCGTCCGTCGGCATGGCCGGGCCTGCTGGGCGTCGCAGCACACTGGCGCGATGCGCCGCGCGCGGAAAGCGGCATTCATCGGCTGACGTGCAACAACGTCGAAACGCTGGGCGCCGATCTCGATGCATGGAGCGAAATTCGCCGGAGCGCGCCGGTGAGCCGGGGCAATGCATTACGGCAGCTTTGGGCCGCCGCGCGCTTTAGTGCGGCTACGGCGAAACCGCATTGCCCGTTGCTGATTCTTTCTTCACACGCCGATAAGCTGGTCAATCCGGTGTGTTCGGCCAAGCTCGCGGCCGCGTGGGGCGCAACGTATTGCGAACATCAATGGGCTGGTCATGACCTGCCGCACGACGACCCGGCCTGGACCAGCGAACAGGTTCAGGCATGGCTGAAGCAGGAGGCTGGCGAATTGAAGGCCGCGCTTTAAACAGAGGCGGCACGTTCACCGGCAGCGGGTATAACCTAAGTGAGCTCGCGCATCGCTTTCCGGGCGGCAGGCGCATAATCCTGGTTCAGACGATGCATGCGAATCAAGCGATACTCGCTATTGCCGCCCGCCCGGGGAGTTGATCATGCAAGCAAAGAATGAAGAAGCCGTCACGCACCTGCTGAACGATGTCTTTGAATTTGCGCGTGGGCGATTGCCGGAGCCAACCTTCAAAGTCGTCGAGCCTTTCCTGCGGCACTACTACGATTTCGTCGACGCCGACGACCTTCAAAGCCGCTCCATCGCCGATCTTTACGGCGCAGCGCTTGCCCACTGGCAAACCGCACAACGCTTCGTACCAGGCAGCGAACGGCTGCGCGTCTACAACCCGATACTCGAACAGCATGGTTGGCATTCCGATCACACGGTGATCGAAATCGTCAACGACGACATGCCGTTTCTGGTCGATTCGGTATCGATGGCGGTCAACCGCCTCGGGCTCGCGCTGCATTCAGTCGTGCATCCGGTGTTTCGCATCTGGCGCGGACCGGACGGCAGCATTGTGCGCGTGGGTCAGGGCGCTGAAGATGCTGCCGATACGCGCTCGCAGCTTGCCTCGTTCATTCACTTCGAGGTCGACCGTTGCGGCGACGCAGCGAAACTCGACGCATTGCGTGACGAGATCGCCAAGGTGCTGCGCGACGTGCGCGCCGCGGTGGAAGACTGGCCGAAGATCGTCGAACTCGCGCGTGTCACCGTCAAAGGCATGAAGGCCGGCGAGGCAGGGCCCGAAGGTGTCGAGGCCCGCGCGTTCCTCGAATGGATGGTGGCCGATCATTTCACGTTTCTCGGCCAGCGCGACTATGAATTGGTGCAGCACGATATCGGTTTTGGCCTGCGTGCGATACCCGGCTCCGGCCTCGGCATTCTGCGCGATGAGTTGCGTCCCGCGGGCGCTGCCGAAGTCACGCCATTGCCACCGGCGGCCGCCGATATCATCTCCGGCTCGTCGCCCATTTTCCTGACCAAGGCCAACTCGCGCGCGACGGTGCATCGGCCAGGCTATCTGGATTACGTCGGCATCAAGCTGACCGGTGCGGACGGCAAAGTGACCGGCGAGCGGCGCTTTATCGGCCTGTATACGTCCACCGCCTACCTGGTGTCGGCCTCGGAAATCCCGATCGTGCGGCGCAAATGCGCGAACATCGTACGGCGGGCCGGTTTCCTGCCCAAGGGCCACCTGGCCAAGTCACTGGTGACCGTGCTCGAAACTTATCCGCGCGACGAATTGTTTCAGGCCGACGAAGACCAGCTCTACGATATCGCGCTGGGTGTGCTGCGTTTGCAGGAGCATCAGCGCACGCGTATGTTCGTCCGGCGCGACCGTTTCGATCGCTTCGTGTCGTGTCTCGTGTTCGTGCCGCGCGACAAGTACAACACCGATCTGCGGCAGCGCATTGCCAATCTGCTGACCGATGCATTCAACGGCGCAAGTGTCGAATTCACGCCGTTGTTGTCGGAGTCGACACTCGCGCGCATTCACTTCGTCGTGCATGCGAAGCCCGGTGGCATGCCGACTGTCGACACGCGTGAGCTCGAAGCGCGGCTCATTCATGTCACGCGCCGCTGGCAGGACGATCTCGCCGACGCATTGCTCGATGCATTCGGCGAAGAGCAGGGCAACCGCCTCCTGCAACACTATGCGGATTCGTTTCCCCCGGGCTATCGCGACGATTATCCGGCCCGTACCGCGGTGCGCGATATCGAACTGATCGAACGCGTGCAGGGCAGCGAGCGGCTCGCCATGAACCTGTACCGCCCGATCGAATCAGGGCCACGCGCGTTCCGGTTCAAGGTTTATCGTGCGGGGTTGCCCATTGCGTTGTCGCGCAGCTTGCCGATGCTCGAACATCTCGGCGTGCGTGTCGATGAAGAGCGGCCTTATCTGATCGAAGCACTCGACGCCACGCCTGCCTGGATTCACGATTTCGGCCTTGAACTCGCGGACGATGCGGAGTTCGATATCGAACGGGTGAAGGATCTTTTCGAAGACGCGTTCGAACAGGTGTGGACCGGTGGCATCGAAAGCGACGATTTCAACCGGCTGGTGTTGCGCGCACAACTGAGTGCGCGCGAGGTGACGATTCTGCGTGCCTACGCCAAGTACCTGAGGCAGGTGGGTTCGACGTTCAGCGATGCTTATATCGAACGCGCGGTCACCGGCAATCCGGCGATCGCCCGCATGCTGGTCGAGTTGTTCATTGCACGTTTCGATCCGGTGCTCGGAGACACGCGCGAGGCTCGCGTCGATAGCTTGCTGAAGACGATCGACAGCGCGCTCGATCAGGTGCCGAATCTCGACGAGGACCGGATACTCCGGCAATTCCTCGGGGTCATCAAGGCGACGCAGCGCACGAATTACTATCGCTTCGACGCCGACGGCCATCCGAAACCGTATCTGTCGTTCAAATTCAATCCCGCCCACGTGCCCGGTTTGCCCGAACCGAAACCGATGTTTGAAATCTGGGTGTACTCGCCGCGTGTGGAAGGCGTGCATTTGCGCGGCGGCCGTGTTGCGCGCGGCGGTCTGCGCTGGTCGGATCGGCGTGAGGACTTCCGCACGGAAGTCCTCGGGTTGATGAAGGCGCAGATGGTCAAGAATGTGGTGATCGTGCCGGTTGGCTCCAAAGGCGGTTTCGTCGTAAAGAATCCGCCGCCGCAAACCGAGCGCGACGCGTGGATGCGTGAAGGTATCGCCTGCTATCAGACGTTCCTGCGCGGCTTGCTCGATTTGACTGACAACCTCGCGGGTACGACGGTGGTGCCGCCGCCCGATGTGGTGCGGCATGACCCCGACGATCCCTATCTGGTGGTCGCCGCCGACAAGGGCACTGCCACCTTCTCCGACTACGCGAACGCGATCTCCCAGGAATACGGTTTCTGGCTCGACGACGCCTTTGCGTCGGGCGGTTCGGTCGGTTACGACCACAAGAAAATGGCGATCACGGCGCGCGGCGCATGGGAGTCGGTCAAGCGGCACTTCCGCGAAATGGGCGTCGATACGCAAGCGACCGACTTCACGGTCGTGGGCGTCGGCGATATGTCGGGCGATGTATTCGGCAACGGCATGCTGCTCTCGCCGCATATCAAGCTGGTAGCCGCGTTCGATCATCGGCATATCTTTCTCGATCCGAATCCCGACCCGGCGGTAAGCCTTGCCGAGCGCGGACGACTTTTCGGGCTTGACCGGTCGAGTTGGGCCGACTACGACCCGTCGCTGATCTCGGCGGGCGGCGGCGTGTTTCCGCGCACCGCCAAGACGATTCCATTGTCTCCAGCCGTGCAGTCGGTGCTTGGCATCAGCGCGCCGGCGCTCGCGCCCGCTGAATTGATGCGCGGGATTCTGCAGGCACCTGTCGATCTGCTCTACAACGGCGGTATCGGCACCTATGTGAAGGCGAGCCGCGAAACGCATCTGCAGGTCGGCGACCGCGCCAACGACGCGATCCGTGTCAACGGCTCCGATCTGCACTGCAAGGTCGTCGCGGAAGGCGGCAATCTCGGTCTCACGCAATTCGGGCGTATCGAGTTCGCGCAGCGCGGCGGCCGCATCAATACCGATGCGATCGACAACTCTGCTGGGGTCGACTGTTCGGATCACGAGGTCAACATCAAGATTCTGCTGGGCCTGGTCGTCTCCGACGGCGAAATGACCGGGAAACAGCGCAATGCACTGCTCGCGGAAATGACCGATGAAGTCGGCTTGCTCGTCTTGCAGGACAACTATTACCAGACCCAGGCACTCTCGATTGCGGGCCGCTATGGCGTCGAATTGCTCGATGCCGAAGCGCGTCTGATGCGTTATCTCGAACGCGCGGGCCGCCTGAACCGCGTGATCGAGTTCTTGCCGACCGATGAGGACGTCGCCGAGCGCCAGGCCGCGAAACAAGGGCTGACCACGCCTGAGCGCGCGGTGCTGCTTGCCTATAGCAAGATGTGGCTCTACGACGCCCTGCTCGAATCGTCGATGCCGGAAGACCCGCTCGTCAGCGGCATGCTGATCGAATACTTTCCGAAGCCGTTGAGGCAGCGCTTTAGCGAACCGATGCAGCGTCACCCGTTGCGGCGCGAAATCCTTGCGACGCATTTGACCAATGCGTTGGTGAATCGCGTCGGCTGCGAGTTCGTGCATCGGCTGATGGAAGAGACCGATGCACAGCCTGGTGACATCGTGCGGGCCTGCATCATGGCGCGTGACGTGTTCGATCTCGACGACGTATGGCGCAGTATCGATGCGCTAGATAATCGTGTCGCCGACGATGTGCAGGCGCGAATGTTCGTCGAAGTGGCGCGGCTCGTCGAACGCTCGGCGCTGTGGTTCCTGCGGCAATTGCAATCGGGGGCGGTCAGCGACGGTGATGTCGCCGGCTTGCTCGCACGCTGCCGCGATGCGGCGCAACGGCTCGCGCCGCAATGGCCGGCGCTGTTGCCGAGCGCCGATCTCGAAGCGCTGTCCGAGCGCCAACGCGTGCTCGTGGACGCCGGTGTCGATAGCGAACTGGCGGTGCGAATCGCCAGCGGGGAGATATCGGCGGCTTTGCTCGACATCGCCGAGGTGGTGTCGACCTGCGGACGCAGTCTCGAACTCGTGGCGGGTGTCTACTTCGCGCTCGGCACGCTGCTGAACTACGGCTGGATCAGCGAGCGCGCGGCCGCGCTGCCGGCGCCCACGCATTGGGACATGCTGGCGCGCGCCACGGCGCTGGCGGAACTCGCACGCCTGAAACGCGCGTTGACCACGAGCGCGCTGGCCGACGCCGACGAGGCATCCACGCCGGACGCGTTGGTTCAGGCATGGCGCGAGAAGCGCACCGCGCAACTCGAACGTTACGCGCGCCTGCTTGCCGACTTGCGGGCCACGGGCGGCGCGAGCTTGTCGATGCTGCTGGTGATCGTGCGGGAGATGGCCGTGCTCGAAAGGGCATAGCACGACGGAGCGCGAGAGCGGGCAGATGTGCTGCATACGTCACAGAACCCGGCGCGGAACAGCGCCGGGGTTGGACGCATGCCGGTTGGCATGTCCATAATACGAACTATTGCCAACTGAAAGCGCTCTGCAAACTCACGGACCCTCGCAACGACGATGAAAGAAGAATCGCCGAAAGCCATTTTCTATGCGCTTGCCGCCAACCTCGGCATCGCTATCTGCAAGTTCGCTGCTGCCGCATTCACCGGTTCCGGCTCGATGTTCGCCGAAGCCATTCACTCGACCGCTGACTGCGGTAACCAGTTGCTGCTGCTATTCGGCTTGCGTGAAGCGGGCAAGCCGGCAAGCCCGTTGCATCCCATGGGCGGTGGCCGCGAGATCAATTTCTATTCGCTGCTGGTGGCATTGCTGCTGTTTTTTGTCGGCGGCGCGTTTTCGGTGTACGAAGGCGTGCATCGTTTATTCGCGCGCGAGCCTTTGCAGTACGCCTATGTGGCGCTCGTCGTACTGGGCGTTTCGGTGGTGCTCGAAACGCTTTCGTTGTGGGGCGCGGTGAAGGAGATCCGCAAGTCGCATCCGGACAAACACCTGTGGCGCTGGTTTCGCGAAACGCGCGAGTCCGAACTGCTGGTGGTGGCCGGCGAGGACATTGCCGCGTTGGCGGGTCTTGCGATCGCCTTTGTTGCCGTGTTGCTGACGATGGTGACCGGCAATCCTGTCTACGACGCACTGGGCTCCATCGGCGTCGGCGTGTTGCTGATGGTGATTGCGTGGCTGGTGGCGCGCGAAGTGAAGTCGATGATCGTCGGCGAATCGGCGAGCCCGGAAGTGCGCCGCGCAATCGAGACGCATCTGCGCGGCCGCTCCGAGATTCGCAGCATCATCAACATGATTACGCTGCAGTGGGGTCGCCACGTGGTGGTGGCGGTGCAAGCGGAAATGATCGACTACGCGAGCGGCCGCGCGATGGTCGATGCGATCAACGTGATCGAAGCGGACTTGCAGGAGGCGTTTCCGCAAGTGCGCTGGGTGTTTTTCGAACCGGACGTGCCGCGGGTTTGATGCTTTGTCCCGGTTGCCTGGTACGTACGGTTCACTCGGGGCCAGCGGATCGCGCTAGTGTCTCCGCTTAGGAAGGCCCTTACTTTCGCGTCTGCTGCCCGGTGCATTGGCCGCTTATTTGAAACCGGTCACCGCATGCGGCACGTACAGCTCCTCCAATTGACGGATCTCGTCCGCGCTCAGATTCAGCGACAATGCCGCGACCGCATCGTCGAGATGATGCAGCTTGGTCGCGCCGACGATAGGCGCGGTAATCGGCTTCTTCTGCAACACCCAGGCTAGCGCGACTTGCGCACGCGGCACACCGCGTTCTTTCGCAATCTGGCTGACGCGTTCCACGATCCGGCGGTCCGCGTCCTCGGTCTGTGCGTACAGTGTGCGGCCGAACTCGTCGGTCTCGGAGCGTGCGCTTTCAGTGTTCCAGTCGCGCGTCAGGCGTCCGCGTGCCAGCGGGCTCCATGGAATGACGCCGATGCCTTCGCTTTCGCACAGCGGCAGCATCTCCCGCTCTTCCTCGCGATAGAGCAGATTCACGTAGTTCTGCATCGTCACGAAGCGCGTCCAGCCATGGCGTTCAGCCACATGCAATGCCTTGGCGAACTGCCACGCATACATCGACGACGCACCGATATAGCGCGCCTTGCCTGCCTTCACCACATCGTGCAGCGCCTCCATGGTTTCTTCGATCGGCGTGTCGTCGTCCCAGCGGTGGATCTGATACAGATCGACGTAATCCGTACCGAGGCGCCTCAGGCTGTTGTCGATTTCCGCCATGATCGCCTTGCGCGACAGGCCCGCACCGTTCGGGCCCGGATGCATGCGGCTATTCACCTTGGTGGCCAGCACGATCTCGTCGCGCTTCGCAAAGTCCTTCAATGCGCGGCCGACGATTTCCTCGCTGGTGCCGTCCGAGTAAACGTTGGCGGTATCGAAGAAATTGATGCCGTGGTCGAGCGCCTGCTTGATAAAGGGGCGCGCCGCTTCATCGTCGAGCGACCAGGAGTGGGTGCCGCGAGCGGGCACGCCGTAACTCATGCAGCCGAGACAAAGACGCGATACATCGAGGCCGGTGCGGCCCAGTTTCACATAATCCATCAAGGTGCTCCTGTGTTGAAGTGCACAAACGCGGTGCGTGTTGACGACCCCCCATTATAGGAACGGACGCGTTGACGTGCTGAAGGGTTGATGGGCCAACCGAACGCGCGGGTCAGCGGAGTTCGGTCGCTGTGGGTGAATTGCTGCAATACGTAGTGGAAAATAATTTCTTCGCATCTATACTTCTTTCGGCTTGAAAGCGGCCTTTCTCCCAATCTGCATCACAAGCAAAAAGGAAGGATCACGATGCTGACTCGCACACTTGGCGCAATCTCTGCCATTGCACTCGCGGCATGCGCCGCCTTTACATCTGGCCCTGCCAGCGCGGACGACAACGACGGTTTCTCGCAAGGCGACGGCGGCTCGCATGGGCGGCCGGTCAAGGTGATGATCATTTCGATGTTTGGGCCGGAAGGGCAAGTATGGCTCGATCGCCTTGGTCCATGGCGCGAGATTACGGTCGATGGCTTATCGCCCGACTACCCGACGGTTCATTGCAATAAGCAGGACGTGTGTGTCATGACGACGGGCATGGGACATAGCAACGCTGCCGCGTCGATCATGGCGTTGACCTTTTCGTCGCGCTTCGATTTGCGGCATACGTACTTCATGGTGGCGGGGATTGCCGGGATCGATCCGCAGCAAGGCACGGTCGGATCCGCCGCGTGGGCGAAGTACCTGGTCGATTTCGGGATTCAGTGGGAGATCGACGGGCGGGAGATTCCGCCTGGCTGGAATACCGGATACCTGGGGATCAACACCACGAGTCCGACGGTTAAGCCACCGCTCGACTATCGGACGGAGGTGTTTCAGTTAAGTACCCAGCTAGCCGATACGGCGTTTGCCTTGTCGCGCAGCGTTGTACTGTCCGATAGCGCTCAGGCGCAGGCTGCGCGGGCCAAGTATTCGTATGCACCTGCCAATCGGCCGCCTACTGTCATTCAGTGCGACACGCTCGCGGGCGATACCTGGTGGTCGGGGACGCTGCTTGGGCAGCGGGCGCGGGATTGGACCAAGATTCTGACGGATGGCAACGGTGTGTATTGCACGACGCAGCAGGAGGATAACGCGACGTATGAGGCGCTTAAGCGCGCGGCCTCGGTGCATAAGGTTGATTTGAATCGCGTTGCGGTGCTGCGGGCTGGGTCTGATTTTGATCGGCCATATGATGGGCAGACTAGTGCGGATAATTTGCTTAACTATGCTGCGCAAGGGGGTTTTACGATTGCTATTGAGAACCTTTACAGGTCGGGGAATCCGCTTGTGCAGGATATTGCTACTCATTGGGGGGAGTGGCGGGAGGGGGTGCCTAAGAGGTAAGGTTTTTTGCCTTTGGCGGCGGCATTGGTGGTTTGGCTAGTCGGCGCTTCTTGTCTGTTTGCCTGGGGCGTTGGCCTTTCCTTGATTTGTTAGTGGTCCGTTAGCGTTGCCCCTGTGCGGGGCGGCACCTACTTTTCTTTGCATGCCGCAAAGAAAAGTAGGCAAAAGAAAGCGGCTCAAACCGCTACTACTAAGCGGGCACCGTGGTCTGCTACGGGTAGTGGTGCATCTGGAATCTGTGTTCGTGCACCTGCATACGCCAGTGACAAGGGCGTCATACTTCCGGCGGCGCTGCGCGCGCCGAAGAGTAGTTCATCAAACCACCCGCTACGTTTTGGCGTTCACGCCTCGCCACCGGACCGTGGCTTGCCATTGCACCGCTGTCACCAACGCCATCGCGATTGTGATTGGAACTGCAACCGGAACCGTGATTGCAGGACACCGACATATCGTTTGAAGTAAGGGGTTGCCGGGTGAGTGCAGAGACGCCTCGCCGAGGCGAAGCCGACGGCCCCCACCGTGCTCAACCGAAGCCGGTGGTTTCCCATGCAGACCCGTCCGCGACGCACGTAGTGCGGAGTGGGAGCTGATGAGCCCTTTGTCACTAGCGCGGAATGTGCGAGAACACGGATTCCAGATGCACCGCTACCCGCAGCGCGGGTTTTGCCGACGGTAGTCGGCGCGGGCAACGTTTGGTAAGTGCCGGCATGCCCAATGCCCCCACCGTTGCTTTGAGCAAACACCGGTGCGCTGGCAAGCAGCGAAAGAGCCAGACCTGC
>NZ_VOSW01000146.1 GCF_009690905.1 Paraburkholderia madseniana
GCATGCGTGCGCATGCCCCGCGCAGATTGCGCGGCGAACCGGTAATTCAGCGGAAAATCGCACGCGCAAGCCTCCTGAACATAGCTTCGGTCATCATGACGAGGCACTTTTCAACAGCCTGCTAGGCACATCAAGGCGGACTGGATCCTGCTGTATATCGAGCGGTGGCTGACTGCGCCGTTTGAGACTGCGGACGGAGCGAGACTGCCGCGGGTGCGCGGTACACCCCAGGGCGGAGTGGTCATGGCGGAATGCGGATTGGAGATGCATCCTGAAAAGTCAGGCATCGTGTATTGCAGGGACCGAAGCCGTACTCAAGCCTACCCGAATGTGACCTTCACATTTCTGGGTTTCCTGTTTCGTCCGCGAAGGGTGATGACCAGGTCTGGGCAGCTCTCAACGAGCTTTCTGCCCGGCGTGAGTCGTGATGCCCTGAAACGGATGCGACAGACAGTGCGGGGGTGGCGGCTACCTCGTCAGACCTTCAGGTCGCTGGTCGAACTGGCCGATCAATGCAACCCCACGATACGTGGTTGGTGGAACTATTACGGGGCTTTCTATCGGACGGCCATGCAGGGGTTCGGTCGGTATCTGGACCGCAAGCTCGCACGCTGGGCCCGGTGCAAGTACAAGACACTACGACGGCATAAACGGCGTAGCGACGAGTGGTTGCACAAGATGAGGAAGGCGTACCCGCGACAGTTTGTGCACTGGCAGTTTCTGGGGGTAAAGGTTGGATAACGGGAGCCGTGTAAATCGAGAGATTTACGCACGGTTCTGCGAGAGGCTCGGGGTGAAATCCCCCGGGCCTACTTACCTGTTCGTGACCCTGCGCGGCGAGCCGTATCTGTTGTGGTGAGCAGTCGACGAGCATAGTGCTGAACTCGACGTGCTGGTGCAAAAGCGGCGCGACAAGGCTGCGGCAAAGCGCTTCTTCCGGAGGGTGCTGCGTTCAAACCCGGTGCCGCGCAGGATCGTTACCGACCAGCTGCGCAGCTATGCGGCGGCGAAGGCTGACATTCCCGAACTCGCTCATGTGAGCACGTTTTCGTCAAAGCGGCTGCACGCGTGACCAACCGTGCCGAGAACAGCCACCAGCCGCCCCGCCAGCGAGAACGCCAGATGCGCGGCTTTCGCGATGCGCGTCGCACGCAGGCGTTGCTCTCATGCTTCGGCCCAATCCGGCAGCACTTCGCGTTACCCAGACATCAAATGAACGGGGCGCGTCACCGCGCCGTACTCAAAGAACGTTCGCCGCTTGGCATGGTTGAACTGTCACTACCGCCGCCGATAAAGCTATCTAATAAGGATAACTACTCTTGAGCTACACAACTGTGTCTACGCCCGTCACCTTGAAAGAGCCATATTCAGAACTCGTTTCGTGCCACAAACGAGCGAGCGCCTGGCCTGGCATATTCGCATTCGGCACTGCTTCAGAAAGATGGCTACTACGACCGATAGCCTACCGGTGACCGCCCGAAAAGAGGTATTCCAGCGATTGATTCGTATGCTATGCCTTGAGCAACCGCCGGGTACATGAGCATGTCGCCTTAACCTCAAAGGTTCTGACGTGCAGGCGCTTGCCCGCACAAAAGATTCGCTGGGATGGCGAAATCCATCATCTTTGGATTCGGAAGATCCAGGCCATTCATGATTTCGATGTGCTCAGCCCTGGAACTACCCGCTAGCCGGGGATTCGATGAACTCTCCTCACCAATGTTCGATGAAGTTCGCCCCCTGTAGTCGTGGGCCGGATAGACGAGCGTCATGTCTGGTAGCCTGAAGAGCTTATCGACGATCGAATCCCACGACTGCCTGGCGTCGCCGCCCTAGAAGTCCGTTCTCCCGGTTCCGCCGATGAGGAGCACATCCCCCGTGAAAACCGCTTCGGGAGCGTTCGGGCTAAGCACGAAGCTGAATGATTCGTCCGTGTGGCCAGGCGTGTATATCGCGCGCAACTGGAACCCATCGACGTGTAAGGTCTCGCCTTCGCTAACGCTCCGTGAAATACACTCGGCCTTTGATCGTTCACCCATCGCCGTGCAGCAGTGAGTCGCATCGCGAAGGTCGCCGAGCGCGGTGATGTGGTCCGCATGCGTATGAATGTCGATCGCATGGACGAGGCGCAGGCCCAGTCTCTCGACGATACCCAGATACTCGCGCAAATGCTCTTTCATCGTATCGATGATGATCGCTTCGCCCCCCCCGCACGGGAGGCAAGCAGGTACGTAAAGGTGCTCGACGTGGAATCGAAACGTTGGTGAAACAGCATGCCCAGGGCTGTCCTCAAACCGATGCGGAAGCCTGCACGGCAGCCACTCTGGGCTTGCACTGTTCCACAACCTGCCGAATGCAGGTGATAGCGTGGTCGATGTCTTCCTCAGTAGTAAAGCGCCCGAGGCTAAGGCGGATGGTCCTGGCGGATGCCTGATCGCTGAGCCCGATTGCGCTCAGGACATGAGAGGGTGTACCCGCTGCGGAGTTACAGGCAGAGGTCGATGAAACCGCCAGATCGCCCACGAGCATAAACGGGAAGAAACCGGGATGGTCGATGGTCAGACTCAACGTGTGGGGAATACGCAGTCCATCCCGCGCGTTCTGTCGAACACGCTCGAGTGGAAGCACGCCGGCGAGCAGGCGCTCGCCGAGTTTGGCGATTCTCCGCGTGTCCGAGTTCATCTCCTCATGTGCGATCGCACACGCTGCCCCCATTCCGACAATCTGGTGCGTCGCCAGGGTACCCGAACGCAACCCGCGCTCATGCCCACCGCCGTGCATCTGCGGCGCAAGCCGTTGCGCCACAGCCGAGCTTACGTACAACGCGCCAATGCCCTTGGGCCCGTAGGCCTTGTGTGCGGAGATGGACATCAGGTCGATGCCAGATGCGTTGACGTCAATTGGCGTTTTGCCCAGCGCCTGAGCGGCGTCAACGTGAAGCAACGCGCCTGCTGAATGCACAATCGCGGAGATTGCAGCGATGTCCGTCAACGTGCCGATCTCGTTGTTGACAAGCATCAACGAAACGATAGCGGTACCCGGTCGCAAGGCTTTGGCGATCGCCTCTACGGTGATGGCACCGTTCCGGTCCGGATCGGCGTAGCTCACGGCCCACCCTCGGCTCTCGAGACTCGCCACAGTGTCAAGAATGGCTTTGTGTTCCAGGCGGCTGGTGACGATGTGAGCCGGTCGCCCGGCCGAATCCGCGAACCCCTTTAATGCGAGGTTGTTTGACTCCGTTGCACCCGAGGTCCAGACGATTTCATCCGGCAGTGCACCGATCAATCGGGCTACTTCTGCTCGCGCATTTTCCACGAGGTTTCGCGCCTGCATGCCCGCCGGGTGGGAGGTTGATGCCGGATTTGCAAACACGCCATCGATGCCGAGGCATTGGACCATCGACGTGATGACCCTCGGATCGGCGGGCGTGGTAGCGGCGTAGTCGAAGTAGTGCAGGCTGGAACTCATCATCGCTTCTATTGATGTCATCGAAGTGGGAAATTGTACGAAAACAGGTGCAGAAAAGCTTCCTAAAAAAACTCGGCGTTTCGTCGATCCTTGGAACGGGACCGCCAGCATACGCTATCTTGATAGATTGATTTTCTCTTTCACCAAAAGCGGACCGTCGGTACGGGTATTCCGGCTAATCGTCCGACCCGGCATCCCCGTGATTTCAATGCAGCTTGCGACGGTAGGCCGTTTCAAGCCCGCACCAGTTCAAACAACATCGACCGCAATTCGGCGCATGTCCGGCCCATCGTTTCGCGATCAGCGTGGCGAAAGCGCTCGGCACAGCATTGTCAAGTTGCGGGAACGGTCGCGTAAGATGGCGTGATGAAGAAATCGAAATCGCTCTATCACGGTCACCGTTTCCCAGCCTGCGTCATCAGTTGCGCCGTGCGCTGGTGCTGCCGCTTTCAGTGAGCTTGCGCGACATTGAGGAGTTGCTCTTCGAGCGCGGCGTGGTTGTGACGTACGAGACGATCCGATGCTGGTGCGACAAACTCGGCGTGGGCTTTGCCCACCGGGTGAAAGCGGCGCGCCGCAAGCTAGGTAGCACGTGGCATCTTGACGAGATGCTCGTCACACCGCGCGGCGAGCCTTACCTATTGTGGCGTGCGGTCGACGAGCACGGTGCCGAACTCGACATCCTGATGCAAAAGCGGCGCGACAAGGCCGCCGCCAAACGCTTCTTCAAGCGTGTGCCGCGTTCGAGCCCGGTGCCGCGCGAGATCGTCACCGATCAGTTGCGCAGCTATCCGGCGGCAAAAGCCGAGATCCCGGAACTTGCGAACGCGAAGCACGTGTTCGTCAAAGCGGCAGCCCGACTGAACAACCGCGCAGAGAACAGCCACCAACCGACGCGCGAACGCGAGCGTCGCATGCGTGGCTTTCGCGATCCGAAACGCACGCAGAGATTTCTCTCGTGCTTCGGGCCGATCCGGCAACATTTCGCGCTTAAGCGGCATCTGCTGCGAGCTTCACTCTATCGCAAACAGCTCGTGGCGCGATTCGTTGCGTGGTGCGAAATTACCGAAGTCACCCGAAATCCGTCCTACGCTTTCTGAGGGATGCTCTTTCCTGCCATCTTTCCGCCTCGGTCTCGACAAGTTGACAAGGCCCTTTCGAGGTATGCGCCTGATCAGCCCGAGGTTCCAAACAACTGCGCCACCAGACTGCGCAGCCAACGGTTGCCCGCTTCGTGGTGATATCTGGCGTGCCAGTGCTGCCGAACGGCGAAGCCATCCACGGGAACCGGACACGGATGGACCGCCAGATCATTGACCTTTGCCAGCGTCTCACCGATGTGTCGCGGCAGCGTGGCAATCAGGTCGGTGCTTCTGATTATCGCCCCGAGCCCGAGGAAACCCGGTAACTCCAGCACCACGTCGCGATCGATGTGCTCGCGCACCAGCGCCTGTTCGAGCAATTGCGCTCCCGTCCCCGCAGTGATCGCGACATGTCCCTCCGCGCGATAGTGCTTCAAGCCGAGTTTGGAGCCTAGCCTCGGGTGACGGCGATTCGCCAGACAGACCCAGTCCTGCATATATAGCTGCTGCTGGTAAATCCCACCACCAAGCCAGGGCACATGGCCGATCGCAAGGTCGGCCTCACCGGATTCCAGCGCCCGTTCCGTATTGCCGTCAATCCTCGTCGCTTCCAGGCGTAGGCCCGGCGCCTGCGCGCGCACGTGCGCCAGCATCCGTGGAAGCAGCGTGATGTGGCTGGCGTCGGTCATGCAGATGCGGAAGCGCCGTTTCGCGGTGGCTGGATCGAACGCGATCTCCCAGGCAGCGAAGCGCCGCAGCGATTCGAGAATCTCCCGGCACGGACCGATCAGCGCATCGGCTTGCGGCGTCGGCGCCATGCCGCCCGGTGTACGTATGAACAACGGGTCCTGCAGATGCTCGCGCAAACGCCCGAGCCAAATGCTAATCGTCGGCTGACTCTGTCCGAGCTGCTCGGCCACACGCGTGACGCTGCGGACATCGTACAGAAGGTCGAAAAGCTGCAGCAGTTTCAGATCAGGAAGTTCTGTCGATTTCATAGGAGTATTGCCCATCGCAATGACGTCATTGTAATCATTGAATTGCGGGAATGGGCGCCCACTCGTATCTTGGGCTTCCCGTCAAGGATGGGCCATTGAGGATCGCGATCTCGGGTCCTTGGGCACTGGGCTGCGATCGGCGATCAATGCCGCGGGACCCAACACCTCCAGACGTTCAGCGAGCGCGAACTGCCGAGAATGCAGCCTTCGATGCTGCTCCGGCTAACTTAAAGATCAGGAGACTTCATGGAAAAGAAATCGCTGTCACCGGGCGGCCCAGGTGATGGGCCCGCCGCTGCGAAGCACCGCAGGCAAGCAAAGAAGGCCACGGCAAGCGGCTGGATAGGTTCGGCGCTCGAATATTATGACTTTTTCATTTACGCGCAAGCCGCCGCTCTGATCTTTCCGCAAATCTTCTTTCCCGCCGGGAACCCAAAAATCGCGATCGTCGCGTCGCTGGCAACCTACGGCGTCGGCTATGTGGCACGACCTATCGGCGCGTTTTTTCTCGGTCATTGGGGCGATACGCACGGACGTAAAACCGTATTGCTGCTGTGCATGTTCATGATGGGCTTCTCGACCATGGCCGTTGGCCTCCTGCCGACCTACCATTCGGTCGGCATGCTCGCCCCAACGCTTCTCGTGATCCTGCGCCTCGTGCAGGGCTTCGCGGTAGCCGGCGAAATATCGGGGGCCAGTTCGATGATCATGGAGCAGGCGCCGTTCGGCCGACGCGGTTACTTCGCGAGCTTCACGCTGCAGGGCGTCCAGGCCGGCCAGATTCTCGCCGCCGCCGTGTTCCTGCCGCTTGCGTACTACATGCCTGAAGAATCGTTCGTATCATGGGGCTGGCGCATTCCTTTCCTGTTGAGCGCGGGAGTACTTCTGGCGGGCTATATCATCCGTCGTGAAGTCGAGGAGACGGCTGCCTTCGCGAAGGAGGACGAAAGGGGCCACGTTGCGCGCGCCCCAATTATCGAAGCGTTCAAGTACAGCTGGCGCGACATGATCCGCGTCGTGGGTATGGCGCTTATGAACGTCATTCCGGTTGTCGCGACGATTTTCGGGGCGGCTTACGCGGTGCAGGCTTCCTACGGCATCGGCTTTCACAAAAGCGTGTATCTGTGGATTCCGGTAGTCGGCAATATCGTGGCGGTCATGGTGATCCCGTATGTCGGCAATCTCTCCGACCGCATTGGACGCAGGATCCCGATGATGGTCGGTGCGCTGTCGTCCGGTCTGCTGTCGTTCGCATACCTGTACGCGATCAGCATTCACAACCTGCCGCTTGCCTTCATCATGTCGATACTCATGTGGGGCGTGGTCTACCAGGGCTACAACGCGATCTTTCCAAGCTACTATCCGGAACTCTTCCCGACCCGCTCACGCGTCTCGGCGATGGCAATCGCGCAGAACATCGGCACGACCGTCACCGCGCTGCTTCCGGCACTTTTCGCGGCCGTCGCTCCGCCAGGTTCGAACAATATTCCGCTCATCATCGGCTCCATCACTTTTGGCGTGACGATCATCTCCGCGCTTGCCGCGTGGAGCGCGCGCGAGACGTATCGCGTGCGACTGAGCGATCTGGGCAATCCCGATGCGCTGCCGATCCCGAAGGAGCAATACGAACAGCTGCGGGAGCGAACCCTGGACGATACAAGAGTCGCGAAGGCCACGGTGCAGGCACGTTAGAAAGCGATGCAGGCGCTTGACACCGGAGCTGCCTGCATCGCGACCGGGACCGGGCCCGTCCCACCAGCCGTTGTTTATACGGCAGAAGGCAAATTGCCGAAATGCCGAAATGCCACTCGCCGCAGACCAGGCGGGCAATACCAAAGGCATCGATTTGAAACGTCAAATCACACTCCCGATGACCGCCGAGGCCGGCATTGCGCTGATGGTTGCTACGACCGCAACGTTCGCCGCGAGCGATTCCGTCGTCAAGGTCATCGGCTCGGCAGTGCCACTCGTAGCCCTGCTTCTCGGACGTTACAGCTTCCAGGCGGTCGCCCTTGGCGTCTGGCAGGCAAGGCGTGGCATTGAACATTTCCGCGACGCCGGCGTGCTAAAACTGCAACTCCTGCGCGCTTTCCTTCTCCTCCTCAACTCGGCCTGCACATTTGCGGGTCTGCGCTATTTGCCGCTCCCCGTCACTACATCGCTGGCGATGATGGCGCCGCTGATTTCAACGCTGCTTGCGGCAACCCTGCTCAACGAAGACGTGCCGAAAAGCAAATGGTCGATGGTCGTTTTGGGCTTTATCGGGATGCTGATCGTCGTGCGGCCAGGCAGCGGCGATTTTAGCTGGACAGTTGCATTCCCGATTGGCGCCGCCGCGACCTTTGCATGCTTTCAGGTCGTGTCCAGCAAATTGTCGACGGCAGGCGACCCGATCACCACCAATTTCATTACTGCAGTGGTTGCGAGCATCGTGCTTGCTGCACTGCTATGGGTCGATCAGGCGGGCCTCTTACCCGAAATCCGCAAGGTGACGGTTGGTAGCTGGCTGCTGGTTCTCGTGATGGCGTCGCTTGCAACCTTCGGCCATCTGCTGATGCTACAGGCATTGCGCAGAACACCGCTCGCCGTGCTCACCCCGTTCGGCTATGCGCAACTCGCATTCGCGACGCTGTTTAGCTGGGCGTTCTTTGGCAAGGTCCCCGACCTATGGACGGCCTTGGGCATGATCGTGATCGCCATCAGCGGAATCGGCACAGTGCTGCTGCATGCGCGGGCACGGCTTAGGTAAGAAGCCGCCGCCTTGACATTGGCAAATCGGCCGGTGCAGGCGCCGCTCCGCGAATGGATATTTGCTGCTTACAGTCGCGAGTTTGCCCCCTATATTGCCTGGAGCAATGATGTCATTGTGATCATTGTATTGCCGACATGAGCGCCTACTCGTATCTTGATCTCCATGTTAAGGAGATGGCAGTGAAGATTGCGATTCTGGGTGCGGGGGCACTGGGCTGTGCCATTGGCGCGGCGCTGACCGAAGGCGGCAATGAGGCCTGGTTGCTGAACCGTTCGGCAGTGCATGTGGAGGCGATGAGGCGTGATGGTCTGCAGGTGGACGATGCGGAGGGTTCCCGTCGCGTGAAGGTCCGCGCGGCGACACAGGCGGCCGAGGCCGGCGTCGTCGACCTGGTTGTCGTGCTGGTCAAATCATTTCATACCGATGCCGCGATGCGCGGCGCACTGGCGCTGATCGGGCCCGAAACGCTGGTCCTGTCGTTGCAGAACGGCCTGGGGCACGAAGACGTGCTCGCCGGCATCGTGGGGCGCGAACGCGTGCTGGCTGGCAAGACGTACGTTGGCGGCGTGATGCGCAACCCGGGCCACATCGAGTCAGGCGTCGCCGGCAAAGCCACCTACATCGGCGAACTCGATGGCCGGATTACCTCTCGCGCAACGGCGCTCGCCGAAACCTTCAACGCCGCCGGACTGGCCACCACGGTCAGCGACAACATCGTCGGCACGATGTGGGACAAGCTGCTGGTCAATGTCGCGACTGGCGCGCTGACCGGCATCACCGGCCTGACGTACGGCCAACTCTACGACGAAGCGCTTCTGAAGACGACCGCGCTCGCAGCGGTCGCCGAGGCGATGGCGGTTGCGCACTCCGCCGGTGTGAGGCTCTCCATCACCGATCCCGAACGCCCGTGGACGCTTGCCGGAGAAGGACTCTCCCCTGCCTTCAAGACCTCGATGTTGCAGAGCCTTGAAAAGGGCTCCATCACCGAAATCGACTTTATCAACGGCGCGGTCGTGCGCTGGGGACAACGGCATGGCGTGCCGACCCCGGTCAACGCGACGCTGGTGGCCTGCATCAAGGGCATCGAGCGCGCCATGACCGACCGACAACATCTGGAGACAACCGCATGAACGGCAGCAAGGCCTATCTGGAGCACGTCGCCATCTGGGTGAAAGACATTCACTGGCATATCCGTTTTTTCGAGGACGTGCTCGGCATGACGATGCGCGAGGTCGACGGCACGGTCGAGGAACCCCGGCAGTACTGGACGCTCGGCGGTCTGCAATTCATCCATAACCCGAACCATGACGCGCCCGAAGGCCGGCTCGGTCATCTCGGCGTGATGTGCGAAGACATGGAGGCGGCGCTCGCCGCCGCGCATCGATACGACGTCAGCGAAATGCCGCAGGGACGCAACTGGTTGCGCCTGCCGGACGGACTCGCCGTCGAACTGATTCAGGCCAAGCCAGCCTCGTGCGTGGCGCGTGCACTGAACATCAACCCGCGCGCGGAGGTGTGACATGACGATCGTCGATAAATACTGGGACGATGCCCGCGAAGGCGACGAATGCGTAAGCCCGACTTACACGGTGACCAAAGAACGCATTCTGGCCTACGCCGATCTCACTGGCGATCACACACCGGTCCACGTAGACGAGGCATACGCGAACGCGAGTCACTTCGGATCGATCGTCGCACACGGTCTGTTTGGCTTGTCTATCGCCGATGGCCTCAAGACCCAAAGCACTTACCGTTTCCTGCCCGGCATGTCGCTCGGCTGGACATGGGATTTCAACCTGCCGATCAAGGTCAACGACGTGCTGCACGTGAAATTCCACGTGAGCGCGATGCGTGCGAGCAAAAGCCGCCCAGACTGGGGCATCGTCGTGCTGCCCTCAGATCTGATCAATCAGGATGGCCAGGTTGTCCAGCACGGCGAACATCGTCTGATGGTGCCGCGCCGGCCGGGAGCGTTCTGATGCAAGCCCGTCCTCTCGAAGGTATTCGCGTCGTCGACTACAGCCATTTTCTGGCCGGCCCGTACGTCGGGCGCTGCCTCGCGGCGCTCGGCGCCGAAGTCATCAAGGTCGAACGTCCGGTCAGCGGCGATGCTGGACGTCAGCACGCCACCGTGCTCGATGATGAGCAGAGCGGCTACTTCCTGCAGCTCAACATGGGCAAACGCGGCGTTAGCGTCGACATGAAGGACTCGCGCGGCAAGGAATTCATGCAGCGCCTGTGCGACTCGGCGGATGTGTTTGTCGAGAACTACCGGCCCGGCGCGCTGAACAAGCTCGGGCTGGGCTATGAGGAGTTGTCCGCACGCAATCCGGGCCTCGTCTACTGCTCGATCTCGGCATACGGCCATACGGGACCGGACGCGCATCGCGCCGGCTTCGGCCTGATTGCCGAAGCCAAGAGTGGGATCATGCAGATGATCGGCAATCCCGGCGAGCCACCGCCGCTGATGCGCATCTCGCTCGGCGACATGTACACCGGCATTCACGCGGTGGCGGCGATCAACGCAGCGCTACTCGGCCGCGTGAAGAGCGGCCGGGGCCAGCACATCGATATGGCGCTGTACGACACGCTGGTGTCGATGCACGAGTACGCGGTGCAGTGCTACACGATGCAAGGCATCGTCCCCGAGCAGACCGGCCACGACATGCCGACGTCGACGCTCTACGGCGTGTTCCGTGCCGCTGATGGCGACCTTGTGATCGCCGCGCAAGTAGACGAAGCGTGGAAGCGCTTCGCAGCGCTGATCGAAGCGCATGGCGGCCCCGCTGGCTTCGGCACCGACACGCGTTTTCACACCCTCGCGGGACGCAATACGAACCGGCTGGAGATTCTGTCCATCGTGAAACCCTGGGTGGCCAGCCAGCCGGTCGCACAGGTGCTGGACCTGCTCGATGGCATTGACGTGCCTTGTGCGAAGGTGCAACGCATCGACGAAGTACTCACCGATCCGCAGATCGTCGCGCGAGGCATGGTCGTCGAGCAGGAGCACCCGCGCTACGGGAAGTTGCGTCTGCCGAACCTGCCCTTTCGCTTCTCGGACTGCGACACGACGATTCGTGAGGTCGCGCCCGATCTCGGTCAGCACAACGCGGAAGTGGCGCAGTCGCTGGGCTTTGGCGCAGCCGAAATCGACGCGATGCAAACCGATGGTGTGTTGTATTCGACGGTGAGGCCATGATGAGCGACCAGTACGCAGTGATCGGCAACCCGATTGGACACACGAAATCTCCGCTGATCCACGGACTCTTTGCAAAAGAGTCGCAGCAGGACATGTCCTATACGGCGATCGAGGGTCCGCTGGAGCCGCACGACGCCTTCGCCAGGACCGTGCGTGCGTTCGTCGCGGCCGGTGGCAAGGGCATGAACGTGACCGCGCCGTTCAAGCTGAAGGCGTTCGCGATCGCCGATGAACGCAGCGAGCGGGCGGCGCTGGCTGGCGCCGCTAACGCGCTGAGCTTCAAGGACGGGCGGATCGTGGCCGAGAACTTCGACGGTGTCGGCCTGGTGCGCGATATCGAAGTCAACCTGAGCCTGCCGATGGCCGGCAAGCGCGTGCTGGTCCTTGGCGCGGGTGGCGCGGTGCGTGGAGCATTGCTGCCGTTCATCGCGGCGCGACCCGCTGAACTCGTGATTGCGAACCGGGACGTCCCGAAGGTCCAGGCGCTGGTCGCGCAGGTTGTCGCGGGCGGTCCGCTGCTCGCCTGCGGCTACGGCGATCTTGAAGCGATGGGACACTTCGACCTGATCGTCAACGCGACTTCGGCCAGTCTCACTGGCGAGTTACCGCCGGTTCCACCGAGTGTCTTCAGCCCGGAGTGTACCGCCTATGAGCTGGCCTACGGCAAGCGGCTGACGCCCTTCTTGCGGCTCGCGCGCAATGCGGGCGTAGTGGGTGTCGCGGACGGCGTCGGCATGCTGGTGGAGCAGGCAGCAGAAGCCTTCGCCTGGTGGCGTGGCGTGCGACCCCGGACGCGAGTCGTGATCGGCCAGCTGACGGTTCCGCTCGATTGAACGTATCAGGAAGTCGCAGATGACACCAGACGCCTACCGTTACTGCCGCTACGAGGTCGACGGACCGTTGCTCACGTTGACGATCGACCGGACCAAAGTGCTCAACGCGATCCATCCGGACGCGCATCGTTAATTTGTCGACGCGTTTGACCGCCAGCTGCCATTCTCCAGACTCATGAGCATGTGCAAAGGTGGCTTCAACGGCGTACTCGGCAATCTTGAATTGTTTGGCTGAGTAAGTGCCGTATCCGGCACGCTGCAGAAACCAGTTCGGATACACCGCGCGCATGAGCCCATTAATGAGATGTCCGTTTCCGTGACCACTCCGGCATGCGACCAGCGCAAAATGATTGGCGAGAGACTGCTCGCTTGCCGACGCCCTATCAATCAGCAACAAAGCACTTTGGTCAGCGGCTTATGGACCCGGCTGCCACGGGACTTATTTCATCTGGAAGACACGGATTCGAAGTTGCACGAGGCGTTTTAAGAACGAACGCACTATAGCTGGACCGCTCACGACATTTTCGGCCTGTATTAGCCGGAAAACGCCAAGCCGTGCCCCTCATGACTCTGGTGCAAATCAGAGAAACAGTGGGTGATGCTCGGTTTTTGGCGAGCGCGAGCACTCAATGAGTAAGTCCGGAGACATCGACTGGCTGTTCAGCGGCCGCCACTTCGACCGCGAAATCATCGTCCAATGCGTGCACTGGTACGTGCGTTACAAGCACAGCCTTCGAGATCTCGGCGTGCGTACACGCCGTTCGGTCATTGGCGGAAATAAAAAGGCTCTTCGTTGACCGCTTGATGCTGCCAGCGTCACCAAGGTAGTACCGGGTATTGCTGCGCCGATCGTCAACTTCGGGCCCGGTTGATCGCACGGGTAGCATCTCCCGCGCAAGGTCCGCGTATAACTCAGCCCACTTGCCAAGCAAGGTAGGGGCGTCGGTCAGAAAAAGCGGATGCTCAGCCCACGCGCTGATGTTCGGGCCTCCCCATGCAATCTCGAATATCCGCAATTCTCCATCCTCGCTGACACCATCATCAATCAGCTCGCGGAACGAGGCGAGGTTGTAGAGATACCCTTCATCGGGCGCGACGATGCAATGGATAGCGGCCAGCGCGTCAGTCGCACGTTTTTGGGCATCTTCGGGGCTGCCTGCCATCAGAAACACGATACTTTCGTCCTGCGTGTTGCCGACATGCCCCGATACAGCGAGGTCTTACACCGATGGCTTAGTTGCGTGCCCATAGTGGCCTCAGTTCCCGAAAACTGTTTCTCATTCTTCTGGATCGCATGCGCACTGCCTATCTGCGGCTCCAATTGCCGCTTTCGATCGCGGTAGCTATCGCTACTCCAGTACAGGTAGATGCCGTACACGACGAGACAGGCCAGCGCGAGAATTCCGACGCCAGCGAGTACCGCCAGATCTGTGCGCGCCATTTCAGGCTCCTGTCAGTCCCGAGCGTGCTCCTGCTGTCCTTATAGGGGTTCCGCCTCACAACCCAATGTAGCAGGAGAGACAACGCTCTGATCCGTAGAGTCAGCGTGTCGAGACTTGCTCAACGGAGGATGTCATGCGCACGAGTCGGTCGAGCAGGATGCATGCCACAGACGCGGTACTGGCTGTGTCACTCGAACTGGCGGCAGCGAAGTGGAAAGCGGGCGTTGCACGACGGTCTTGGCCACTCGGGCGTGCTGCCTTCGTGAGGAACCGATAACGACAACGGGTTACCAATCGACTGATTCGGCGAAAAATCGGCGACAAGACCAAGAGAGGCATTCTTATGCGAACCAACCCAATCCGTTCTGGCGAGGCAATCGGCACTACGTTGGCTCCAGATAGCTCCGAGGCCCACGGTGCAACAGCACACCACGAACTGCAGTTTGCTCAGGCAGAATCCTCTCGCCCCGTCACACCATCTGCGCTCGACAAACTGGCCTCACCTCTGAAGGAAGTGCCGCTGACATCCGGGTTCGGCGCAACGGTCTCGTCTCGCCGGGCCACCCAACTCGCCCAACTGCCTGCGCCCTTGATTCGGGAAATCGCAGCGAAATTGCGAAGACAAGACATGGTTAGGCTGGCAATGGTGGGCCGGGAGACTTATGACATATTGAAGGATGAAAGAGAAAGAGCGCGCTTTACTCTCGACGTACGGAACATTCTCAGCCTGGAAGATGTGCAAGAACGTTTGCGATCGATCCAGAACCTCGTGCCGATCTTCCGGCGCGGACCGCTAACGGCTCTCGCTGGTCAAATCAACTGGCTAGGGAGCAACCAGAGGCAGACAGCTTTCAACGGCGTGCTTGAAGCAGCCACTCAGCTCCCGGTGAAAGACCGGACCGAGTTGCTGGCAACGCTCAGAGATCGGTTTGCCGATCTGCCGGACGTGCATAAGTGCGCCGCCTTCGATGGTGTGCTGGCGGCGACCGCGCAGCTCCCCAAGGAACACCGGGCCACGCCACTGAAGGCTCTCTCAGAGTCGATTATTTTCCTACCGGCCGGGCAGCGGCAGGCCGGCTTCAGCGATGTGCTCGCAGCGACCGGGCAACTCCCCAAGGAACACCGGGCCACGCCGCTGCAGGCTCTCTCACAGTTGATCATTGACCTGCCGAAAGAGCAGTGGCAGGCCGCCGTCAGCAATGTGCTCGCAGCAACCGGGCAGCTCCCCGAGGAACGCCAGGCCATGCCACTGGCGGCTCTCGCAGAGCCGATCGTTCGCCTACCGGACGAGCCGCGGCAGGCCGCCTTGAACCATGTGTTCGCGGCAACCGGGCAGCTCCGGGTGGAACACCGCGCCGCGTCGCTGAAGGCTCTCGCACAGTCGATCAGTTACCTGCCGGACGAGCATCGGCAAGTCATCTTCAACCGGGTGGCTGCAGCGACCGGACAGCTCGCGGAGGAACACCCGGTCGCGCTGCTCCCGCCTGCCCCCCTGATGTCGCACGAAGGGCTGCTGACATGGCTCGCAAGGCGAATCCGTGCCCTGCCAAGCGGGCAGCGGGGGGCCGCCTTGAGCGCTGTGCTTGCGGTGATCGGGCGGCTCCCGATGGAACACCAGACCTTGCCTCTGAGATCGCTCGAAAGTCAGATCGACTTCCTGCCGTACGTCGAACAGTCAGGCGCCCGCGTCGAACTCAGAAACTTGAGAAGGCAGGCACGTGCTCGTCAAAGCCAGCACGCGCGTGAACAATCGCGCTGACAATAGTCACCAGCCCAAACCGTCGCAACAGTCAGGAGAAAGGGTACATGAGAGTCAGTGAGGGTACTTCCGAGGAGGCAGTCAGTGGCCAGGGAGCAGACGGGCGACCCGACCTTGCCGAGGCATCACATCCACCGGCGTTGGCGTTCAGGGAACGCGAGTCGGCAGGAAATGCCATGCTTTCACGCCTGACGCGACTCACCTCGCGCCTGGAAAATAGAAGCACCGCCACCGCGCGTTCAGCATCCCACGTTCCACAATCTTTCGCAGACGCGGCGTCGCCCGAGCGTTCACTTTGCCATGTCTCGGATGGGAACATCGCGTCTCGCGGGCGCGCGAGTGCCGATGGCGTTCCGCTCGCGCATCAGGGGCGTGCAGACCTGGTTCCCTTTACAGGGTTCATGGATGCGCTTCGCGCGTGGCGGGATGGAGTCCCCCCAGACCAAGCTTTTTCCGCGCGTCGCGCTTGCAATCAAATCGAGGCGTGCTACCGGGACAAGTCGCCCGCGCTATACCTGCAAAACCTCCGCCTGTCGTCGTTGCCCGATTTGCTCGGCCAGCTCGACTGGCTGACCGACCTGAACGTGAACGGGAGCGAGCTGCTGTCGCTGCCAGATTCGATTGGCCGACTGCATCGGCTCGATAAGCTGAGTGCGGAGCGCAATGCGCTGACCGCGCTGCCCGAGTCGCTCGGGGAACTGTGCGCGCTGACCGACCTGTACGTGCGCGGGAACGGGCTGCTGTCGCTGCCGGATTCGATTGGCCGACTGCATCGGCTCGAGAGGCTGGATGTATCGGGCAATGCGCTGACTGCGCTGCCCGAGTCACTCGCCGACATGCACGCGCTGACCCACCTGGACGTGGCCGGGAACGAGTTGACGTTGCTGCCTGATTGGATTGAACAACTGCATCGGCTTGAGGGGCTGGATGCATCGGGCAATGGGCTGACCACGCTGCCCGATGTGTTCGGCGAGCTGCGCGTGCTGACCTGCCTCGATGTGGCCTCGAACCAGTTGACGTCGCTGCCCGATTCGATTGGCCAACTGCATTTGCTCGAGACGCTGGAGGCAGAAGGCAATGGGCTGACCGCGCTGCCCGATGTGCTCGGCGAGCTGCACACGCTGACCTGCCTCGACGTGAGCTGGAACCAGTTGACGTCGCTGCCGTCATCGCACATGAATCTGCAGCCCACCTGCACGGTGTATCTGACCGGAAACCCGATTTCCAGGGCCGTATTACAGGACATCCAGGCGGCAGCCGCGGAGTGTGGGCCGCGCATCGACTTCTGCATCCGCGACGAGGCGAGCGTCGATAACCCGGTTAGTCCGCTCGTTCAGGCGGTGACGGAGTGGGCTCCGCAAGCGCGCAGTTCGGGCGACGAGGCCTTCAGCGGCTGGCACGCGTTCGATGACGAGGCGAACGCGCCATCGTTCACGCAGTTGCTCGAGCGCCTGTCGCATACGGCCGATGCGCAGAACCCGATGACGCGCATGGATCTGCAGCGGCGCGTGGCCGACCTGCTGCAGGGCATGAGGCACGACGCGGACCTGCGCGCGCAGTGTTTCATGATGGCCGGCGAAGCGTTGGGCACCTGTGGCGACCGAGTGGCTCTGGGCTTTCAGAACCTCGAGCACGCGGTGGTCAACCGGCGCGCGGAGCGCGGCGAGCTGAGCGGCACACAGGTGCTGGCACTGGGCAGGCAATTGTTTCGCCAGGAGACGCTGCAGCAGATTGCACGCGAGAAAGTGGCGTCGTTGCGCACGGTCGACGAAATCGAGGTGTATCTCGCATATCAGGTGCAGTTGCGCGAAACGCTGGATCTGCCGGGACGCAACCGGGAGATGCTGTATTTCGCGTGCTCGCAAGTCAGCGCACAGGACCTGGAAGAGGCCAAGTCACGGGTGCGCGCGCTCGAGGGCGGCCCGCAGATGGTAACGTTCCTGGCGGGCTACGGGCCGTGGCAAAAGGCGCTGCAGCGCAGCCATGCACACGACTTCAACGGGATGACCAAACCGTTCCACGATGAGCTGGAGGCGTTGGGCGAGCGGACGGAAGAGATGACGAGCGGCGCGTACAAGGACGCGCTCGATGATGTCGCGCAGCGCAAGGCGCAGGCTGAACAGGACTGGTACCAGTTGATGACGAGTGCCAATCTTGCGGCTCATGAACGTCGCTTTCCATAGGGTGACAGCATTGCTGCTTGCGGGTCTGATGCATCTCCGGATCGCGCGCCTTCTGCTGATTCTTCGTCGAGCCCGGCGCGCCGATGATCGTGGCGTCCACGATGGTGCCGCTCCTGAGCTTCATGCCGCTGGCCTGCAGCACCCGACCGACTTCGGCAAACAGATGCTCGCCCAGTTTGTGCGTCTCAAGCAGGCGCCGGAATTTGAGCAGCGTCGTCGCGTCCGGTACGGCTTCACAGCCCAGGTCAATCCCGACAAAGCGACGCAGGCTGACGCTGTCGTACAGCGCTTCTTCGCAGGCAAAGTCCGCCGGATTGAACCAGTGCTGAATGAAGTGGATGCGCAGCATGCGCTCCAGACCAATCGGCAAGCGGCCGTTGCCCCGCTTCGGAAAATGCGGTTCGACCACCGCGCACAACTCAGCCCACGGCGTAATTGCGTTCACACGCGGGCAAGATGGCGTTGGTCGGAAGCCTCGTGACGGAACTCAACGCGGATCTGAAGGGCCCGCTTGGGGACGCGGGCGTGTGCGTGACGCGCATGCTCGAGGCGTGCGGGCGTCGCGATAGTGCGCAGCTCGAACGGTGGCTCGTTGATCT
>NZ_VOSW01000147.1 GCF_009690905.1 Paraburkholderia madseniana
GTCGCCTCGCACGTGATTACGAGCGACTACCCGAAACGCTTGCCGGGCTTCATTTCGTGGTCTTCGCAATACTTATGCTCGTTCACGCGGTGCCAGTACTTCAAAGTGCCTAACACGCTCTAAGCGCCACCGTCTTGCCGAGCAGCGCAGGGATCAACGACAGCGTCATGAACCCATGCGCGACCGGACCACCAAACGGTGACTCACGCCGTGCCCGCTCGGGGTCGACGTGAATCCACTGATGATCGCCGGTGGCCTCAGCGAAACGATCGACGCTCGCCTGATCGACCGTCAGCCAGTCGCTAACGAGCGGCTCAGCGCCAATCAGCGCACGCAACGCCGCTGCGTCTCCAAACGTTACGGCGGCTACCGCGTTGCTGTCCGTCATGACGCGGCGCCCGGATTGCGCAGTCCGAACAAGCCTTTCGAACGCACCGTAATCACGGTTTCGCCGTGCTGGTTGATGCCTTCCCACTGCGTCGAAACGATGCCGCGATCCGGCTTACTCTCCGAAACACGTTTGTCGAGCACCGCGTTCATCATCGTGATCGTGTCGCCGACACGCACCGGCTTCAACCAGCGGATCTCGTCGATACCGGGCGAGCCCATCGACGTGGAACCCGCGATCGCGTTGCGCACCAGCATGCCCATCATGACCGAACAGGTATGCCAGCCGCTTGCGACCAACCCACGAAACGGCGACGCTGCGGCTGCAGCCTCGTCCAGGTGAAACGGCTGCGGATCGAACTTCTCCGCGAACTCGACGATCTCTTCACGCGTGAAAGTATGCTTGCCGATTTCCGTAGTCGTGCCGACTACCATGTCCTCGTAACTCAGACCCATCGCACACCTCTTTCTTATCCGATTCGGCCGGCTGATCAGGCTTCGGTCGAGACAAAGCCGGGCAGCGCGGCGAACCGCGCGAGATGGTGATCGACATCGCCCAATGTGGTTTCGATGATAGCAAGACGTTTGAACAGATGCGCCGCGGCGACCTCGTTCGTGACGCCCATGCCTCCGTGCAACTGCACCGCCTGCTGACCGACGAAACGGGCGGCCTGGCCGACCCGCGCCTTCGCTGCGGAGACGGCACGGCGACGTTCCTCGGCGTCAGCGCTGGTGTAACGCACGGCCGCCAGGTATGTGATCGAACGCGCCTGCTCGGCGTGAATCAACATCTCGACCATGCGATGCTGTAGCGCCTGGAAACGCGCGATCGGCTGGCCAAACTGCTGGCGCGTCTTGGTGTACTCGCCCGTTGCATGGTTCAGTGCGTCGAGCGCGCCGACCGCTTCCGCGCACAGCAATACCGTGCCGTAGTCTGCAATGTGCTCGAGCGCCGCGGCGCCCGAGTGTTTGCCGGTGAGCTGGCGTGCAGGTGTGCCATCGAACTCGAGTGTCGCGGCGCGCTGACCGTCGATTGTGCGGTAGTCAGTGACTTTGACACCGGCCGCATCGCGGACGACCACAAAAAGCGCGATCTCGCCATTCAGCCGAGCCGGCACGATCCAGTAATCCGCTTGCGCGCCGTGCAGCACAACCGATTTCGTGCCGGTCAACGTCTGCTGATTGCCCTGACCGTTCGCAACCGTGTCGACCTCGAACAGATCGTAGCGTGCGTGCGGCTCGTGAAAGGCCACTGCCAGCTTGATCTCGCCCTGGGCCGCGCGTTCGAGCAGCGACGCGTCTTCGCCCTGCCCGGTGCCCGCCAGCCGCAGCGCCTCGATACCCACCGCAGTCGCCCAATACGGCTCGACCACCAGAGCACGCCCGAGCTCCTGCATGACCACCAGCATGTCGATCGGGCTGCCGTTGAAGCCACCCTGCGCTTCCGGCACCGGCAACGCAGTCAGGCCCAGTTCGGTAAAAGCTGTCCAGTGCGCGTCCGACACCCCGGTTTCCGATTGCACGATCGCCTGGCGCGCTTCGAACCCGTAGCTCTTGTCAAGGTAGCGGCGCAGCGCGTCAGCAAATTGCTGTTGTTCGTCGTTGAAAGTGAAGTCCATGCGCCGCTCCTCAGAGTCCGAGAATCATCTGCGCGATGATGTTCTTTTGAATTTCGTTCGAGCCGCCGTAAATCGACGTCTTGCGGAAGTTGAAGTAGTACGCGGCCAGCGGCGCGGCGTCATCGTCACCGGCGAGGCTGTGCTCGCGTTCGCCTTCGAGGAATGGCACGTCGAATGGCGCGGCGAGGGGCCCGATCGCTTCGAACATCAGTTCGGTCAGCGCCTGCTGCACTTCCGTGCCCTTGATTTTGAGCATCGATGCTTCCGGCCCAGGCCCACGTCCGCCCGTTTCATTGGCGACCACGCGTTGCACGGTGACTTCGAGTGCCATCAGTTCGATCTCGAGGCTCGCGACTTTCGCGGTGAACACAGGATCTTGCAGCAGCGGCTTGCCGTTCTTCTTCTGATCCAGCGCGAGGCGCTTCAGGAATACGAGTTCGCGCTTCGATTGCCCAACGCGCGCAATACCGGTGCGTTCGTGCCCGAGCAGGTACTTCGCATAGGTCCAGCCACGATTCTCTTCGCCGACCAGATTGTCGACCGGCACTTTCACGTCCTCGAAAAAGACTTCGTTGACTTCGTGGTCTTCGTCGAGCGTGATGATCGGGCGCACGGTAATACCGGGCGTTTTCATGTCGATCAACAGGAACGAGATACCCTCCTGCTTTTTAGCGCCGCTATCGGTGCGCACGAGGCAGAACATCATGTCGGCGTACTGGCCGAGCGTAGTCCAGGTTTTCTGGCCGTTGACCACATAGTGATCGCCAACGCGCTCGGCACGCGCGCGCAGCGAGGCCAAGTCGGAACCGGAGCCCGGTTCGGAATAGCCCTGACACCACCAGTCCGTGCCGTCGAGAATGCGCGGCAGATAGTGGCGTTTCTGAGCCTCATTGCCGTACTTCATCAGCACGGGCGCTACCATCGAGACGCCGAACGGCAGGACGGACGGCGCACCGATACGCGCGCACTCTTCGTCCCAGATATGCCGTTGGGTCGCGTCCCAGCCCGGGCCGCCGTATTCTTTCGGCCACGCGATGACCGACCAGCCGCGCGTGCCGAGCAGCTTGTGCCAACCCGCGAAGTCTTCGCGGTTCAGACGCTTGTGATTGAGTACTTTGTCGCTCAGCTCGCGAGGCAGATTCGCTTCGAGCCAGGCGCGGATGTCGGCGCGGAATGCGTCGTCAGCGGGGGAATAGTCCAGATTCATGCGTCGTGTCTCCTGGCCGCAACCGCCCGCTGCCAGTGAGCCACTGCGCTATTGCAGCGGTTCCTTCAAGGCAGCCGGGATCGGCAGCGGCATCACTTCGATGCCTTCTTCGACCAAGGCTTTCGCGTCTTCCGGTGTCGTGACACCGCGAATATTGCGTGCTGGCGCTTCGTTGTAATGAATGCGCCGTGCTTCCTCGGCGAAGCGGTCGCCCACGTTCTCTGTCTTTTCCAGTACCTCGCGCAAGGCACGCATGACGCGTGCCTGCATTTCTCCACTATCCGCAGGGACTTTCGCTTCGGTCGCTCCCGACAGATTCAGTCGGGGCGCCGACGGCAGACGGCTCACTTCGTTCGCACCGCAGATCGGACATTCGACGAGCTTGCGGGACTGCTGCGACTCGAAGTCATCAGCCGAAGCAAACCAGCCTTCGAACCGATGGCCATGCGGACACTGTAAATCGAGGACCTTCATGTGGAATCAGGGCTTGCGTGCCAGTTTAGCGCAAAATGGAAATTTGTGAACGGTCGTTCGTAAATTTTTACGGACGGCGCGTTGACGCCAGGCGTCGCTGACAAATCGAACGCGGTGCGCGATTTTAACGCTTTGCGCAGTGGGCTGCCGAAGGTGGCTCAATCGGTGAACGGCACGCCGAACCCGTCAACAAAAAGGCACGCTGGTCGTATCGAACTCATGGGTTCGCGCAGCTACTCGCTGCGCCCCTTTTAAGCCACCAGAAATTCGAGGCGGCGGTTAAGCTGCGGTTCGAGTTCGCGCGCCTCTTTGGCAAGGTTGATCTGTTTGGCCGATTTCGCGACATCGAATACGTCCGCCTTGATGTCATACCCGCCACGCGCGGTCAGCCAGCCAAGGATGTCCGACAGATGCCACACCGACGCACTGCCCTCGTGAACCGGCGACGGAAAGTCGATTGCGTGGCTCAGCATCAGCTTACGCATGTTTTGCCTTGACACGCCCGCGACCTCAGCGACATCCGTCAGGCCGACGAAGTCCGGCCCCGCCTCGACAAGGCGCGCAGACGGCACTGCCTGCTTGATATCTTTGAGTGCACTGATGAGCGCTTCGAACGCCGACGCGCCTTCGCGAGCAAAAACCAGCGCCATGCGCCCCGGTTGCCCCACGCCGATCGTAGCGTCGTCACATCCGGCTTCGCCCAACCGCTCGACGATCTCGTCGAGATCGCAATCTTCAGCCGCGAGCCGGTACTTCAAGGTGAACACATATTCCATAAGCTACTCCTGCCTTCATTCAGCTTCGGGCTTTTGCCTTTCGAACACTTTTACTGCCGACGTGTCGTGCAATTATCGACAATGCGCCTGAGGTGCTTTGCGTGATTGCCGGGATTCTTTGGCGTACTCCACACACTCGAGATGCAGAACTCGCCGCAACGGCATTCCGCGTCGTTGTAGGGACAGTAAATCTTTCCCCATGCGTGACCTTTACCGCCGCCTTGCACACGCCAGCCGTTTCTTTCCGCGTAAGCCAGCGCCGCCTCGACCTCTTTCTTTGAATGGACTCCACGAACCATCTATACCCTCCAATTTAGTCCACGCGCGCATGGTTGTCAAGTGACAACCATGCGCGCGTGGCCATAACCGAATACATCCCACACTCTTCGTTATCCAAAATAACTGCGATAACAGACTCCGTTGCCAGACGTCGATACTAGAGCGGCAACGACCACAGGGCGAGACTGTCAGATGGCATAGGACTGGAGCCCGTTTTTCAGACACGTGGGCAACGCATCGAGTCGATATCGTGCTCACAATGACAAAGCCCCTGCCGGTCGTAGACCAACAGGGGCTCTTTTTGCGGATTGTCTAACCAGCGTGTGAATCGCGCCCGTTCAGCGTTCTGAACCGTGCACGCTATTGCGGCTCGGCCATTGGCCAGGTACCCGCCAAAACCTTCTCCAGCCAGAACGTGCCAATGATGGTTTTCACGTCCGTCACCTTGCCCGTGCGTACCCATTCCAACATATCGGTGACGCTGGCCGTGAACAGTTCGAGGAATTCGCCGTCGTCGAGTTTGCGCTCGCCGGCAGTCAACCCACGCGCCAGGTAAATATCGATGAATTCAGTCGAGTAGGAAATGATCGGATGAATGCGCGTCAGATAGACATACTCGCGCGCCGTATAGCCAGTCTCTTCCTGCAGTTCGCGTTTCGCGCAGGCCAGCGCGCCTTCGTTCGGATCGAGCTTGCCCGCCGGATACTCGACCATAACCTTACCCATCGGATAGCGGTACTGGTTTTCCAGCAACACGCGACCGTCGTCGAATAGCGGAATCACCATCACGGCGCCCGGATGCTGAACATACTCGCGAGTGGCCTGCTTACCGTCGGGCAAGCGGACCGTATCGCACTTGAGCGTCAGGAATGGCCCTTGATGGATCGTTTTGCTCTCGAGACAGGTCTCGGTGAGCGCGGCGTCGTGATCGGGAAGTTCAGCCATATGCGACCTCAGGACAGCGTGGTGCGCGACGGCGAGAGGCCGTCAGCGACGTTTGACGAGATACTGGAAGGCAAAGCCGGGGAATGCGAATACGACGAACAACGCGAACGTGATCGCGTAGAACTGCCACCCCTGCTCGAAGCGGTTACCCGCGCGCGCTTCCAGCAGGAAACCGAGCGCACCGACGATGAAGTACAGCACGATCAACTCGGCAATCCGGATCCAGGCGCTCTTCTTCGCCACTTTCAAGGGCACGGCGGCGAAGAGACGCTGATTCAGGAACGGCAGGTTGGCGCCGACCAGCGCCAACAACACGATAAACCAACCCGCAGCCGACATCAGAGCAGCAGCGTGTGCTGGATAGCCTGCAGGCAGGCCTTCAACAGCGGATCCGGCACGATACCGAGCACCAGCACGGCAACACCATTAACCGCCAGCAATGCACGCGTGCTCGTGTCGGCGAGGATCGGCGACTTGTCTTGCGGTTCGTCGAAGTACATCAGCTTGACGATACGCAGGTAGTAGAAGGCACCGAACAGCGAGGTGATCACGGCCAACACGGTCAGCCAGGTCAACCCGGCATTCATGGTTGCCTGCAGCACCGCGAGCTTGGCGTAGAAGCCGACCGCGGGCGGGATGCCGGCGAGCGAGAACATCATCACCATCATGACGAACGCAAACACCGGGCTGCGTTGATTCAGGCCCTTGAAGTCTTCGAGCGTATCCGCTTCGAAATCGCGGCGTGCCAGCAGCATGATGATGCCGAAGGTGCCCATCGTCGTGATCAGGTAGACGATGCTGTAGTACATCGCCGAGCCGTACGCGTTGGCGGCGCCCGTGGTCTTGTGGTCGACCACGCCGGCCAGCAGGCCCAGCAGCACGAAGCCCATGTTCGAGATCGCCGAATACGCGAGCATCCGCTTGACGTTGCGTTGCACGATACCGGTGATGTTGCCGACAATCAGCGACAGCGCCGCCAGGATCACCAGCATTTCCTGCCATTCGACCGCAAGCGGCAGCAGACCCATCACGAGGAAGCGCAGGCCCCACGCGAATGCCGCCACCTTCGGACCGCCACCGACCATCAGCGTCATGGCCGTCGGAGCGCCCTGATACACGTCAGGCACCCACATATGGAACGGCACCGCGCCCATCTTGAACGCCACGCCTGCCACGATAAAGATCACGCCGAACAGCAGCACGCTCGGATCGTAGTGGCTCGTGCCGATCGCCTTGAACACTTCGTTCAGGTCGAGCGAGCCGGTTGCACCGTACAGCATGGAAATGCCGTACAGCAGGAAGCCGGAAGCCAGCGCACCGAGCACGTAGTACTTCATTGCGGCTTCGTTCGACGGTGCCGCGTCACGACGCAGTGCGATCGCACCGTACAGCGACAGCGACATCAGCTCCAGACCGAGGTACAGCGTCAGGAAGTTGTTGCCGGAGATCATCACGAGCTGACCGAGCAACGAGAACATGCCCAACAGGAAAAACTCGCCGCGGAACAGCCCGCGATCCTCGAGGTACCGGCGCGAATAAACAATCGACACTGCGTAGCCGAGCGTCACCACCGCCTTCATCACGCTGGCGAAAGAATCCACCACATACATGTGACCGAAGAAGTAATGAACCTGCGGGTCGAACGCGTTCACCGCGAACCAGATGCCGGCAATCAGCGTCGAGAAGAACGCGAGGAAATACGTGGTGCGGCGACCGGCCTGGCCGACGAACGTGTCGTTGAGCCACGCGACCACAACGGCGAGCATCACCAGTGCGTCGGGCAACAGGGCAGTCATAGGGGCGTTTTGCATGATCTTTAAATTCCTCCGCTCTGCATTACTGTGGCAACGGCAGTTTGGACTGCGCGACGTGGGAGAGGAGGTTTTCCACGGATACGTGCATCACATCGGTAAAGGGCTTCGGATACAGGCCCATGAACAGCGTCAGTGCAGCGAGCACTGCCAGCATGAAAAATTCGCGACGGTTGATGTCGAGGAGGCCCTTCACGTGATCGTTGGCGACCGCGCCGAAGTACACGCGCTTGTACATCCACAGCGTGTAGGCCGCGCCGAGAATCAGCGTGACAGCCGCACCGCCCGCGATCCAGAAGTTGTACTGGACAGCAGCCAGAATCACCATGAACTCGCCGACGAAACCGGAAGTACCCGGCAAGCCGCAATTCGCCATCGAAAACAGCATCACGAACGCCGCGAACTTCGGCATCACGTTGACGACGCCGCCGTAATCGGCGATCTGACGCGAGTGCATACGGTCGTACAACACGCCGATGCTCAGGAACATCGCGCCCGACACGAAGCCGTGCGAGATCATCTGTACGATCGCGCCTTCCACGCCGAGCTGATTGAAGATGAAGAAACCAAGCGTCACGAAACCCATGTGCGCGATCGACGAGTACGCGACCAGCTTCTTCATGTCGGTCTGCACCATCGCGACCAGACCGATGTAGATCACCGCGATCAGCGACAGTGCAATGACGACCGGAGCAAGGAAGTGGCTTGCGTCCGGTGCGATCGGCAGCGAGAAGCGCACGAAACCGTAGGCGCCCAGCTTCAGCATGATCGCGGCCAGCACGACCGAGCCGCCGGTCGGCGCTTCCACGTGGGCGTCAGGCAACCACGTGTGAACCGGCCACATCGGCACCTTCACGGCGAACGCCAGGAAGAACGCTATGAATAGCAGTATCTGCGGCGTCATGCCGATCTGCGTGTTCTGCCACGTAGCCAGATCGAACGTGCCGGTCTGGATGTACAGGTAAAGCAACGCGACCAGCATCAGCAGTGAGCCCATCAGCGTGTACAGGAAGAACTTGAACGCCGCATACACGCGGTTCGCCCCGCCCCACACGCCGATGATGATGTACATCGGAATCAGCGTCGCTTCAAAGAACACGTAGAACAGCATGCCGTCCGCTGCGCTGAACACGCCGACCATGATGCCGGACAGGATCAGGAATGCAGCGAGGTACTGCGCCACGTTCTTCGTGATGACTTCCCATGCGGAGATCACGACGATCACCGTAATCAATGCGGTCAATACGACGAACCACATCGAGATGCCGTCGACACCCAGGTGGTACGTAATATTGAAGCGCTCGATCCAGTTCGCCTTTTCGACGAACTGCAGATCGGCGGTACTCGAATCAAAACCCGTAATCAGCGGGATCGTCACGATGAAGCTGACGACCGAGCCGATCAGCGCAATCCAGCGCGCCGGAGCCGGGTTCCGGTCGGAACCAATAGCCAGGACCAGTAGACCTACGAGGATCGGTAACCAGATCGCAATACTGAGAATCGGATAAGCGTGCATTAGTGTCCCTCGCCTTATTTGCCGCCGAGCGTTACAAACAGGGTCAGGAGCCCCAACATGCCGATAATCATGGCAAACGCGTAGTGGTAGATGTAGCCGGATTGGAGGAAGCGGATCACGCCGGCAAACCAGCCGATAAAGCGTGCGCTGCCGTTGACGATCCCGTCGATAACCACGACGTCGCCTTCCTTCCAGAGACCACGGCCAATCGCCACGGCGCCCCGCGCGAACACGACTTCGTTGATCTTGTCCATGTAGTACTTGTTGTCGAGCAGCGTATAGATCGGGCCGAACGCGCGCTTGACGACCGCCGGCAGATCAGGACGAACCAGATACAGGAACCACGCGACCACGACACCCGCGAGTGCCAGCCACACCGGCAGACCTGAGACCGAGTGCAGACCCATCGACGCCCAGCCCTGGAATTCTTCGGCCATCTCATGCAGTGCCGGATGGTTTTCGCCGATGAAGATCACCTTGTCGAACGCCACGCCGTGCTGGAAGAAGTCGCCGAACAGCATCGGAGCGACACCGATCGCGCCGATCACCACCGACGGAATCGCCAGCAGAACCAGCGGCAGCCACACCACCCACGGCGTTTCATGCGGCTCGTGCGCGTGGTCGTCGTGACCATGACCGTGGCCGTGTGCGTCATGGCCGTGACCGTCATGTGCATGGGCTGCAGCTTCGATGCCCATCGGCGATTCCGGATGCTTCGGATCGCGGAAGCGCTCCTTGCCGTGGAACACCAGGAAGTACATCCGGAACGAGTACAGCGCAGTAACGAACACGCTCGCCACCACCGCGAAGTAGGCGAAACCCGAACCCGGCAGATGCGACAGCTTCACTGCGTCGATGATCGAGTCTTTCGAGTAGAAGCCTGAGAAGAAAGGTGTGCCGATCAGCGCGAGCGAACCGACCAGCGACGTAATCCACGTGATCGGCATGTACTTGCGCAGGCCGCCCATGTTGCGGATGTCCTGATCGTGGTGCATGCCGATGATCACGGAACCCGCGCCGAGGAACAGCAACGCCTTGAAGAACGCGTGCGTCATCAGGTGGAAGATGGCGACCGAGTAAGCCGATGCGCCGAGTGCGACCGTCATGTAACCGAGCTGCGACAGCGTCGAGTAAGCCACCACGCGCTTGATGTCGTTCTGGACGATTCCGAGGAAGCCCATGAACAGCGCCGTGATCGCACCGATCACCATCACGAACGACAGCGCCGTATCCGACAGTTCGAACAGGGGCGACATGCGTGCGACCATGAAGATACCGGCCGTCACCATGGTTGCCGCGTGAATCAGTGCGGAGATCGGCGTCGGGCCTTCCATCGAATCCGGCAGCCAGACGTGCAGCGGGAACTGCGCCGACTTACCCATCGCGCCGATGAAAAGGCAAATGCAGGCAACCGTCAGCAGACCCCAGTCCGTGCCCGGGAAGCTCAATGCCGCGAGTTCGGTGCGCTTCGCGAAGACGTCGCCGTAGTTCATCGAACCGGCGAAAGCGAACAGCAGGCCGATCCCGAGCAGGAACCCGAAGTCGCCGATGCGGTTCACGATGAACGCCTTCATGTTCGCGTAGATCGCGCTCTCACGGGTGAAGTAGAAGCCGATCAGCAGGTACGACACCAGACCCACCGCTTCCCAGCCGAAGAACAACTGCAGGAAGTTGTTGCTCATCACGAGCATCAGCATCGAGAACGTGAACAGCGCGATGTACGAGAAGAAGCGCTGGTAGCCGTCGTCGTCGGCCATGTAGCCGATCGTGTAGATGTGCACCATGAGCGACACGAAGGTCACCACGCACATCATCATCGCCGTCAGCGAGTCGACCAGGAAGCCGATCTCGAACTTCGTCTGGCCGATCTGCATCCAGTCATAGACCGTCGCGTTGAAACTCGCGCCGTCCATCACCTGGAAGAAGACGATGGCCGAAAGGATGAAGGAGATCGCGACGCCGAGGATCGTGACCGAATGCGCGCCGGCTCGCCCCACCGCTTTCCCAAACAGCCCCGCAATCAGGGAGCCGGCCAGCGGTGCCAGCGGGATCGCCAGCAGCAGGTTTTCATTGAGTGTCGTTGACATAACCGCTTTACCTGAAATTAACCTTTGAGCTGATCGAGGTCCTCGACATTGATCGTGTCGAGGCTACGGAACAGGGTCACCAGAATTGCGAGTCCGATCGCCGCTTCCGCTGCTGCAACCGTCAGCACGAAAAAGACGAAGATCTGACCATGCACGTCGCCGAGGTAATGCGAGAACGCGACGAAATTGGTGTTCACCGCCAGCAGCATCAGTTCGATCGCCATCAGGATGATGATGACGTTGCGGCGGTTCAGGAAAATGCCAACGACGCTGATCGCAAACAGGATCGCGCCGAGGACAAGGTAATGAGCAAGGGTCAACATGATTTCTATCTCCTGTCCGCTCAGCTGTTTTTAGCAGGTGCCGAGTCGGCCGCTGCGGCTGCCGCTGCGGCGGCTTCTTCCGCCGCGACAGTTGCCGCGGTCTTTTCAGATGCCATCTTCACGATACGCACACGGTCCTGGGCACGCACCTTAACCTGCTCGCTGATGTTCTGGCGCTTGCTGTCTTTCTTGTGACTCGTGGTCAGCGCGATCGCCGCGATGATCGCCACCAGCAGCACGAGGCCGGCGACTTCGAACGCGAAGATGTAGTCGGTGTAGATGACCTTGCCGATGATGCGGGTGTTCGACCAGCCGGCCATACCGTTCGCGGCAGCCGTGGTGTCGCGCAGCGCCGTGGCGGTCGCACCGTAGCCGTGCCACAGGATCAGCGCGGTCTCGATCACGATGATCGCGCCCACCAGCGTAGCCATTGGCACGAAGCGTTTGAAGTCTTTTCGCAGCACGTCGATGTTGATGTCCAGCATCATCACGACGAACAGGAACAGCACCATCACCGCGCCGACATACACCAGCACCAGCAGGATCGCGAGGAACTCGGCCTCCAGCAGCATCCAGATCGCGGCTGCGTTGAAGAACGCCAGCACCAGAAACAGTGCGGACGAAACCGGGTTGCGCGAGGTGATCACCTTCAGCCCTGAAACCACCAGGAGCAGCGCGAAGATGTAGAACAGTACGGTCGTGAATTCCATGATTACCGGTTCATCGTTAGGCCATCGTCAGGCATTGTTCTTTGGCACGTGTGGCGGGTAAAAGCGGTCGAGACCGCCAGAACAGCCGCACAGGTGCGCCGTGCCGCGGCGGTCAGACCGCGGCGCTCGGCCCGACAACAGGCCGTGTTACTGCTGCATTTACTGCCGCATTTACCGCTTCAACTGAAGTGCTTCAACGATACGGTGCGTCGGCTGCCTTGCTCGCAGCGATCTCCGCTTCGTAGCGATCGCCCACGGCCAGCAGCATGTCTTTCGTGAAATACAGATCGCCGCGCTTTTCGCCGTGATATTCGAGAATGTGCGTCTCGACGATCGAATCGACCGGGCAGCTCTCTTCGCAGAAGCCGCAGAAGATGCACTTGGTCAGGTCGATGTCGTAACGCGTCGTGCGGCGCGTGTTATCCGCACGGGTTTCCGATTCGATCGTGATAGCGAGTGCCGGGCACACCGCTTCGCACAGCTTGCAGGCGATGCAGCGTTCTTCGCCGTTTTCATAGCGGCGCAGCGCGTGCAGGCCGCGAAAACGCGGCGAAATCGGCGTCTTCTCTTCCGGGAACTGCACCGTCACCTTGCGCTGGAACGTGTAACGTCCGGTCAGCGCGAGGCCTTTGAGCAGTTCCGTCAGGAAGAAGGTTTTGAAAAAGTTTTGGATTGCGGTCATGGGTTCATCCGCCCTTTATTTCCAGATATTCAACGGCGACATGATCCAGAAGCCGACCACGATGAGCCACACCACGCAAACCGGAATGAAAATCTTCCAGCCCAGACGCATGATCTGGTCATAGCGATAGCGCGGGAACGTGGCACGCGCCCAGATGAATACCGACAGCAGGAAGAAAACCTTGGCGACGAGCCATACGATGCCCGGGACAAACGACAGGAAGCCGAACGGTGCGCTCCAGCCGCCGAGGAACAGTGTTGCAGCCAATGCCGAGATCACGATCATGTTGATGTACTCGGCGAGGAAGAACAGCGCAAACGCCATCCCCGAGTAGTCGATCATGTGGCCCGCGACGATTTCCGACTCACCTTCCACCACGTCGAACGGGTGACGGTTCGTTTCGGCGATGCCCGAGATGAAGTACACGACGAACATCGGCAGGAGCGGCAGCCAGTTCCACGACAGGAAGTTCAAGCCGTAGCCGGCGAAAATGCCGCGCTCCTGCGACGTCACGATGTCCGACAGATTCAGACTGCCCGAGGTCATCAGCACGACGACAAGGGCGAAGCCCATCGAAATTTCGTACGAGACCATTTGAGCGGCCGCGCGCATGGCGCCGAGGAACGCGTACTTCGAGTTCGACGCCCAGCCGGCCAGGATCACGCCGTACACACCGACTGACGAAATCGCGATCGCATACAGGAGACCCGCGTTGATGTCGCCGAGCACCGCGCCCGCCTGGAACGGAATCACCGCCCAGACCGCGAAGGCCGGCACTACCACCATGATCGGCGCGATCATGTAGATCCAGCGGCTCGCCTGAGCCGGCTGAATCACTTCTTTCAGCAACAGCTTCAGCACGTCGGCGATCGGCTGCAGCAAACCTGCCGGGCCCACGCGGTTCGGGCCGAGACGCACGTGCATCCAGCCGATCAGCTTACGCTCCCACAGAATCAGGTAAGCCACGCACAGCAGGATCACGACGGCCACAACCAGGATGCGCACCAGTGCCCACACCGTGGGCCATGCCACACCGAGAAGCTGGGTGCCGCCCGAGTTGATCGTATCGAACAAGCTCATTTACGCCTTCTCCACCAGCAGTTCACCGAACAGGCTGCCCAGCGCTGCACCGGCCGGCGTAGCCGCCGATACGCGGACGACCGTCTCCGCAAGATTCGCGTCGCGCACGGCCGGCAACTGCACCGATTGCTCGCCCTGGCGCACGCGCACTGCGTCGCCTTCCTTCAAACCCAGTTTGTCGAACAGCGCAGCCGGCAGACCGGCCGAATTCGCTGCACGCGCCGCTGCCGTCAGATGCAACGATTCGGCGCGGCGTACCAGCGAGTCCGCGTGGTAAATCGGCACGTCGGCGATACGCTCGAACTTGCCTTCCGCCGCCTTCGCTGCCTTGCCGCGTGCAACCGTGGCACCCGTTTTGTTCGACAGACGCGACTTGATCTCGCCATCGCCAAGCGCTGCCGTGCGCACTTCTTCCGAGGTGTCGAATTCGAAGCCCGGCACGCCGAGCAGGCTGCCGAGGACGCGCAAGACCTTCCATGCCGGACGCGTGTCGCCAAGCGGGCGCACGACGCCGTTGAACGTCTGCACGGTACCTTCGGCGTTGACGAACGTGCCGGCCGTTTCCGTGAACGGTGCGATCGGCAGCAGGACGTCAGCGTATTCAGCGCCCATCTGGAACGGCGACATCACGACGACCATTTCAGCCTGCTTCAGTGCGGCCAAAGCCTGCGCCGGATTGGCCGTGTCGAATTCCGGTTCGACGTTCAGCAACACATAACCCTTGCGCGGTTGCTCGAACACTTCGCGAGCGTTCAAACCGCCCTCGCCCGGCAATGCGTTCACGAGATGCGCGCCGACCGTGTTGGCGGCTTCCGTGAGGAAACCCAGGGTTGCGCCGGTCGCGTCTGCGATCCATTGCGCCGCGGCGTGAATCGCAGCGAAATCCGGATGACGGACCGCGCCGTTGCCGAGCAACACCACACGCTGTTCGCCGGTGACGAGCGACTTCGCGGTTTGTTTGTTGGCATCCGTCGGCTGCGTGCCGGCGAAGGCTTCCGGCAGTGCAACACCGCTCGCTTCCGACACCGCGGCCGCGATACCAGCCAGTGCGTCGAGCCATGCCGACGGCGCGGCAACCACGCGTTGCGCCTGCGGAATCAGCGCGTCGTCGTTGGTGGCTTGCACCAACGTCAGCTTCGTGCCGCTCTTGGCAGCTTGACGCAGACGCGCGGCAAACAGCGGATGATCGCGGCGCAGATCTGAACCGATCACCAATGCGGCGTCGAGGTTCGAGAGGTCGGCGATCGCCGTACCGAGCCAAGGCGCACCGTCGGCAGGCGCGGAGAAATCCGACTGACGCAGACGGAAGTCGACGTTAGGCGTGCCGACCGCCTGAGCCAGTTGCTTCAACAGGAACAGTTCTTCAACGGTGCTGTGGGCGCTGCCGAGCGCGGCCAGCGCGTTCGCACCGTGGTCGCCCTTGATGCCCTTCAGACCCTTGACCACGTATTCAAGCGCGGATTGCCAGTCGGTCTCGACCCACTTGCCGCCTTGCTTGAGCATCGGCTGCGTGAGACGTTCCGGGCTGTTCAGACCTTCGTACGAGAAACGATCCTTGTCCGAAATCCAGCATTCGTTGATGGATTCGTTTTCGAACGGCAGAACACGCATCACGCGATTGTTCTTCACCTGCACCACAAGGTTTGCGCCGACGGAATCGTGCGGGCTCACCGACTTGCGGCGCGACAGTTCCCACGTGCGGGCGCTGTAGCGGAACGGCTTGCTGGTCAGCGCGCCCACCGGGCACAGATCGATCATGTTGCCGGACAGTTCGGAGTCGACCGTCTTGCCGACGAACGACGTGATTTCCGAATGCTCGCCGCGGCCCAGCATGCCGAGCTCCATCACGCCGGCAACTTCCTGGCCGAAGCGGACGCAACGCGTGCAGTGAATGCAACGCGACATTTCTTCCATCGAGATCAGCGGGCCGACGTTCTTGTGGAACACGACGCGCTTTTCTTCGCTATAGCGCGACGACGACTTGCCGTAGCCCACCGCCAGATCCTGCAACTGACACTCGCCACCCTGATCGCAGATCGGGCAATCCAGCGGGTGGTTGATCAGCAGGAATTCCATCACGGCTTGCTGGCCCTTCACGGCCTTGTCCGACTTGGTGCGCACGATCATGCCTGCCGATACCGGCGTGGCGCATGCGGGCACGGCCTTCGGCATCTTTTCGACATCGACCAGACACATCCGGCAGTTGGCCGCAATCGACAGCTTCTTGTGATAGCAGAAGTGAGGAATGTACGTGTCGACCTTATGCGCAGCCTGGATCACCATGCTGCCTTCAGGCACCTCTACTTTCTTGCCGTCTATTTCAAGTTCAACCATGATGGTCAATCTTCCTTAACCTGTTACCGCTCAATCGTTCGCCCTGTTCATCGCCCGTTTCAGGCGCTGAATCCCGCGGATGACGTGTTCTGGTGCGCTACTTGGCCTACTTAGGCAGCCACTGTTTCTGACGCCGCTGCCGCACCGGCGTGACCGCCGACGAGGCAATGCTTGTGGGCGACGTGGTATTCGAATTCGTCCCAGTAGTGCTTGAGCATGCCGCGAACCGGCATGGCCGCTGCATCGCCGAGCGCGCAAATCGTGCGGCCCATGATGTTCTCAGCGACCGAGTTCAGCAGATCCAGATCTTCCGGACGGCCGAGCCCGTGTTCGATACGATGCACGACGCGATACAGCCAGCCGGTGCCTTCGCGGCACGGCGTGCACTGACCGCACGACTCTTCGTAATAGAAGTACGACAGACGCAGCAGCGAACGGACCATGCAACGCGTCTCGTCCATCACGATGACCGCACCGGAGCCGAGCATCGAGCCAGCTTTGGCGATCGAGTCGTAGTCCATGTCGGTATGCATCATCATTTCGCCCGGGATCACCGGTGCCGACGAGCCGCCAGGAATCACAGCCTTGATCTTCTTGCCGCCGCGCATGCCGCCGGCCAGTTCCATCAGCGTGGCGAACGGCGTGCCGAGCGGAATTTCATAGTTACCCGGACGCTCGACGTCGCCGGCAACCGAGAAGATCTTGGTGCCGCCGTTGTTCGGCTTGCCGATTTCGAGGTAATTCTGCGGACCGATCGCGAGCAGGAACGGCACCGCAGCGAACGTCTCAGTGTTGTTGATCGTGGTCGGCTTGCCGTACACGCCGAAGCTCGCCGGGAAAGGCGGCTTGAAGCGCGGCTGCCCTTTCTTGCCTTCGAGCGATTCGAGCAGCGCGGTCTCTTCGCCGCAAATGTAGGCGCCGTAACCGTGGTGCGCATGCAGTTCGAACGAGAAGCCCGAACCCATGATGTTGTCGCCAAGGAATCCAGCGCGGCGGGCTTCTTCCAACGCTTCTTCGAAGCGCTTGTAGACTTCCCAGATTTCGCCGTGGATATAGTTGTAGCCGACCGTGATGCCCATCGCGTACGCGCCGATGGCCATGCCTTCAATCAGCGAGTGCGGATTGAAACGCAGGATGTCGCGGTCTTTGAATGTACCCGGTTCGCCTTCGTCCGAATTGCAGACGAGGTACTTCTGCCCCGGGAACTGACGCGGCATGAAGCTCCACTTCAGACCGGTCGGGAAGCCCGCACCGCCACGGCCGCGCAGACCCGACGCCTTGACGTCGGCGATCACCTGCTCGGGCGGAATCTTTTCTTCCAGAATGCGGCGCAACTGGGCGTAACCGCCGCGCGCCACATAGTCTTCGAGATGCCAGTTGTCGCCGTTCAGGCCGGCGAGAATCAGCGGTTTGATGTGACGATCGTGTAAAGACGTCATTTCGAAAGTTCCTCGAGCAGCTGGTCGATCTTCGCGCGGCTCATGAAGCTGCACATGCGATGGTTGTTCACCAGCATCACCGGCGCATCGCCGCACGAGCCCATGCACTCACCTTCTTTCAAGGTGAACTTGCCGTCAGCCGTGGTTTCGCCAAAGTCGATGCCGAGCTTCTGCTTCAGATATTCAGCGGCACTGTCTGAGCCGCCGTCCGGGCCGAGCTGGCACGGCAGGTTCGTGCAGAGCGTGATCTTGTATTTGCCGCCCGGCGAGGTCTCATACAT
>NZ_VOSW01000148.1 GCF_009690905.1 Paraburkholderia madseniana
TTTCTCGATTCTGCCTTCGGTTTCGTCATGTTTATTTTCTCTCCTAGGTCATGGGAACATAGGGCGTACCGGGAGCTACGTCCCGCACACCTGGGCTACTCGTCTACGCTCGGCCGCAAACGTTTGCACTCGTTTCCGGAGGAAGACATTCGTCCTCAAGCGGTGAGTTCCGCTCATCGCCAAAAAAGTTGCAACGCTAACTGCGGCACCTGTCGTGGTGCCAGACGGATGTCCGGTCGCTTTTGCTGGCGTACGAGACTGCGGCACCTTCCGCGCGGGGATGCCGGGTCAGCTTTCCGGCCTAGTCACACTCGACACGGTGAGCCCTGTGTCGGTCACCTTGAACACCGAGACGGCACCCTTCAGATTCATGGTTTGCTCTTCGAGTGACTGCGCTGCTGCTGCCGCTTGCTCGACCAGTGCAGCATTCTGCTGGGTCACTTCGTCCATCTGCCCGACAGCCTGATTCACCTGTTCAATGCCACGGCTTTGCTCTTCAGCCGCAGCGGCAATTTCGCCAACAATATCGGATACCTGTTTGATTGCCTGCTTGACCTGTCCCATGGTGGCGCTGACTTCCGCTGCCTGCTTCGCGCCGTCCTGAATCGTTGTCACGGACGAGCTGATCAGTTCCTTGATTTCCTTCGCGGCGGTGGCGGAACGCTGGGCCAGACTGCGGACCTCACTGGCGACGACGGCAAAGCCTCGCCCCTGCTCGCCAGCACGTGCGGCTTCGACGGCTGCGTTCAGCGCCAGAATGTTTGTCTGGAAAGCAATGCTTTCAATGACGCCGGTGATTTCGGAAATCTTGCTGGAGCTTGCGCTGATTTTTCCAATCGTTCCGACCATGCCCTGAACCGCGTCGTTACCTGCGTCGGCGATATCGGTTGCATTCGTTGCCAGTGCGTTCGCCTGACGGGCATTGTCGGCGTTCTGCTTCACGGTTTCGGTCAGTTGCGTCATGCTGGCTGCGGTTTCTTCAAGGGACGATGCCTGTTCTCCGGTGCGCGCAGACAGGTCCAGATTGCCGGCCGCAATCTGACGTGAGGCGGTCGCGATGGCGTCGGTGCCGGCGCGCACCCGCCCAACAATCCCCGCAAGGTTGTCACGCATGGAACTGATTGCGAACAGCAAGCTCGACCGGTCGCCGCGCCTCGTCTCAACTGGCACCGTCAAGTCTCCCCCAGCGATCTTGTTTGCGATAGCCGCCGTGTGGCCAGGTTCGCTACCAAGCTGACGTAGCAGATGGCGGGTAATTAGTAAGCCCAGACCGACTACGGCGATAAAGGACAGTCCCGCGATCACCGACACCATCCAAAGTGCGTGGCTGATGATCTGTGCCGCCTGATCTGTTCCCTGCTTGCCGAGTTCGACGTTGTACCCGCGGTGCGCCATCAGTGCCGCATCGAGTTTCTGGACGGCAGGAAACATCTCCTCCCGGCTCAGCGCGAACGCTTCCTGTGAGTTCTCGCGCGACAGTACAAGTACCCTGTCGCGCACGGCCTCGTAATTGGCAAGTTCCGCGCGGTCTTTGGCAAGGAGATCTTTGTCGTGATCGTCGGAGATCAACGGTTCGTATTGCCTCAACTCAGCCTCTAACTGCGTCTGTTGTTCGCCGACCTTGCTTTCGAGGTCCCTTTTCCTCGCGACATCATTCGTAAGCAGATGCTGGTAGGCCAGCATCTGCATTGTGCTGGACACCCCTTGGACGTTATCGAGGACGACTAGGCTCGGTACCGTGTTCACACTGGCGTAGCTGGCCGAGTCATATACCTGCCTGATCTGGTCAAGGCCGAGTCCCGCAACACAGAAGAGCCCGAGCGCGGCACTTGCGACCAGTACTGCAAGACGCTTCGCGACGGTCAGGTGGTAAAACCATTTCATTGCGTTCTCCGCGAAGAGCGACGTTCCCCCTTCCGGGCGTCAGTTCTCGGTCGACTAAAAAGACTTCGATTGGTCCGGTGTCCATGAAGGAGCAATTTGGGCCCGAGATGCAGAAAGGTGAATTGTCACCCCAAGCCCCATCTCCGACCCCGTCCCGTCAAACATCGCGAAGCCGGTATGGCGTTCGGTGGAAGCCTCACCGCACGTCGTGCGCTGTCGCTGTGCCACGTGGCCGCTGTCCGGAACACCGCAACCACGTCGCGCATCTTGCCAGCCTGTTCGTCCATTGACGCCACCGCAGCGGCCGCTTCCTCGACCAGTGCAGTATTTTGCTGCGTGACCTCATCCATCTGCGTGACGGCGCGGTTGCGCGAGTAGTCGGGCCGGTACTTGCAGGTCCGGAACAGCAACTCCGCGTACGGGTTGTCGTTACTCACGCGCGGCCGGCTAAACGAGGCCACGACCCCCAGGTTTTCCAGGGTGGCGAGCAACGCTTCATGGGTGTCCGACTTTCACCCTGTTCAGAACTTTTGCCAGTCTGCATCGGCAGTCTCCATTGTGGTGATGGCGTTTCCTTCTGCGCTCCTGGTCGGCGTCGCTCGGCTCTACCCGTGCAACGAAAACGGCGACCCAATCGAGATATTGCATATTAGAACGGTCTGAGCGTGCGGTTCTTCCCCCGGATGCAGTGGGAACGTTCGGGATGAAGCGTGCAGTCGTCGAAGAGAGTCAGGCAAATTGCCTCGACATGGTCTGCGTCGCTCACGGTACTGGAGAAGTCTGAACACATGGCAACACAACGCTTGGGAGGACTGGGGTGTTGCGATGATAGGTGAGCAATAGTTGCTTGCACGTCGGGAACGCTGGGAATTGCCATCCGGATGAGATGAATCGCACGTCAGGAAATCCTGACGGACTTCGATTCGGGGGCACCGGCGCCCAATGATGGGCTGCCTGGTTCGTGCCGTGAGGGAGGGCTATTCCGTTCGGGGGCAACATCTTTGGTGTTGCGCGTGGAAACAACACTTGCGATCAGTCCACGGAGGACACCGGCTGAAGGCTGCTCACGTGCCAGATCCATCCATGTGCCAGATCCATCTGGCAACCGGGCTCCGCATCAATGCGGTGAGTTCAGCCGCCGTTGTCTCGAGGCGGACATCACGTCGAATGCCAGGCCAGGACTTGCCCCGCCGACGTTGGTGCCGGTCCGCACCGCGGCGCGCAAAGAATCGCCTCTTGCGCTGGCGCTGCCCCGGTAATGCACAGGCCGCCAGGACAGAATAGGATAAACAGCCACCGCGCGTGGAAGCCGTCGAACAAGACGGGTAAAATATGCGTCATGCATTGGCACTTCTGTCGGGGCCAATTAATTTCAGGCATCCGACCAAGGTTAGCTCGCGAGACGAGAGAAGTCCAGGGCCAGGTCGGCTGCAACCTGCGGTTGAGAGCCGCTTCCGGCTGAAGCGACACCACGTCTGGAAAGTCGTGCCGGATGGGACCGAGGAGGGCGACGTGAGATCATCAAGGCGAAATGGTTGCGGCGTCGCAGGCTCTCGTGCGTTTCCCCAGACTAGCGAGGGTTGCGTCGCGGGTGTTGTGGGAGTCCACGATGCGTAGAGTCCTGGCGCTCGTTCTGCTGTTTGCCGCATTGACTGGAGCGTTACCGATCGCGTCCGCCACCAGGCTCGGCGTCGTACTCGCCGGATCATCGCTTGTTTTCTGGCAGGCGATGACAAAGGGGATCAAGCAGGCAGCCGAAGATAAGCATGTTGAGCTGGTGATGCGCAACCCTTCGGACGGTGCCTCGCTTGGCGCGCAACCCAATATCCAGCTACGGATGATCGACTACATGGTGCAGAGCAGGGTCGCTGGCATCCTGTTGGTTCCCGAGCCGCTGGCAGATGTGGCGACTCCGGTTTCGATCGCGGTCCCTACGGTGCTGATTGACCGGAGCAGCACCGATTACAACGCTATCTCCACTGTCAGCACCGACAATTTCGTCGCAGGGAAAAAGGCGGCGCTCAGCCTTGTGCCCGTCCTGCGGCGCGGAGCAAAGGTAGCAGTGCTGCGGCTCGCACCGAACATCAGTTCCACAACCGAGCGCGAGACCGGTTTTTTGAGCGTGGCGCGGGAAATGGGATGGGATGTGGTTGTCGATACCTATGTAGGGTACCGCCCCCGTGATGCGGAGGGGTTGATAGTCAAGGCCCTGAATGCCTATGTAGGGCACCTTGATGCTGTTTTCGCGCCGGCTGAGCCGATCGCCTACGGTGCGCTGCGAGTGATTGAAGCCAGGGCCGTCGGCGATCGCCCGCGCCTGGTCGTGTTCGACTGGCGCCCGGAATTCATGGATGGGCTAGAGCGTGGCGTCGTTTATGCTGATGTGGTGCAGGATCCTTACCGCATGGGTTATCTGGCGGTTGAAACATTGGTCGCGGCCTTGCAGGGCCATTCGCCCAGCTCGAAGGTATTCGTCGACGTGGTGACGGTGACGCCGAACAACATGCATGATCCGGCGATCCGCGCGGTGCTGGCAAACTACATCCAGTAGCCGCCCCAGCACAGTTTCTTGCCGGACTACTCCAGATTGCCGGGCCTGTTACGCCGCGTCGATACCCACCGCGCGGTCAGGAGCGACGTTGCCGGTAGCAATAACGAAACTCAGATTTTCGCCAGCACCTTCGTGATCGACCAGCACAACCGGCACCGGATTGAGCGGCCGGGGCGGGATGTGTGCAGGTATCGGCCGGAGGGTGCTGCTGCCGATTCCGTCGGTACCGTCAGCCGACCCAACACCACAACTGGCAGCGTCTGATAAGGCGCCCGTACGGCGCTCCTCCTATACCGCATCTTTGCAGGTATTGATTTCACATTGCAGACTTGATGCCTGGTGCCGGATACCGATCAGACCGGCGACCCTTACCCGCGGAATCGAAGTTAAAGTCACGATGACCGTCTTACCTGGAGTTGACCGTGCTAGCTGCCCGTATTGGCTCGTTGCCTAAACCTTTCAGCGCGCCGCGAGGCGGAATTGCTGTCGCCCTGCTTGGCCGCGTATTACTGTTCAGTACGATTGTGACGCTGGTGTTGACCGTCGTTCAGCTCATGTTAAGTTACCAGGCTGAGGTCTCAGGGTTGCAGAACCGCTTCAACGAAATTGAGGAGGGCTATGCGCGTGGTCTCGGCAACGCGTTGTGGGCCCTCGACAGCAAACTGCTTGAGGACCAGCTCGACGGAATGCTGCACCTGCCTATGATCCGTTACGTCGAAGTCCGCGAAACGCAGGTCGCGCACCCACTGACGGTTTCCCGGGGTTCTGGACAGGTCAAAAACACGGTCGTCAGGGAGTTTCCCGTTTACTGCTGCGACAACGACCGGCACCAGATCGGTATCCTGCATCTTGAGGGTAGTCTGACGGACATCTATCGCGATCTGTTGCGCCAGGCGTTGGTGATCCTCGTGAGCAATGCGGCAAAAACGTTTCTTGTCGCCCTGTTCATCCTGTTTATGGTTCACAGGCTCGCGACGCGCCACCTGGTCGATATTGCTGTGACGCTGCGTGGACGCACACCGGGCATCGCCATGGCTCCATTGCGGTTGCACCGGACACAGCGGAAACTTGACGAACTCGACCAGTTGGTCGATGCCCTCAACGTAATGCTCGAGGGACTCGAGCAGCATGCTGCTGAACTCCGCAGCGCGAACGCGCAGATGGCGGCGATCCTCGACAACATCCCGGACCTCGCCTGGGTGAAAGATACTCACGGTCGATACGTGGCGGCCAACCGGGCGCTGGCGCGCGCCTTAGGCCAGGCTGAACCGGCGGCCATGATCGGCAAGACCGACTTCGAATTGCACCCGCTTGAACGCGCAATGGCATACCGCAGCGACGATGTCGAGGTGATGGCCTCGGGGAGCCGCAAACGGATCGAAGAAACGCATATGGAAGTGGACGGTCGCTGGAGGTGGGTGGATACGATCAAGACACCTTTCGCCGACGGACATGGAAACCTGGCAGGCACCGTCGGCATTGCCCGCGACGTCACCGAGCGCAAGAAGGTGGAAGAGGAACTCGCGCGAACGAATGCGAGCCTGCGCTCCGAGGTCGAGGAGCGCAGGCGGATCGAAGCACGGCTGCAGTCGAGCGAGGCGCGTTTTCGCACCATTGTCGAGACGAGTCCGGTGCCGCTTTGCATTGCCTCGATGCCACACGGCACGATTCTCTACACGAATGAGCCGTTGCGCGCGCTGTTCGGCCCCGATTCGCGCGACAACGCGGTCAGTAACATCGCGGACTTCTATGCGGACGCCACGGAGCGCGACAGGCTGGTAGAGCATTTGTGCCGGGAAGGGAGTTTGCGTAACACGGAGGCCCATTTCCGCAGGCTGGACGGCACCACATTCTGGGCGATGGCGACGGCTCGCGTTGCCACGTATGACGACGCACCGGCAATCTACGTCGGCCTGAACGACATCACAGAGCGCAAGCGCATCGAGCAGGAACTACTCGAGTCGCGCGAACAGTTGCGCGAGTTGTCCGGCTACATGGAGGCGATTCGGGAGGAGGAAAGAAAGCGCATTGCGATGGAAATTCATGATGAGCTGGGGCAGTTGCTGACCGCGCTGAAGATGGACGTATCTTTGCTCAAGATGAGGCTTTCCGGTGACACGGACGCAATGAAAAAAACCGACGATATGCGTGAGCTCGTTGAAAAGACGATCTGGATGGTGCGCAACGTGGCGAACCATCTGCGGCCCGCAGCGCTGAACTTCGGGATTGTGTCGGCGCTCGAGTGGCTGGTCGAAGATTTCGGTCGACGCAACAGCATTCCCTGTCAGTTGCGGATCAATGGCTGCGAACCCGTTTTGCCGGATGCGCACGCGACAGCCATGTTCCGTATTGTGCAGGCGTCGCTGACCAATGTCGCGCGCCACGCCGGTGCGTCTCGGGCAGATGTGACATTGACGGGCAGCTACACGGCGCTGGACCTTCACGTCAGCGACGACGGTTGCGGCTTTGACACGGCGGCCGCGGTGCAGGGATACTCCTATGGCTTGCTCGGGATGAGGGAGCGCGCCCGTCTGATCGGCGCAGCGCTGCAGATCGATAGCGCGCCCGATACCGGCACGGTGATTTCGATTCACATCCCGCTTGGCGACGGACCGCAAAAATGATCAGGATACTGATTGCAGACGACCCCCCGATCGTGCGGGGCGGCTTGAAGCAGATCATCGCAACAACGACGGATATCGTCGTCGTTGCTGAAGCCGCCCAGGGCTTCGAGGTGGTCGACAAACTGCGCGCGTGCCAGGTCGATCTTTTATTGCTGGACATGACGATGCCCGGCATCAGCGGCGTCGACCTGATACGGCGCGTGCGGACCGAACAGCCGGCGCTGCCCGTTCTGGTGCTGAGCATTCACAATGAAACGCAGGTCGTTTCGCGTGCGCTGCGCGCGGGCGCGACCGGCTATCTCACGAAGGACAGCGATCCGGATATCCTGCTCGGCGCGATTCGCAAGCTTGCTGGCGGCGGCCGGTTCATCGATCCGAAACTGGTCGATGCAATCGTTTTCGAGAAACATTCGAACGATGCATCCCCGCACGAGATCCTGTCCGACCGCGAGTTTCAGGTGCTGCAACTGCTGACCGCCGGCAAGAGCATCAACGATATTGCTGAAGCTTTCGCGCTTAGTGAGATAACGACCGCCGTTTATTCAATATGCCATGATTTATCTTTTGGCGACCTTGCCGGCAGCGTAGCTTTGATCGATGAACACCGGATATCAGCATCCCTCGCATGGTGTTTCCCGTTCTCAAGCTGTCGCCCAACGTATGGCGCCTCGCTAACATTGGCTTTTAACGCACGACAAAGGAATATCTGCGGGCTTCGTCCGATATGCCCTGGCATCTCCCTCCGGTTGCCGCGCCATATCGTTGCAGAGGTCCATTAGCTGTCGGCCATCGACTTTGGCGAGCCTGAAGTTGAGTTCATCGAACATGTTGGACCTTCTCCCGGATAAGGTACAGGGTACGGTGCTGAAACGCGCTGTTGGGCCTGTCGCTGCAACTCTGGACATTTGTCTCGCAATGTCCCTCGAACACCGTTCAGGCCAGGCAAGAAATCTTTCAAACGTGCCGATTGTCGTCCAGAATATTGTGAGGAATAACGAGCATCATCCTCAGAGCCTCATTTTTGCGTAGGTATTGACAATCGAAGACACTGTCCCTGTACGACGGTCAAACGCTGGTAACCGCGACGCTTACCGACAACAGAGGTCGCATGATCGACGATTCGCTGACGGTTCGTCACGCACGGTTGAGCGCCCGCCAACGCTGGATGATTTTTGTCGCGAGCACAGGCGGCGCGCTCGAGGTATTCGATTTCGCCGTCTACGGATTTTTCGCGCAGAGCATCGGCAGCGAATTCTTCCCGGCACGAATGGGCCTACCCGCAGAGATACTGTCGTTCGCGGTCCTGGCGGCCGGTTCCACGTCGAGGCCCGTGGGCGGCATCTTCCTCGGCCGGCTGGGTGACAAGTACGGCCGGCGCCTTGTTTTCGCCTCGTCGGCAATGGTCGCTGCTGTGTCGACTTTGCTCATCGGAATACTTCCTTCATACGAATCACTGGGCGTTGCTGCGCCAACGCTCCTGGTTCTGCTACGAATCACACAGGGTTTGTGCCTGGGCGGTGAATTGCCGGGCGCGGTCATCTATGCCGTTGAAACAGCACACGCGAAACCGGGGATCTTATGCGGCATGGTGTTTTTCGCTGTCAATATTGCGCTGATACTCGCCACCAGCATCAATCTCGGCGTGCAGGTGATTTTCAAGCCAGAACAGGTCCGCGCATTCGGATGGCGGATCGGCTTTCTGGTCGGCGGTTTGCTGGGCCTGATGAGTTTCGTTGCGCGGCGCACGTTGATGGAAACCGACGAATATGCGAGCACAGTTGGCACCCGGCACCGGGAGCCGCTCGCTGTTCTATTCCGCAATCATGCCGCATCCGTGCTGACCGGCGTCGCTGCGGCGTCACTGGTGGGGGCGTCCAGTGGACTCTTCGTGGCGCACATGCCAGCCTATCTTCAGACGCTTCACTATGCTCCGCAGAAGATTGCCAGCGTCCAGACGCTGTATGTAGCCGCCATCTCGGGCTGTATCCTCGTCACCGCGTACTTAGGTGATTTGCTGTCGAGACGTTATGTCTTCATGTTTGCGGCCGTACTGTCCGCGCTGTTCGCCCCTTTCTTTTACGTTGCAGTGACCCGTCATCAGACCAGCTTGCCCCTGCTGTTTCTGATGGCTGGTGTCGTCGCTTCGTTTGCAAATGGAACCTACGCGTGTGCGATTGCGGAGATGTTTCCCGTCGACGTGCGATTCAGCGGCCTCGCCACCGCCATGAATATCGGTCTGGCCGCGCCGATGGCAATCGCGCCGCTCGCCGCCAGCATTCTTGCATCCAGTACGCACTGGACATTTGCACCCTCGCTTGTCATGGTGCTTTGCGCGACGTTCGCATTCGTTGCGTCGTTTCGAATGAAGCGTCGCCGCCGGAAGGCCGTAAACTGCGAGATGGGCAATGAGTCGCTGTTGCAGGAGCGCAAACGAATCCTCAGGAGTTCGTCAGGATTGGAGACACCGAACTCGATATCCAGCGTTACGAATTGCGTCGGGCTGGACAGCAGATCCCTCTCGAGCGCCTGCCGATGGAGTTGCTGATTCTGATGGCGTCCCGCGACGGACAATTCGTGGCGCGCGCAGACATCGTCAGGGCGCTATGGGGGGGTAATGCTTTTCGCGAAACGGACAACAGCATTAATACAGCAATTAGAAAAATCCGGATTGCGCTAGATGAAAATCCCGACCACCCATTGCATCTGACAACAGTCAAGGGGAAGGGGTATCGCCTGAACGGCACGCGGACGTCCTCCGAGGAGCCTTTGCATATTCCCGAGGAGGCGGTGCGCGTGCTGGTCCTGCCCTTCGAAAACAAGACCGGCCACTCAAGCGAGGACAGTCTCTGCGACGCGCTTGCAGACGAGACCTCCGCTAACATCGGGGTGCTCAATCCCGAGCGGATTCTCGTCATTGCCAGGACAACGGCCGCCCGGTACCGGCGGGTGAATAAAAGCATCGCGGAGATCGCGCACGAACTGTCAGTCGACTATGTGCTGGAAGGTTCGCTGACACGGGACGCAGGAAGGGTTCGCATCCTGGCGCACCTGATCCGCTGTGTCGATCAGGTGCAGATCTGGAGCCGTGCGCATGAACCGATGACACGAGGCGCACTGGATATCCAGAAAGAGGTCGGAACCGCCCTTGCTCAGGAGGTATCGCCAGCGCTCGCGCAACAGCAGCAACACATGCTCGCAAGGCGTCTGCCGATCGATCCGGTGGCGCACGATGCCTACCTGCGTGGCCGATACTACTGGACTCGGCGTGTTCATTTCGATGCAGGGTTCGCCGCACATCATGCGTTAAATGACGAGGACTTCATTCGCGCGCGGAGCTATTTCGAAAGTGCTGTCGATCGGGACCCGACCTATGCGCTCGGCTACGTCGGCTTGTCAAATGTCTTCGGCTCGACCGCCACGCATGGGTTCTACGCGCCGTTGCAGGGCTACCCTAAAGCGCGCGAATCGGCACTTCGCGCCCTGGAGCTCGACGCGAATCTTCCGGAAGCTCACCAGGCGCTTGCCGGTGTGCACTACTTCTACGACTGGGACTGGCACCGTGCGGAAGCCGAGTTTCTGAAGGCATTGCGGCTGAACCCGAGCCACGCGGAAACCAGCCGCCTGTACGGACGACTTCTACTGGTGCTCGGGCGAGAAGCGGAGGGAAGAGCGCAGTTCGAGCTCGCCGAAAGCGTGGACCCAATGGGGTTCGAAGGTTCGCGCGTATTCGGTCTCATACAGTCGGGACGATACGAGGAGGTCATCCGCGAGTATCTCGACAGCGGACACGGAAATCGATCGCCGCTGATCTACCAGTTGCTGGCTACTGCATTCGAAGTCCGGGAGCGGTATGAAGAGGCGATCGAAGCGACCGTCGATGCGTTGACACGGTGCAACGAGTTTGCTCGAGCGGCGTCCATTCGAGCGATCTGGGACTCTGGTGGCTATCAGAGGGTTTTGCAGTGGTATCTGCAGGATTTACAGGCAAGGAGCCGAAAGCGTTATACATCGCCGCTCCTGTTTGCGGAATTGTACGCACGCCTCGCACAACCGGATGAGATGTTTCACTGGCTCGAGGTCGCGGTTGCCGAGCGTTCTCCGAGATTATGTGAACTGCGCATTAACCCATGGTTCCAGCACTATCGGTCGACGGGACGGTTCCGGAAAGTCGAAAAGCATGTTGGTTACTGATCGGGCGGTCGTGGCAAAGCCCGGAAGTAGCCAGTGCATGCGGCTCGCCGACCTGGTACCGTTGGGCCTCCACGCGTACCGTAATACATTGCGCGTATTACGTCCTTTCGACGTGAAGGCCGAATGGCGGCGCAGGGCGCTGGTTCGTCACTGGCCGTGGTAGAGGTCGCTCCACAGGCGGTTTTGTTCTCCGCTTTGCTGTGAGCGAACGAGGTCCTGGTAAACCTGTTGTCGCGAGAGCTTTGCTGCGGATCCTGCTTCGCCGGTCGACGAGCTGATTGTGCCGCCGACGTCCTGGGCGGCCGGTGGAGTTGCAGACTGTACCGGGTTGTCTTGCGCCCACGCTTGTCCAAGAGAGAGGGCGACGGCGCACGTCGCCACGAGTCGAAGTGTTTTCATGTTGACTGACTCCAGCAAGGTAATGCGGACACGGTCGACAGACGGTTGGCCGCAATGGCGGTTTCGAACGACTTCGCGCGCGGCGTCTCGTTCGTAGCGCTTGCCTCATGTTGCAGTCGGACTGCAGAAATCACTATCGACGCAATATGAAGAAATCGTTAACTTGCGCAGGCCTGCGCGAGCGCGGGACCAGAGTTTGCGGCGCACTTACGCGGCAAATCCGGAGCACTCATTGCAGATGCGCGAGTCCGATCGATGATGTGAGTACAGGGTCGAGTGCCCGCCGGCTGGGCGCGTCGTCGATCATCTGCTCCGCGTAAGTGTGGGTCGGCCCGAGGATACGCGAACCGCGTAGGCCGTCGTGCGGAGGTGGCCGTTCACTTTACGCGGCAAAAAGTCTGCACGGCCTCGCCTGGAATCTTTGTTGACCCCCGTCTATAACGAATTAAGCAACGCAATCCTGGTACAGTTGCAGATCCAAAAAGTCACCTCAAGCAGACTTCCGTGCGTTTTTTTCACACGGCCTGCCAACATCCAGCCGTCAAGCCATCGTTTGACGGCAGCATTCATATCCTTCCATAGCGTCGGGCTCCGCTGCGGCAATCGTGTGCCGGGCCGCCGGCCGTCTATCGGCAAGGCAACCGTCGAACGCGCGCGAGTTCGCTTCGCCGTAGCGCTTCAACCTGTAACCAGGAGATGAACATGACCAGCAAGCGTGTAACAGTGTTGTCGGCAGCTTTGGCGTGCCTCTGCTTTGGCGGGGAAGCCTACGCCGAGGGCGAATGCTCAAACGCAACCTTAAGGGGAGCTTATGGGTTTAGCGTGCATGGCCAGCTTCTTGGATTGCTGGATACCCAAGGGCTGCATCCCTATACGACCGCAAGCATCATCGATGGCGTCGCTCTCCAGAAGTTTGATGGCGCGGGCCACTTCGCGCGCACCGATTTTCTTACCGTCAACGGCGCCCCGCGAGCCGCACAGACCGCGTTCAACCCCAATCAAACCGGGACATACACCGTGAATGCGGATTGCACGGGTTCAATGCACATGGTCTATAACAGCGGCGCTGTGCTCGACGCGCAAATTGTCGTCGCCGATGAGGGAAAAATTGTCAAAGGCATCCTCAGTGCGGAGACTGTCCCTTCGTCTGAGCCGGCCGCGGATGGTACCCAGTGTTCGGCAAATTGTGTCCTGGGCGTGCAGGTAAGCCTCGACGGCAGAAAAGTCGAGGGACGATGAGGGCCAACGACCGCGGGCCATTCTCAGAACGGCCTTATTCTGACGGCGACTGGAAAGCAGTGCGATGCTGTGCCCGAAGGCAGACGGACTGACCGTAACGAGGGACTGTGCTGATAGCGATTGGCGATGCTTCGCTGCAAGGGCGCTCAACATTCGCTTTCGGAAATTCTCCTCAACAGCTGATTTTGGTCTGGCTTCGGACGTTCGCGTGAACATGTCGAAGGGCAGCAGAGAGTCGAACTCGGCCCTTGGTTGTCGTCGCGGCCGTATCTCTAATAAGGCTTCGCTATAATCAACCGCTTCCCGACGTCGCAATGTCAAAAAAATGTCTTCCAAGCGAAACAGGTCCCCCGGCCGAGCCCGCAGCCCGCTGACGAAAGCACTTCTATTGACGATGGATCGCGCCTCCGCCGGTGAACGGTCGCTGTCCTGTCATCTTGCGCTGGTTGCATGCCGCGACGGACATGGCAACAGCCATCTGGTCAATGAACTTATGCGCGCGGTGTACCTGAGTTGGTATCTGGAGCGTGCTGGTTATGGCAACCAACCGGCGGAGCAGTTCAAGATCGCCGAATACGCGGTCGAGAACACCTTGGCCCATGCTCATGAGACGGGGGAGTGGTGGCTCGCGTCTGAGGTAATCAGCGACTTTGAAGCGCTGCTGACGCTGTATGACGCGCAGCTCGCAAGGGCTCCTCTTCACCAAGTATCCGAAGCGGAGCAGAAACTGAGGGAGTTTGTGATGGGAACGGACCATTCCCCGATCCCGTAATCGCCGTATCGGCAAACCTTGACAGATGACCATTCGGGCGTTGCCCCTGTCGACTGGGTCGTTGCACAAGTGAGTCGGCTGTCGGTACGGTTCGTATTCCTAGGTATTTGTCATAATTATATTTGTCGCTCGCGCGACCTGTTGGCCAGATTCAAATGTATGGGTGCCCGTCGTATATTCGCTTACGCCTCCCGTAACAGCTCACCACGACATACCGTTTCCAAGTCACAGTAACACGACTAACTGTCAGCCGAGAAGTCATAACCCATAAACGTCAAAACCAAGTCGATAAAGGACCGGGCTAGTCTCCTCAAGCGCGAACCTTAGTCCGCAGTCTGTGGTGGCGACTGCAACTGGCTGCCACGCGCGTTCTGGTAAATTTGTGAGCGAGCGACAGCAACTCAAACGTTCGCCGGTGAGTTTTCGAGGGATGGAATGAATGTTCTTGATTTCGCGCCCAGTGTGTCCCCAGACGGAAGCAGGATTGCCTTCCGGTCGTCTGACCGGACAGACTTTACTCAGTGCGCAATCACCCGTGAGGCACTTGAAGCGCATTTCTGGCTGCCGCCAGGCGCCGACGAAGTCCGCACGCTCAAAACGTTTGCAGATGGCCGCGAACGAATTATTGCGGTCGCGGAAAGAAAAATGCTGGCGCGGCCCGATCAGCCCGTCCTGCTGACAATCGCTGACTTCCTCGGTAAGCGCTAGACCTCCCGAAGACGACATTGCATCGCAAACCGCCGATTCCCCCTGCATGGGCGCCCGAGATCGCGAAGGACGGGATCTTGGCATCGCCCGGCCAGAAAAGCTCTGACAGTTCAATGTCGAGGCTGGTTTCAGATGTCTGGGTTCCGGCCAAGTTCAGATGTCCGCTTCCGGGTTGTTGAATATCTCTATCTGGAAGGGGTTTTGAGCACCGAGCCTGCCCGCGTTCCGGCGGTTCCCAGCACAATCTCGTTCAGGTCGCCCACGGTGAGTTCGCGTTGCTTGCGCGTCCCGGTGGGACGGACCCCGGGCGAACTTCATCACCTCGATTGGTGCGCGATGGCGAGCCTGCTGCGCGCCGGTTATCGCGCTCGGCCTGCACCTGCTGGGCAACCCTGAGCGCGTGCCCCAGACGCTTGTTCTCGATGACCGCCCCCTGATCAATCTCCGAGAGCCGGTCATAGCGGGAGCAGGGCAGAGCGCTGCCGTCCGCACGGATCTCGATGCGCCCGTCCGGATATTCATAGACGTCGATGTAGTGATGGATCCGACCGCGGTTCACGGCCGTGTCTTCGAGCAGATAGATCACCCGAATTAGTAAGGACTTTCCCGATCTCGTGGCATAGCGATATGCCAGGATTGTTGGTGCTGGGCAACCCATCTGAGAAGGGGAAAGTCATGGACAAGATTACTCGTATCGGCGTGGATCTGGCCAAGAACATCATCCAGGTACACGGCGTGGACTGCATGGAGCGCGTGGTGGTCAGGAAAGCAATCTCGCGGCAGAAGTTTCCCGAAATGGTTTGCCAACCTCGGGCCTTGCCTGGTCGCAATGGAAGCGTGCAGCGCAGCCCACTACTGGGCGCGCAAGCTGCGCGCGCTCGGCCACGAGGTTCGCCTGATCGCGCCGCAGTTCGCCGCGCCATACCGCAAGGGCGGCAAGCACGTGAAGAACGACAGGCTGGATGCCGAGGCCATCTGTGAGGCCGCAAGCCGGCCGCATATGCGCTTCGTGGCCGTCAAAACGCCGGACCAGCAAAACGTGCTGGTGCTGCACCGGATGCGGATCGGTTTCGTCGAGGAGCGTACCGCGCTCGTCAACCGGCTGCGCGGTGAGCTGGTCGAATTCGGCGTGTTCCTGCCGCAAGGTATCGACGCATTTCGCACCCACTTCGTCGAGGCACTGGAGGACGGGGCCACTGAACTGAACGGTGTCGCGCGCACTGCGTTACTGCGAGGCTGGGAGCACCTGCAGGCCCTCGACCAGCAAATCGCCTGGTGCGACGCGGAGGTTGCCACGCAGGTGAAGCACGACGGCAACGCGCAGCGCGCCATGACGGTCATCGGCATCGGCCCGCTCACCGCGTCGGCTGCGGTGGCCACTGTTGGCGATGCGCGCGCGTTCAAAAATGGTCGCCAATTTTCCGCGTGGCTTGGTTCGGTGCCCAAGCAGGCGAGCAGCGGCGGCAAGAACCGACTGGGCCGCATCACCAAACAGGGCAACACGTATCTCCGCACGCTGCTGTTTCAAGGCGCACGCTCGGCCGTAACGACCGCCCATCGACGAACTGACCGGCTCTCACGCTGGATCGTTCAGCTCCAGGCACGTGTGGGCTGGTATCGGACGCTGGTGGCCGTCGTCAACAAGCACGCGCGGATCCTGTGGGCGATTCTGGCCAAGGGCGAGCGCTTCGATCCGTCGTATATGCCGACCCGCCCGGCCCCCACGGGGCCATGAGGACACAGGCGCATACCCTGATAGATAAGTGATGACCGGTACAGTTGTATAACTCAAAACGAGGACTTCGCACGTAAGGGCTCAACAGGCATGGATAGCGACAGGTCAGACCGGCAGCGGGCGAACTCGAAGTACGACAAGGCGCTACATAGCATGTATTCGCCGTCACCCGGATGGAGTCCTGCTGCGCGGTTACTATCCTGGCCCGGGCACCGCAATCACAGTGCTCAACAAGATCCTATGTACAGGAGGGGTCGACGAACTGATACGTAAAATCAGCGTGTCGAGTCCTGTTCAAAGGAGAGAGCATCATGCGCACCGATCAGACGTTCACGACGGGTGGTGAAGAGGTGGTGCTGGCGGTCTCACTCGAGCTCGCCGCGGCAAAGTGGAAGGTCGCGCTGCACGATGGCCGGCGCGAGCAGCCGGCCGTACACACGGTGGCGCAACCGCAAGCCGCCGCCCGCCTGCAGGCCGTGCTGGATTTGATCGGCCGGTACAAGGACAAGTGGTCGCTGCCCGCGGGCGTGCGGGTCGTCGTGAGCTACGAAGCCGGCCAGGACGGGTTCTGGATCTGTCGCGCGCTGCATGCGCACGCCATCGAGTGTTATGTGGTCGATCCGGCGAGCATTCCGGTTGAACGTCACAAGCGGCGCGCGAAGACCGACCGGCTTGATGCGATCAAGCTGGTAATCAACCTGCGCGCATGGCTGCGCGGCGAGCGCGACCGCATGCACGTGGTTCACGTGCCGTCGCCGCAGGACGAGGCGTCGCGCCAGCTGATGCGCGATCGCGGCCAGTTGCAGAAGGAGGTGCTGCAGCATCGCGACCGGATGCGCAAACTGCTGGTCACACTGGGTTGCTGGGATGAGGTCGATCACAAACACTTCGCCGACCGGCTCGCTCGTGACGAGGTGAGGTGCCACGACGGCACGCCGCTGCCGCCCGAATTGCGCGAGCGGCTGCTACGCGAGTGTGAACGGCTGGCGCTGGTCAGGCAGCAACTCGCGGCGCTGGAGAAGACGCGACAGGCGAGTGTGCCGGCACCCGCGCGCCAGCGAAGCGATGACCTGGCGCGCCTGAAGGGGATTGGCGAAGTGGGTGCGTCGCGCCTCGCGCTCGAGCTGTTCTGGAGGGAGTTCGACAACCGGCGTCAGGTCGGTTCGTGCACCGGCCTCGTCCCGCAACCCTACGACAGCGGCGAGAGCCACACCGATCAGGGCATCAGCAAGCAGGGCAACCGGCGCGTTAGGTCTCTGCTGTGGACAGCGTCAAGCAGAACGTCCGGTTTACCGACATTCATCTTGGCCGGTCGGCCGAGGTGATTGTCGCTGTTTAGCCGCATTGACTCATCTGAATTGCAACTCGTGCTGACCTGTTGCCTCACGTAGTTTGCTACCAGCCGGATTGTCCGGCAGGAGCAGCACGAGGTGACGAGGCAAATCAGCATGACGACACGCAAGGAGTTGGTGA
>NZ_VOSW01000149.1 GCF_009690905.1 Paraburkholderia madseniana
GCTTTCTCTTGCCTACTTCTCTTTGCAGCCGGCAAAGAGAAGTAGGTGCCGCCCCGCACAGGGGCAACGCTAATAGACCACTAACAATTCAAGGAAAGGCACCAAAGCCAGATCAAGGAAAGGCCAAAGCCCTAAGAAAACTGACAAAAGCGCCGCGCAGGCAAAAACCACCCCTAAATCCTCTCACCGGCAGCGCCGCTTATAATCGAGCATTCTTTGCATCCACCAGCAGACGGACAGAAATGAGCGAGACCCCGAGCGACCCCACCTCCACACTTGCCAAAAGCTTCGAGCCCCACACCATCGAGGCCCACTGGGGCCCCGAATGGGAAAAGCGCGCCTACGCGGCGCCCACCTTCGACGAAAACAAGAAAGACTTCTCGATCCAGTTGCCGCCGCCGAACGTCACCGGCACCCTGCATATGGGCCATGCGTTCAACCAGACGATCATGGACGGCCTCACCCGCTATCACCGCATGCTCGGTGAAAACACCCTCTGGGTGCCGGGCACGGACCACGCAGGCATCGCCACGCAAATCGTCGTCGAACGGCAACTGGATGCGAAAGGCGTCTCCCGTCATGACCTCGGCCGCGAAAAATTCACCGAACGCGTCTGGGAATGGAAGCAGGAATCCGGCTCGACCATCACGAATCAGGTGCGCCGCCTAGGCGCGTCGATCGACTGGTCGCGCGAATACTTCACGATGGACGACAAAATGTCGGCCGCCGTGCGCGACGTGTTCGTACGCCTGTATGAACAAGGCCTGATCTACCGCGGCAAGCGCCTCGTGAACTGGGATCCGGTGCTGCTCACCGCGGTCTCCGACCTCGAAGTGGTCAGCGAAGAAGAAAACGGCCACCTCTGGCACATCCAGTATCCGCTCACGGACGGCTCGGGCCATCTGACGGTCGCCACCACGCGCCCGGAAACCATGCTCGGCGATACCGCCGTGATGGTCCATCCGGAAGACGAACGCTATGCGCATCTGATCGGCAAAACGGTCACGCTGCCGCTCTCCGGCCGCGAAGTCCCGATCATCGCCGACGACTACGTCGACCGCGAATTCGGCACCGGCGTGGTCAAGGTCACGCCCGCGCACGATTTCAACGACTATCAGGTCGGCCTGCGCCACAAGCTGCCGATGATCGAGATCCTCACGCTCGACGCGAAAATCAACGACAACGCGCCGGAAACCTACCGCGGTCTGGACCGTTTCGAAGCCCGCAAGCAGGTGGTGATGGATCTCGAAGCGCTCAGCGCACTCGAATCGGTCAAGCCGCACAAGCTGATGGTGCCGCGCGGCGACCGCACGGGCGTCGTGATCGAGCCGATGCTGACGGACCAATGGTTCGTCGCCATGAGCAAGCCGGCGCCGGAAGGCACCTTCAATCCGGGCAAGTCGATCGCGGAAACGGCGCTCGACGTGGTTCGCAGCGGCGAAATCAAGTTCGTGCCGGAAAACTGGTCCACCACGTATTACCAGTGGCTCGAAAACATCCAGGACTGGTGTATCTCGCGCCAACTCTGGTGGGGCCATCAGATCCCGGCGTGGTACGGCGAAAACGGTGAAATCTTCGTCGCCAACACCGAAGAAGGCGCGCGCGAGAAGGCCGCAGAAGCCGGTTACACGGGCCCGCTCAAGCGCGACGATGATGTGCTCGACACGTGGTTCTCGTCGGCGCTGGTGCCGTTCTCGTCGCTCGGCTGGCCCGCCGAGACGCCGGAGTTGAAGCACTTCATGCCTTCGTCGGTGCTGGTCACCGGTTTCGACATCATCTTCTTCTGGGTCGCGCGCATGGTCATGATGACCACGCACTTCACCGGTAAGGTGCCGTTCGACACGGTCTACGTGCACGGTCTCGTGCGCGACGCCGAAGGCCAGAAGATGTCGAAGAGCAAGGGCAATACGCTCGACCCGATCGATATCGTCGACGGCATCGACCTGGACGCGCTGGTCGCCAAGCGCACCACCGGCCTGATGAATCCGAAGCAGGCTGCGTCGATCGAAAAGAAAACCCGCAAGGAATTCCCGGACGGCATTCCGGCGTTCGGCACCGACGCGCTGCGCTTCACGATGGCGTCGATGGCCACGCTCGGCCGCAACGTCAACTTCGATCTCGCGCGCTGCGAAGGCTATCGCAACTTCTGCAACAAGCTGTGGAATGCCACCCGCTTTGTGCTGATGAATTGCGAAGGCCACGATTGCGGTTTCGGCAAGCCGGAGCAATGCGGCGAATGCGGTCCGGACGGCCACCTGAATTTTTCGGCGGCCGACCGCTGGATCGTTTCGCGTCTACAACGTGTGGAAGCGGAAATCGCCAAGGGTTTCGCCGACTATCGTTTTGACAATGTGGCCAACGCCCTATACAAGTTCGTATGGGACGAATACTGTGACTGGTATCTCGAACTCGCCAAGGTTCAGATCCAGACGGGTCAGCCGAACCAGCAGCGCGCAACGCGCCGCACGCTGCTGCGCGTACTCGAGACGGTGTTGCGCCTCGCGCATCCGGTGATTCCGTTCATCACTGAAGCGCTGTGGCAAAAAGTTGCACCGTTGGCCGGACGTTATCCCGAAGGCAAAGCCGAGGGCGAAGCGTCCATCATGGTGCAGCCCTACCCCGTTGCGGAGCCGTCGAAGATCGACGAAGACGCGGAGCAATGGGCGGCCGACCTGAAAGCAGTGATCGATGCGTGCCGGAATCTGCGTGGCGAGATGAATCTGTCGCCGGCGGTCAAGGTGCCGTTGCTCGCTACCGGCAACGCGGAGCGCCTCGCAACCTTCGCTCCGTACGCTCAGGCATTGGCTCGTTTGTCGGAGGTGCAGATCATTGCCGACGAGGCAACGCTGGACGCGCAGGCAGATGGCGCGCCAATTGCTATCGTAGGGAATGACAAGCTCGTGCTGAAGGTGGAAATCGACGTTGCCGTCGAGCGCGAGCGTCTGTCGAAGGAAATTGCGCGGCTTGGCACGGAAGTCATCAAGTGCAATGCCAAATTGCAGAATGAAAGCTTTGTGGCAAAGGCGCCACCGGCAGTCGTTGAGCAGGAGCAGAAAAGGCTGGCAGAATTCGAAACCACTATCGGCAAGCTGAAAGCCCAATTGGCGCGTTTGCCGGCCTGATCGACGCGCCCTGTCCGCCCCGTTGCGGGCTGACAGGGCACAAAGCTAAACCAGAGGATTCAGGGTAATCACATGCTAAAAGTTACAAAAGCGGTTTTTCCGGTAGCAGGTCTTGGCACCCGGTTCCTCCCTGCCACGAAGGCAAGCCCGAAGGAGATGCTGCCGATCGTCGACAAGCCGCTGATTCAATACGCGGTGGAAGAGGCAATGGCGGCCGGCATCACCGAAATGATCTTTGTCACGGGGCGCAGCAAGCGCGCGATCGAGGACCATTTCGATAAGTCATACGAAATCGAGGCCGAACTCCAGGCGCGTGGCAAGGACAAGCTGCTGGAACTCGTGCGCAGCATCAAGCCGAGCCATGTGGACTGCTTCTACGTGCGTCAGCCGGAAGCGCTTGGTCTCGGCCACGCGGTGATGTGCGCTGAAAAGCTGGTGGGCGACAACCCGTTCGCCGTCATCCTCGCGGACGACTTGCTCTACGGCAAGCCGCCTGTCATGACGCAGATGATCGAGGTGTTCGACCACTATCACAGCTCGGTGATCGGTGTCGAAGAGATCCCGCACTCGGAGACGAAGTCGTACGGTATCGTCGACGGCAAGGAGTGGGAAGACTCGATCATCAAGATGTCGGGCATCGTCGAAAAGCCGGAACCGGACGTCGCACCGTCGAATCTCGGCGTGGTAGGCCGCTATGTGCTAAAGCCGCGTATTTTCGAACATCTGCGCGCGCTGAAGCCGGGCGCGGGCGGCGAATTGCAGTTGACGGACGCGATTCAGTCGCTGCTCGCCGATGAGCAAGTGCTGGCTTACAAGTACCACGGCACGCGTTTCGACTGCGGCAGCAAGCTGGGTTATCTGAAGGCGACGGTCGAGTTCGCGCTGCGTCACCCGGAAGTGGCTGCGGATTTCGAAGAATATCTGCGTACCCGTTCGCCGGTGCTGGAAGGCTGAGCAACGGGGACAGCCGCGCAGAACCCTTGCGCTGTTAGCCTCTCGCGATAAGCAGTAGTCAGACGTAAAAAAGGCGCTGTGCCCCGCAATTGCGGGCACAGCGCCTTTTGTTTGGTATTTTTGTTTTGTATTTCAGCGGCGCTTCATCAGAAACGTGAAAACCTTGTCGTGCGCCGAGCTTTCGACGATTTCGTTGCCGGTTTGCTTCGCGAATGCGGCGAAATCGCGCTGCGAGCCCGGATCGGTGGCCAGTACCTTGAGAATCTGGCCGCTTTCCATGTCGGCGAGCGCCTTCTTGGCGCGCAAAATGGGCAGCGGGCACATCAGCCCGCGCGCATCGACTTCCTTGTGAACCTGAATTTGCATCGACGATGACCTTCGGGATGAGGCGTCGTAAGCGACGCCGGACAGAGGGTCAAATTCTACAGCAGGTGTCGTTTAGCCGCCGGAAGTGACGCAGTCATGTCGATTGTCGCAATCCGGCGGCGCTTTGGTGCCTTGGGCGCTACAACGTGACCGCCTCTCCGCTCTGCAAAGACTGGCGCAACGCCATGCCGATCCGCGTCGCTTCGAGCGCGTCGGCCAGCGTGGCGCCTGCTTGTGCATTCGATGCCGCGCCACCCTGCACCGCCGCCACGAAGGCGCGCGCCTCATGCAAAAACGCATCCTCGAAGCGATCGAAAAAGTTCGGGGTGCATTCGTTGCGAATGCCCGTCGCGTCGTAGATCTCGACGCGATTTGCACGCGGATTGTGGCCAATCGCCAGCGCGCCGGCAGTGCCTATCACCTCGCTATGCGTGTCGTTACCGTGAGCTTGCGTGCGAGACGCATAGAACATCGCGAGCTTGCCGTCCTCGAATTCGCAGATCGCCACGCCGTTATCGACGTCGCCGAATTCCCGCAGCCCCTCGTGCAATGCGACCGCGCCCGCCGCAAACACGCGTTTGGCGCGCGGTTTGCCGAGCAGCCAGCGCGCGACGTCGATGTCGTGCACCGTGCAGTCCAGAAAGATCCCACCGGAGGTCGCCGCGAAACGCACGAAGAAGCCGTCGTTGTCGTTCTGATCGGTGGTTTGCGAGCGCACCAGAAACGGTCGGCCGATCTTGCCGGCTTCGATCTTGTCGAACGCATCCTTGTAGCTCGGATCGAAACGCCGCATGAAGCCGATGGTCGCCTGCAAATGCGGATAGCGCGCGGCCTCGGCCAATACGCGCTCGCACTCGGCGAGATCCAGCGACAGCGGCTTCTCGCAGAACACATGTTTGCCGGCCCGCAATGCATCGATAATCTGCTGCGCGTGCAAGGACGACGGCGTGACGAGCCACACCGCGTCCACGTCGCGATCGGCGAGCAGGGCCGCATAGTCGTCGTAGAGACGCGGTTCGGGCAACGCCTCGCGCGCCCACGCCCGCTCCTCCTCCACCGGACTGCAAGCGGCCACAAGCGCCGCACCCGGCACGCGATACGCCAGATTCTCCGCGTGGCGCTTGCCCAACCGCCCCAAGCCGACCACACCCAAACGAAGCCGCCCAGTCGTCGCGTTCGTCACGATGCCTCCCCGAGCTTCACGGCGCGACCCTCACGCCACGAGCGCGTCGCAGCGTCTGCCAGTTCGAGCGCTTTCAGGCCGTCGGCGACGGTGGTTCGCACCGGCTTGCCGTGCGTGACCGCATCGAAGAAATGCGCGATTTCCAGTGCGTACGCCGCGCGATAACGTTCGAGGAAAAACGCCTCGGGCACGTCGCTCGACACTTCGGTTTTCGAATACGCGGTGACCTCGGTGGGCCGTACATTGCCCGCCTGCAGCATGCCGGTGCTGCCGAGCACCTCGAAACGCTGGTCATACCCATAAGCCGCGCGCCGCGCGGTGTTGATCTGGCACAGGCGGCCGTGCTTCGTGCGGATCGTCACCGCGGTCGAATCGATATCGCCCGCTTCGGCAATTGCCGGATCCGAAAGACAACTACCCGTGGCATGCAGCGTGTCGGCTTCGTCATCGAGAATCCAGCGAAAGATGTCGAAGTCGTGAATCAACATGTCCTTGAAAATGCCGCCCGAGTGCTTGATGTACTCAACCGGCGGTGCGCCCGGATCGCGGCTCGTCACCACCAGCATTTCCGGCGTGCCGATTACACCCGCATCGATGCGCGCTTTCAACGCGGAAAAGGTCGGGTCGAAGCGGCGCTGAAAACCGATCATGCAAACCACGCCCGCGCGCTCTACCGCTTCGGCGCAGGCCCGCGCGCGTTCCAAAGTCAGATCGACGGGCTTCTCGCAGAACACATGTTTCTTCTGCGCGGCCGATTTCATGATCAGATCCGCGTGCGTGTCCGTGCTCGAACAGATCACCGTCGCGCCGATCGACGCGTCGCCCATCGCGCCGTCGATATCCGCAACCTGCGCGCCGTGCTCGGCGGCGAGCGCCGCGGCCGCCTCGCGATTCACATCGACCACATACTTGAGCCGCACGCCCGGTTGCCGCGCCAGATTCGCCGCATGAATCTTGCCGATACGTCCCGCACCGAATACCGCTACGTCGATCGTCTTTACCGCCTCAGTCATCGTATCCTCCAGTGTCTTTGGATTCTTCTACGTTCAGTTCGAGCTTGTACGCGAGCGCGATGAACAACGCCTGGCACAAACAGATCGTGCTGGTCAGCGAGCGGAACGCAAACGCGCTGCCCTCTTTCACATACAGTTGGGTGGTAGCGTAACGCGCCAGCGGAGAAAGTTGGCTATCCGTAATAACCAGCGTCTTCGCTTGATGATGGTGCGCAACACGCAGGCAGTACTGTGTTTCCTTGCCATACGGGGCGAAGCTGATCGCGATCACCACGTCGCCCTTCTTCACGCTGCGAATCTGTTCGCGGTACATGCCGCCGAAGCCGGACACCAGATGCACGCGCTTGGGGGTGTGCTGCAACGCGTAGACGATGTAGCTCGCCACCGGAAACGAGCGCCGCACGCCGATCACGTAGATGTTGTCGGCCTGCTGCAGCATCTTCACGGCGGCATCGAACTGCTGGTCGTCGAGGCCGGCTTCAAGTTCTTCAAGACCGCCGCGCGAGGCCGCGATGAATTCGCGCGCCACGGAGCCGCCGGACAACGCGCCGGGCTTCTCGTCGATCAGCTTGCGAATCCGCTGCTGATAACTCGGCGAGGACGTGCCCTGCCCCGTGTACGCCTGACGAAACACCGCCTGCAGATCGGAGAAGCCGGAAAAGCCGAAGCGCTGCGCAAAGCGCACCACCGCCGACGGATGCACGCCGCAGCTCGCGGCGATATCGCTGGTGCGATCCACCATCACGCTCGAGCGATGCTGCTCGATATACGTCGCGACATTCTTCAATTGCCGCGGCAGCGCCTCGTAGTTTTCCGCGATGCGCTGCATCAATTCTTCGACGCTCGGCAAGTCTTCGGTGCTCTCTTCCGCCATGGCTCTCTCTTCGTTGCTTTATTGCAGTGCGGAAGGCGCTTCCAGCGCGCGCCGCACAGTGTCCTGACGCTGCCGATTATAGGCAGGCGCCCCACCAAATGGAACGTATTTTCTATTTTTATTTGTCATGAAATTTTCATTGCAAGGCTTCGGAAGATGACCTAATCTTGGTCGTGAGCGATGGTGCATCGGCTGACGTCTGCCGCAACGCACGCAATCGGAAAGCCGCCCGCCAGACGCTCCCTTCAATAACGACAGACCGAGAAAGGTGGAGACAATGAGACTTTGCAAGGGCAAGGCTACGCTCAGGATTCTGGTGGCGGCATTGACGTTGGCGACGGGATTCGGTGCGGCGTCGTCCGCCCGCGCGGCTGACGCTCACTTCGTGCTGATCAGCCACGCGCCGGATTCGGATTCGTGGTGGAACACCATCAAGAACGCCATCAAACAGGCCGACGAAGATTTCAACGTCGAGACCGACTACCGCAATCCGCCGAACGGCGACATCGCCGATATGGCGCGTCTGGTCGAACAGGCCGCCGCGCGCAACTACGACGGCGTGATCGTTTCGATCGCAGACTTCGACGTGCTCAAGAGTTCGCTCGCCAAGGTCACCGAGAAACACATTCCGCTCGTCACGATCAATTCCGGCACTGAGGAGCAAAGCGCGCAGCTTGGCGCGATCATGCACGTCGGTCAGCCTGAATACGCCGCGGGCAAAGCGGCGGGCCAGAAAGCGAAGGCAGCGGGCATCAAGTCGTTCCTGTGCGTGAACCACTACGCGACCAACCCGGCTTCGTTCGAACGCTGCCGCGGCTTTGCCGAGGCGATCGGCGTCGACTTCAAGTCCTCCACGCTCGACGCGGGCCAGGACCCGACCGGTGTGCAATCGAAAGTGAGCGCGTATCTGCGCAATCACCCGAACACCCAGGCGGTGCTCACCCTGGGTCCGCTGTCGGCCGCGCCGACGATGAAGGCGCTGCAGCAGATGGGCCTCGCCGGCAAGGTCTGGTTCGCGACGTTCGACTTCGACAATGACATCGCCAAGGGCATCCAGGACGGCACGATCCAGTTCGCCATCGACCAGCAACCCTACCTGCAGGGCTATATCCCGGTTGCCGTACTGGCCATCGTGAAGAAGGAACACACCACAGATCCGGCGAAGATCCGCCAGATCCTGCAGGCCAATCCGAAGTTCCAGCAACGTCTCACCACGTACGGCCTGCAGCCCGCTTATGGGCCGCGCAATATCGGTTCCGGCCCGGGTTTCATCACCAAGGCCAATATCGACAAGGTGGTCAAGTACGCAGGGCAGTACCGCTAACGCATTTCGCTGGAAGTACGGACACGGGAGAACCGTTCCGGCAGGTATGAAGAAAGTGGACGCGGCCGGCCGCAACTGGCCAGGCCGCCCCACGCCTGCATTCACCACGTTTTACGTGCATTACGCGCCATGCGGTCCGATTGCAGTCCTTTGATGACTGCGAAAAGCCGGGCGCATCAAGGAGAGCTTCAATGGGCGTAGCCAACCCCTTCCACCCTCATCCCCGCAAGCAGCCCCCTTCGAACACCGCGACGACGTCAACGTCCGGCGGTGCGCCCGCGGCGGCCGATGAGCGCGTGCGCCAGGAATCGTGGTTCCGGCATCTGCTGAACCGTCCGGAATTCGCCGCCCTCGCCGGCACCGTGATGGTGTTCCTCGTGTTTGGGATTGCGGCCGGCAACTCCGGCATGTTCAACCTCGACGGCGTGATGAACTGGTCGCAAGTGGCCGCGTATCTCGGCCTCATCTCAGTCGGTGCATGCCTGTTGATGATCGCCGGCGAATTCGATCTGTCGATCGGTTCGATGATCGGCTTCTCGGGCATGATGGTCGCGCTGCCCACGATGTACTTCCACTGGCCGATTGCCTTGTCGATCGTGTTCGCGTTCGCCGGATCGATGCTGCTCGGCGCACTCAACGGCTATCTGGTGATGCGCACGCGGCTGCCGTCATTCATCGTGACGCTGGCGTTCCTGTTCATCCTGCGCGGCCTCACGCTGGCCCTGTCGGTCATGTTCGCCGACCGCACGATCATCTCCGGCGTGGGCGACGTCGCCGCTCACGACTGGCTCGCCCATACCTTGTTCCAGGGTGTCGCGTTCAAGGGCCTGTTCACCTGGCTCGGCCATATCGGTGTTGTGAAGCTGCTCGATAACGGCAACCCGCTCGTGCCGGGCATCCCGAAGGTGCTGCTCTGGTGGTTCGCGCTTGCTGCAGTCTGTGCCTTCACCCTCGCCAAGACCCGCTTCGGCAACTGGATTTTCGCGGTCGGCGGCGACGCCAACGCGGCGAAGAACGTCGGCGTGCCGGTGCGGCGCGTGAAGATTTCACTGTTCGTGCTGACCGCGTTCTGCGCGTGCCTGTTCGCCGTGCTGCAAGTGTGCGACATCGGCTCGGCCGCGGCCGACCGCGGGTTGCAGGCCGAATTCGAGGCCATCATCGCGGCGGTGATTGGCGGCACGCTGCTGACCGGCGGCTACGGTTCGGTGATCGGCGCCTGCTTCGGCGCGTTGATCTTCGGCGTCGTGCAGATCGGCATCACCTATACGAATGTCGATTCCGACTGGTTCCGCGTGTTCCTCGGCGTGATGCTGCTGATCGCCGTGCTGTTCAATCACTACGTGCGCCGCCGCGTCGCGCAGTCGTAACGAGGAGACGACCATGTCCGATTCGAATACCGTGAACACCGCGGCCAAGCCGCAGGACGACATAATCCTCGCACTCGAAGACGTCAGCAAATACTTCGGCCAGGTCATCGCGCTAAGCGGCGTGACCCTGCGCCTGAAGCGCGGCGAAGTGCATTGCCTGCTCGGTGACAACGGCGCGGGTAAGTCGACGCTGATCAAGACGCTCGCCGGCGTGCACCGCCCCTCTTCCGGTCAATATCTGGTGGATGGCAAACCGGTGCAGTTCGAGTCGCCGAAAGACGCGCTCGATCTCGGCATCGCCACCGTCTATCAGGATCTGGCGCTGGTGCCCTTGCTCTCCGTGGCGCGCAACTTTTTCATGGGCCGCGAGCCGCAGAAAAAACTGTTTGGTTTCATCAACGTGATGGACCTCGAAACCAGCGCCACCACCGCACGCGACAAGCTCGCCGAAATGGGCATCAACGTGCGCGATCCGCATCAACCGATTGGAACGATGTCCGGCGGCGAGAAGCAATGCCTCGCGATTGCGCGGGCGATTCACTTCGGCGCACGCGTGCTGATTCTCGACGAGCCGACGGCCGCGCTCGGCGTCAAGCAGAGCTTCAACGTGCTCAAACTGATCCACACGGCGCGCGCAAAAGGCATCTCGGTGATTTTCATCACACACAACGTGCACCACGCGTATCCGATCGGCGATTCGTTCACGCTGCTCAATCGCGGCAAATCGCTCGGCACGTTCACGAAGGACACCATCAGCAAGGACGAAGTACTCGACATGATGGCCGGCGGCGCCGAAATGCAGAAGATGATCGGCGAACTCGACGGCGCGACGATCTGATTCATTCGCGCGGGCTTCCGGCGCTTGCCGCGCCTCACGCCCGCGCTCAGCTATTCAGGAATATTCATGAATCATTCCAGCACATCCAGCGGGACCGGGATCGAGAACGGTGGCGGGCTCACTTCCGCTTCGGCGGCAACGTCAACGGCAACAGCGAGCCGTTTCGCACCGGGCCGCAGTCGCGACATCGTCTGTCTTGGCCGTCTTGCCGTCGATCTGTACGCGCAGCAGGTCGGCGCGCGACTCGAAGACGTGTCGAGCTTCGCGAAGTATCTTGGCGGTTCATCCGCGAATATCGCGTTCGGTTGCGCGCGGCTCGGGCTTGCATCGGCGATGCTGGCGCGCGTCGGCAACGATCACATGGGGCGTTTTCTCACCGAGACCTTGACGAAGGAAGGCTGCGACGTCAGTCATGTACGCGTCGATCAGGAACGCCTGACCGCCCTCGTTCTGCTCGGTCTGAAAGATCGCGATACCTTTCCGCTGATCTTTTATCGCGAGAACTGCGCGGATATGGCGGTGGATGAAGCGGATTTCGACGAGGCGTACATTGCGTCGTCGAAAGCGCTGCTGATTACCGGCACACACTTTTCGACCGAGCAGGTGAATCGCACGAGCCGCCGCGCGCTGGATTACGCGCGACGCAATAACGTGCGCACCGTGCTCGATATCGACTATCGCCCGGTGTTGTGGGGTCTCACGGGCAAGGCGGATGGCGAAACCCGCTTCGTCGCGAGCGAAGGCGTGACCGCGCACTTGCAGCGCATCCTGCCGTTGTTCGATCTGGTGATCGGCACTGAGGAGGAGTTTCGCATCGCCGGCGGCAAGACCGAACTCGTCGATGCATTAGCGATGGTACGCGCCGTGACTCCGGCCACGCTGGTTCTGAAGCGCGGGCCGATGGGCTGCCAGATCATCGACGGCAAAGTACCTGCAAAGCTCGACGATTTGCCGATTCACGGCGGAGTCGAGGTGGAAGTGTTGAATGTACTCGGCGCAGGCGATGCATTCGCCTCGGGCTTTCTCTCCGGATGGTTACGCGATCAGCCGCTCGAAGCCTGCGCGCGTGCGGCGAATGCGAGCGGTGCGCTGGTCGTCTCGCGTCACGGCTGTGCGCCGGCGATGCCGACGCCCGCCGAACTCGAATACTTCCTGCGCGAAGCCAAGGCCGATCCGCAACGCATGCGCCGCCCCGACCGCGACGCGACGCTCGCACGCCTGCATCGTGTCTCCCCTGCCCACAAACAATGGGACGAAGTACTCGGCTTCGCGTTCGACCACCGCAACCAGTTCTTCGAACTCGCCCAGCAGACCGGCGCCGATGAAGCCCGTATCGTGCAACTGAAGGGCCTGTTCGTCGAAGCTGTCGCGCAGACGGAAGCCGCCTTGGGGCTGCAAGGCCGCATCGGCATCTTGAGCGACGACCGCTACGGTCAGGACGCATTGAACGCCGCCACCGGCCGCGGTTGGTGGATCGGCCGGCCGGTTGAGTTGCCCGGGTCCGTGCCGCTCGTGTTCGACCACGGCCGCTCGATCGGTACGACGCTGATCGCGTGGCCGCAGGAACACATCGCCAAGTGCCTCGTGCAATTCCATCCGGACGAACCGGTCGAACAACGCCTCGAACAGGAAGCGCAACTGCGTGCGCTTTACGACGCGACGCAAGCGAGCGGCCACGAATTGCTGCTTGAAGTAATTCCGCCGAAACACGCGCATCTGCCGCAAGCACCGGACATCGTTTATCGCGCGTTGAAGCGGCTGTACAACATCGGTATCTATCCGGAATGGTGGAAACTCGAACCGATGGACGCCGCCCAATGGCAAGCCGTCGACGCGCTGATCGCCGAGCGCGATCCGTACTGCCGGGGCGTGGTATTGCTCGGTTTGTCGGCGGGTGTCGAGCAATTGAACGAGGGCTTTCGCGCGGCGGCGCAATCGGCGACATGCCGTGGATTTACCGTCGGCCGCACGATCTTTCACGAGCCGAGCCATGCGTGGCTCGCCGGTGAAATCAGCGACGACGAACTGATCGCGCGCGTGCGCCGCACGTTCGAAACGCTGATTGCGTCGTGGCGTGCAACGCGTGGAACGACAAGCACGCAGCCCACCACGGCGGACCATGCACATCAGGAGCAGGCGGCATGAACCAGCGCGTATTGCATCACGATGCGGCGTCCGCCAACGACGCCACCCAGGCTCACGCGCCATCGGGCGGCACCGTCCGTCTGACGACCGCCCAGGCGCTGGTTCGCTACCTCGCAGCACAACGCGTCGCGACCGAAGACGGCACCGGCACCGAGCCGCTCTTTGGTGGCGTATTCGCGATCTTCGGGCACGGCAATGTGGCCGGAATGGGCGAAGCCTTGTATCAGCACCGCGAAGCGTTGCCCACGCTACGCGCCCACAACGAACAGGCGATGGCGCACAGCGCGATTGCCTATGCGAAGGCGCATTTCCGTCGCCGCATGATGGCCGTCACAACGTCGATCGGACCCGGCGCGACCAATCTGATCACCGCGGCCGCGCTCGCGCATGTGAACCGTCTGCCGGTGCTGCTGTTACCCGGCGACGTGTTCATCTCGCGCGCACCCGATCCGGTGTTGCAGCAGGTTGAAGATTTCCATGATGGCGGCGTCTCTGCGAACGATGCGTTCAAACCGGTGTCGCGCTACTTCGACCGCATCGTGCACCCGGCGCAATTGCTCAATGCATTGCCCCGCGCCCTGCGCGTGCTCACCGATGCGGCGTTGTGCGGTCCTGTCACGCTCGCGTTGCCTCAGGACGTGCAAGCGCAAGCATGGGATTTCCCGGCCGATTTCTTTACGCCACGCGTCGTCACGTTCCATTCCCCCGCGCCGCGCGCTGAAGACATCAACGCGGCGGTTGCTCATCTGCGCCGCGCCAAGCGGCCGTTGATCGTCGCGGGCGGCGGCGTGCTCTATGGCCGTGCGACCGACGCGCTGCACCGCTTCGCCGCCGCGCACGGCATTCCGGTGGCCGAAACTCAGGCCGGCAAGGGTTCGCTCGCCTGGAACGATCCGCTGAACGCCGGCGCGTTGGGCGTGACCGGCTCGCCCGCCGCCAATGCACTCGCTCACGATGCCGACTGCGTGCTGGCAATCGGCACACGCTTGCAGGACTTCACCACCGGCTCGAACACGTTGTTCACCCAGGCCGACGTGATCGGCATCAACGCGAATCCGTTCGATGCCATCAAGCATCGCGCGCTGGTGGTCGAGGCCGACGCACGTCTTGCATTAGATGCGCTCGCCGAATCCCTGCAAGGCTGGCACGCGGACCGTACATGGACCGCACGCGCACATAAGCTCGCGGCAAGCTGGCGCGACACCGTGAGCACGCTCACGCATGCGCCGCAACGCGACACCGTGCTGCCGTATGAGGGCGACGTGATCGGCGCGGTGCAGCGTTCGAGCGCGCGTTCCGCGACGGACGATATCGTCGTGTGCGCAGCGGGAACCTTGCCGGCCGAATTGCATAAGCTCTGGCGCGCCGGCAAACCGGGCGCGTATCACGTCGAATACGGCTACTCGTGTATGGGCTACGAGATTGCCGGCGGCCTCGGCGTCAAGCTCGCCCGGCCCGCGCGCGAAGTGATCGTGATGGTCGGCGACGGCAGCTATCTGATGATGAACAGCGAGATCGCGACTTCGGTGATGATCGGCGCGAAGCTGATCGTGGTGGTGCTCGACAATCGCGGCTATGGCTGCATCAACCGCTTGCAACAAGCTTGCGGTGGCGCACCGTTCAACAACCTGCTCGACGACTGCATGCAGGGTCCGCTTGGCGCGCCGAAGATCGACTTCGCCGCGCATGCACGCGCGCTCGGCGCGCAGGCCGAGCACGTCGCGAACATCGGCGAACTTGAAAGCGCGATGCAGCGTGCACGCGCCGCCGATCGCACCTATGTGATCAGTATCGACACCGACCCCGCCCGCACCACGAACGACGGCGGCTGGTGGTGGGAAGTCGCTGTGCCCGAAGTATCGGCACGCGACAGCGTGCGTGCTGCACGCTCGCAATACGACGCGCAACTCGCCGCCCGCGCGGCGCCCACCGACCCCAGCGACCGCCCCGGCCACATCGACAACGAATGAGGACGCCCGCATGACTGCTTTCGACGTACGTATCGGCATCAACCCCTTATCGTGGATGAACGATGACCTGCCTTCGCTCGGCGGCGAAACGCCACTCGAAGTCGCGTTGACCGAAGGACGCCAGATCGGCTACCAGGGTTTCGAACTCGGCAACAAGTTTCCGCGCGAACCGCAGGCGCTGAAGACCCTGCTTGCCCAATACGATCTGGCCTTGGTATCCGGCTGGTACTCCGGACGACTCGCGCGACGCAGCGTGGAAGAGGAAATCGCCTCGGTCGGCCCGCACCTCGAACTGCTCGCACAGAACGGCGCGACCGCGATGGTCTACGGCGAAGTTGCCGATTCGATCCAGGGCGCACCGCAACCGCTGTACCAACGCCCGCGTTTTTTCAGCGAAGCGCAATGGGCCGCCTACGCGGCGCGCGTCGATGAATTCGCACGCTATACGTTGAGCCGCGGCGTGCGGCTGGCGTACCATCATCACATGGGCGCGTATGTCGAAACGCCGGCCGACGTCGATCAACTGATGTCGCGCACGAGCGACGCCGTCGGCCTGCTGTTCGATGCCGGACACATCACGTTTGCCGGCGGCGATCCGCTCGCGGTGCTCGACAAACACATCGGGCGCGTGTGCCACGTGCACTGCAAGGACGTTCGACCGGCGGTAATGAAACTGGCGCGCAATCGCAACTGGAGTTTCCTCGACGCGGTGATCAGCGGCGCCTTCACGGTGCCGGGCGATGGCGCAGTGAACTTCCCGGCGATCATCGATCGATTGAAGCGGCATGGCTATCGTGGCTGGCTGGTGGTTGAAGCGGAACAGGACCCGGTGGTGGCGCCATCGTACGAGTATGCGCAGAAAGGATTCCGGACCTTGCGAGCGCTGGTCGATGCGCCGCTCGACGCCGGTGGCAGGACTGAGCAGGAGGCAGCATGAGTTTATTGGTAAAGGCGCAGCGCGAGGGCCAGACAATCGCGCGGGTGACGCCTGAGTCGGCGTGCTGGCGGTATGTGGGATTTGCTGCTTACCGGTTGGGCGCGGATGAAGTCGTGCATGTGTTTGAGCCGTCTCGCGAGGTGTGTATCGTCGTGTTGACGGGCGCGGTGGATATTGAAACTGCTGATGCAAAATGGAGTTCGCTGGGTTCACGCGATAGCGTGTTCGAGGATTCCGCGCCGTATGCGGTGTATTTTCCGCCTGGCGTGCGGGTGACGGTTCGCGCCTGTCGCGATGCGGAGGTTGGTGTGGCGAGTGCGCCCGGCAAGGGTATGTATCCGGCGAGGTTGATCGAGCCTTCTACGATGAAGCGTTCCACGCGAGGGAAAGGGCTGAATACGCGTTACGTATGCGATATTCTTCCGCAGACTGAGCTTGCGGAGTCTTTGCTTGTGGTTGAGGTTCGTACGCCTGGAGGGCATGCTTCAAGCTATCCGCCGCATAAGCACGATACGGATAATGTGCCTCACGAGAGTTCGCTCGAAGAGACTTATTATCATCGGCTCGATCCGCCGCAAGGGTTTGCTTTTCAGCGTGTGTATACGGATATGCGCGATATCGATGAGTCGATGGCGGTGGAGAATCACGACGTCGTGATGGTGCCGCGTGGGTATCATCCTGTTGTTGTTCCCTATGGGTATGAATCTTATTATTTGAATGTTATGGCTGGGGGGCAGCGGACCTGGCATTTTCGGAATGATCCCGCGCATGAGTGGATTATTAATAAGGATGGCTAGGGGTTTTTGCCTTTTGCGGCGGCATTTGGCCGTGTTCTTGGGGCGTTGGCCTTTCCTTGTTTTGTTAGTGGTCTATAAGCGTTGCCCCTGTGCGGGGCGTCACCTACTTCTCTTTGCCGGCTGTGTATAGACCGGGGACATGGTTGACAGACGTGCGGGGACATCATTGACACTTTATGGTCAGTGATTTTCGCTTCTCAGGTCAAGGGTGAGGATGCGATGATGGGCAAACCAGAATTCAAATACGCCGTCTTCGCCCGGCTTTGCGCGTGCCGCAACCGGCATCCCATAAAGTGCTTTCGAGACCCTAAGGTGCTGTCCTTCAAAGCGTAGCTGACCATTCGCTTTGACCCGCAGTACCACGTCATCCGGGCCGTACTCCGGCTCCGGCAGGATCGATGGATACGCCCGC